>NZ_CP014517.1:0-300000 GCF_001577265.1 Variovorax sp. PAMC 28711 | reverse complement strand
CTGCTCAAGGCCTACTTCACCGAAGGTCAGAATCCGTCCGACCCCGAGGTCCTGGTGCAGCTGGCAGGCGCAGTCGGTCTGGACACCGCCCGCGCCCGGGAGATTCTGGCGAGCGACGAGTACGCCACCGAAACGCGGTCTCGCGAACGCATGTACACCGAGGCCGGCATCCACTCGGTGCCCGCGATCATCATCAACAACCAGCACCTCATTTCGGGCGGCCAGCCGGTCGAAGTGTTCGAGCGTGCGCTGCGGCAGATCGCCGGCGCCGGCCAGCAACAGCCGGTCGTCGCGGCTTAGGTTTACCCGGCGTTCACGTAAAGGCGTCAACGCAGCAAGGCGCACGGGGGTTGAATGGGGCATGTTCCATTCCCGACCCTGGTGGATTGCAGCGGCCATTGGCCTCTGCCTCGCGGGCTGCGCGTCGGCGCCTGACCTGGCGCCGGCCGATACGGTGGCGCGATTGCGCTGGCTCGACCGGCTGAGCTGGGGAGCGAACCCGAGCACCGAGCGACAGCTCGCGCGCCAAGGCGCTGGCCCATGGCTGCAGGCCCAGCTGCATCCCAAGCCCGCCGTGCTCCCGCCGGCCGCGCAGGCTCAGATCGATGCGATGACGCTCTCGCACACGCCGGTCGACCAGCTCGCGATCTCGCTCGATGCGCAGCGCAAGGCCGCGGACGCACTGCCCGACGAGACGCAGAAGAAGGCCGCGCGGCAGGCGTACCAGCAAGCACTCACGCGACTGGCGCGCGAAGCGCAGCAGCGCTTCGTGTTGCGGGCGCTGTACTCGCCGAACCAGCTGCAAGAGCAGATGACCTGGTTCTGGACCAATCACTTCAACGTCAACGCGCGCAAAGGCAACCTCCGCGCGCTGGTCGGTGACTACGAGGAAACGGCGATCCGTCCGCATGCACTGGGCAAATTCCACGACCTGCTGGGCGCGACGCTGCGGCACCCGGCGATGCTGCGTTATCTGGACAACGCGCAGAACGCTTCCAACCGCATCAACGAGAACTACGCGCGCGAGCTGATGGAGCTGCACACGCTGGGCGTTGGCAGCGGCTACTCGCAGGGCGATGTGCAGGCGCTGGCGCGCGTGCTGACGGGTGTCGGCTTCACGCTTCGCGCAGCTGACGAGCCGCCGCCGCGATTGCGCGCCGAGCGCGCGGGCGACTACCTGCGCCTCGGCCTGTTCGAGTTCAATCCGCAGCGCCACGACTACGGCGCGAAAACGCTGCTCGGCCGGCCGATGACGCAGCGCGGCATGGCCGAGGTCGACGAGGCGATCGACCGCCTGGCGCGCGCGCCAGCAACTGCACGCTTCATCTCGCGCAAGCTGGCGGTGTATTTCGTCTCCGATGCGCCGCCTCCGGCGCTGGTCGACCGCATGGCGGTGACGTTCACGCAGAGCGACGGCGACATCGCCGCGACGCTCGCCACGCTGTTCGCGTCGCCCGAGTTCACCGCGTCGCTCGGCCACAAGTTTCGCGATCCGGTGCACTACGCGATCGGTAGCGTGCGCCTCGCCTACGACGATCGCGTCGTGCGCAACACGAACCCGATCCTCGACTGGATCAACCGCATGGGCGAGCCGCTGTACGGCCACGAGACGCCCGACGGCTATCCGCTCACGCAGGCCGAGTGGGCGAGCGCGGGACAGATGACGACGCGCTTCGAGATCGCGCGCGCGATCGGCGCCAACGGCGCGGTGCTGTTCCGCACCGACGATGCGGGGCCGCTCGAGAAACCCGCGTATCCGTTGCTCGCGGATTCGGCCGCCGTGCGGGTCGCGCTGCCGGGCTTCAGCGCCGACACACGCACGGCGCTCGCGGGTGCGAAGTCGCCGCAGGACTGGAACACCTTTCTGCTCGCCTCGCCCGAGTGGATGAACCGCTGAAGGACTCGCCATGCAACGTCGCGCACTCCTCAAATCCCTCGCTGCCGTGCCACTCGCCACCGGCGTCGGACAACTCATCGCCGCGCCATCGGCCGGCAACGCCAAGCTCCTGGTCGTGTTCTTGCGCGGTGCCTACGACGGCGCCAACCTCTTGGTCCCGGTCTCCGGGGCGGCGAGGGATTTCTACGACGCGTCGCGGCCGAGCCTCGCCATCGCACGTCCCGGGCAACCGGGCGGCGCGTTGCCGCTCGATGCGCAGTGGGGCTTGCATCCCGCGCTGGCCGCGAGCGTGCTGCCGCTGTTCGAGAAGAAGCAGGCCACCTTCATCCCGTTCGCCGGCACCGACGACCTGACGCGCAGCCACTTCGAGACGCAGGACTCGATCGAGCTCGGCCAGGCGCTCGATCGCAGGCGCGATTACCGCTCGGGCTTTCTGAACCGGCTCGCAGGTGTGCTGGGCGGCGGCCCGCTCCCGGCAGTGTCGCCCATCGCCTTCACCGACCAGTTGCCGATCGTGCTGCGGGGCGACGCGCGCGCCGCCAACATGGCGCTCGGCGCAGTCGGCCGGCAGGCGATCGATGCGAAGCAGAGTCAGGTGATCGAAGCGATGTACCGCAACACCGCGCTCGCGCAGTCGGTCGCCGAAGGCTTCGCGGTGCGCGACGAGGTGCAGCGCGCCGTCAAGGCCGAGATGGAAACCGCCAGTCGCAACGCGATGTCGTCCAGGGGCTTCGAGCGGGTGGCGCGCCGCATGGCGGGCCTCATGCGCGAGCGTTTTGACCTCGGTTTCGTCGACGTCGGCGGCTGGGACACGCACGTGGGGCAGGGCGCCGCCACCGGCTACCTGGCCAATCGGCTGGACGAACTGGGGCGCGGCGTCGCGGGCTTTGCCGAGGCGATGGGCGAAGACGCGTGGCGCGACACGGTGGTGGTGGTCATCAGTGAGTTCGGCCGGACCTTTCGCGAGAACGGCAACAAGGGCACCGACCACGGCCACGGCACGGTGTACTGGGTGCTCGGCGGTGGCTTGTCGGCGCGGGCCGGCGGCCGCGTTGTGGGCGAGCAGGTCGTGCTGACGCAGCCGGCCGCGCTGTTCCAGAACCGCGACCACCCCGTGCTCAACGAATACCGCGCGGTGCTCGGCGGCCTGTTCGCGCGCATGTACGGGCTGTCGCCGGCGCAGCTCGAGCACGTCTTCGGCGATGTCGCACCCAAGGACCTCGCGCTGATCTGACGCCGGCGCGCGATTGGCTTCGCGACGGCGCTACCAACTGCCCGACGCACCGCCACCGCTGCTCGACCCACCACCGCCCGAAGAACTGCTGCTGCTGGACGATGAGCTGCTGCTCGATGAACTGCTCGACGAGTCATCGTCGTCATCGTTGCTGCCGCCCCCGCCATTGCCACCCAGCGAGCCTGCGAACACGAACAGCATCGACAGCGCTGCCGCGATGGCGATCGGTATCCACTCGCCTTCGTTGGCGTAAGCGACATAGCCCGTGATGCCGAGCACGATCAGCCACTGCCCCGTGAAGACGGTCCGGCTTCTGCGATAGGCCGCCAGCATGCCGAAGCCGGTGATGCCCAGGATCAACGAACCGAAGACGGCCGCGAAGCCACCGCCAATCACCACCAGGAACGCGCTTTCCCCGTTGCCAACGAGGCGCGACACGCCCCAGATCGCCGCGGCGATGACCGCCAGGCCGGCCGTCACGAAGCGCATGGCGCGCCAGCGGTAGCTGCTGTAGCCGAGCAGGGCGGCGAACGCGGCGAAGAAGACCCAACCGAACGGCGTCACGTGCCGCTCGCGGGGCGCATCGTCCATCGGCGTTTCGGAGGAGATGACAGGCGATTCGTCACCGGCCTCGGTTTGGCCCACCACCGTGCTGCCGCCCAGCCGGTCGATCAGCGCATCGACCGCCGCGTCGATGCCGCCGTAGACATCCGATTGCCGGAAGCGCGGCGTCATCTGCTGGTCGATGATGCGGCCGGCAACGATGTCGGGCACGCGGCTCTCGAGGCCCTGGCCGACTTCGATGCGCATGCGCCGGTCCTCCAGTGCCACGAGCAGCAGCAGGCCGTCATCGTCCTTCGCATTGCCGAGTTTCCAGGCGTCGAACACGCGCGTCGCGTACTGCTCGATCGCGTCGGCGCCCGTGGTGGGCACCAGCAGCACCGCCAGTTGCGGGCCGTGTTGTGTCTGAAAGACGCCAAGCTTTTGCGCCAGGGCTTCACGCTGCGCGGCAGAGAGCGAGCCCGTGAGGTCGGTGACTTGCGCACTGAACGCGGGCACAGGCATCTGCTGGGTGCGCACCTGCGCCATCGCATCGATGGTCAGCAGCAGCCACAGACCGACGCACACCGCAACGGCAAGACGGAGCCACCCGTGGCGGGGCGACGCGAAGGTTCTCTGAGCTCTCATCTTCATGCGGCCGATCGTAGCGAGTCGGCTCCAGGCGCCGAGCGCGCCGGTGCTGCAACGCGGATCATCTTGCCGCCAGCGCCACGCCCGATATGCTGCGCCTGCATCGATGGCCTCACGTTCTTTGCTGGCTGGCGCGCCTTGCAGCGCCCGCTGGTGCGCTCCGTCATGCGGCTCGGCCAGGCGTGGGTGCTCGGGGTGGTGGCGCCGGCTGGCGATGCCGCTGCCGTTCCGGTGCGCGGCGGGCGTGCGGTGATGGACGATGAAGGGCGCTGGCTCGTGCCGGACCGTGCCACCGATCTGGCGGCGCCCCGCTGAGACTCAACCGGGCATGGCCATCACCAGCGCCCGCGCGCTTGTCGCCAGCGCCGCTCCTCGGCGAGTTCCAGCTGTGCAAATTCCACACGGGTGAGCCCGTCGGGAATGGCATTGTTGTTCAGCAGCAGGCGTCGCAGCGCGGGGTCTGCGAGGAGCCGCGCGCAGGCGCGCTGCAGGCCATCGGCAATGCCCGCCGGCGTGCCCTTGGGCGCGTAGAGCCCGCTGTAGTCGTACACCTCGAAGCCCGCGAAGGCGGCCGTGGACTGCAACAGCGGTACCGGTGCGGACGTGCCCAACCGGTCCAGCCCCGGTGACGGAAATTGCGCCCCCGACGTCACCGCGAGCGCACGCAGTTCATGCGAGCGGATGCTCCCACGGGCGGTGTGCAGCGTGGCGAACAGCAGGTCGATGCGCCCTTCGATCACCGCCTCGGCATCCGGCGTCAGGCCCGCGGCCGCGAGGCGTGTGATGTAGCTGCGCGACAGGGTCTTGAACAGCTCCGACGCCTGTTCGCTGGTGCTGCCGTCCACGCCCGACGCCATCGTGAGGCGACCGGGGTGCTGGCGTGCATAGCGCAGCAGGTCGGCCACGCTTGCGATGCCGAGCTCGGCCGCGCGCCGCTCGGCCATCAGCAGCACCATCGGCTCGCGCGCCACCACGGTGATCGGCACCAGGCTGTCGACGACGGCGTTCTCGGCATCCTGAGAAAAAACGCCGCGCCGCGGCAAGCGGACCATGGCCAGCAACAGCGTGCGTCCGTCGGGGGCCGAGTTGGCGAATTCAGCCATTCGGGCCATCACATCACCCGGGCGGTGTTCCACGGTGAGGGTCTCGCCAAGCACGCCATGCAGACCGACGGCCATGCGTCCTGCCAGCCAGCTCGAACGCCCGCCCGGTGCAAACGGTACGACGAGCGTCAACGGCTTGACGGGCGCCGCCGTGGCTGCAGGGTCTGTGGTGTTCTGTGCGACGGCGGGCAGCACGGCCATGGCGGCGAGGGCGGCGGCGCCGCGCAGGAGCGCGCGTCGATGGTGTCGATCGGAACGAGGAAAGTCCGGCGCTGCGGGCATGGCGGTCCTGAAGAGTGACGTGAGGCGCACGCGTCCCGTCGGGACGCGGATTGTTGCAGACCCGCACGGTCCCGCACGCTGCTCAGCCGGGCTCGGGAATCGGTTCGCCCAGGTTCAGCATCAGGCGATGGGCCCAGGCGAAGAGCGCCACGGAGTGCGCCAGGTCGAGCAGCTCGGTGAGGCCCGCGACCCCCTGACGGGACGACCGCGCCGCTTCAGCTGCTCAGCACGACTTCGGTGCCGCCGGCCTGGATGAGCGCGCGCATGCCGGGCCGGTCGCCACGCCGCACGCGGACGCCGACGCCGACGTCGAGCGTTTCGTAGAGCGCAGCCAGTTCGGTGGCCTTTGGATGCACGACTTCGAAGTCGAGCAGTTCGAGGCCGCCCGGCACCGTCACCGACGGATGCTTCGTGTCGAGCCAGTCGATGTAGAACGGCAGGTACAGGCCGAAGGGCGAGCCGCTCGTGTGGCTCAGCGTCCAGTGAATCTTCGTGCCGTCGGGTTGGGCGCGGCTCGAGTCGAACGGGCCCTGGAACGGCAGGTCGGCTTTGGCAGCGGCGGCGGCTAGCGCGTTCATGTCGGTGCAGTGCATCGCGAAGGTCAGGAGGCCCGGGCCCGGGCGCGCGATGATGTCCTGGACGAAGCCACCGGACACGGTGGCGAGGTCTTGCTCCGGATCTGGCCCCAGCAGTTCGATGTACTGGCCGCCGCCGAACGAGAGCAGCGCGTTGCGCGTGCCCTTGCCGGGATGCGAGCCGCCTTCGACGGGGCGCACGCCGGTGAGTTCTTCGAAGTAGTCGATGCCCGCGCGCAGGTCGGGCACGGCCCAGAGGAGGTGGTCGATTTTCAACATGTGGTCAGTCCCAGTGGTGCAGGCCGCCCAATGCGGCTTGCTGGATTTGGATGGCGTGGGTGAGCACGCTGCGTTGCCAGGCGAGCGAGGCCGGCGAGAAGGCGTCGGCCACCTGTTCGCGCATGCGTTCGCGTTCGGCGGGCGACAGGTCGGGCGAGCGCTTGAGATGTCGCTCGATCTGCAGCGCGTGCCGCATCTCGTCGTTCGGCAGCGTGCCGAATTCGATCACCGCGCCGGTGACTTCGGCCTCTGGCGCGAAGCGCTGCACGCCGTCGAACAGCAGGCCGGTGTAGGCCGGGCGATCGACGCCGCCGAAGCCGCCGCGGGTCTCGATGCGGTCCTGGCCCCACCACGCGCAGGCGCGTTGCCAGGCCGCGCCGGCCCGTTCGTTGAAGCACAGGAAGAAGGGCTCGCCGCGTTCGCCGAGGCCGGTGTGCCAGTCGATCAGCGCGATCTTGCGCACGGTCGCGAGATGGCGCTCGACGATGGCCTCGAGCGTGCGGTTCGACCATTCGCGCTGCGTGCCGCCGTAGTGAAAGCCGTCGGGGTGCGTGTACTGGCCCTTGCTGGTGGCGTCCACATAGCGGGCACGGCCGTGGCTTTCAATCCACGCGTCGCAGGCCGCGTTGGTCGCCGCGCTGCCCGCTTCGGGGCGCCAGTCGGGCGGAAACAGCAGCGCGTGCAGCTCGGGATAAAGCGGATTCGCCGGCACGCCTCTCGACCATTCGATGAAGTTCCGGTTCAGGTCGACGCCGTTCTCGGTGGTGCGTACCGTGTGCGCGAAACCCCAGGGGTTGACCGCATGGACCAGCACGACGCGCACGTCGAGCGCTGTCGATGAGGTCGCCAGATGGTCGAGCAGCGCGATCTGCGCCGCCGAACCGACGAAGCCCTCGGGTCCGTGCGTGGCGCTGATGACGAGCAGCGCGCGCGCCGCATCGGCGGGGCCGAGCACCGCGACATCGGTTGTCAGCACGCCCCCATCGGGGCCTTTTACGGCGTCGTTCGTGAAGGTGTCGAGCCGCGCGCCTGCGCGTGCCGCGGCCAGCAGGAAGCGGGCGCGTGCGGTCGCGTAGTCGGGGCTGAAGCAGTCGCCGGCGAGCGCGCCGGAAACGAGTGTTTTCGTGTGCATGAAGTCAGGCTGCCAAGGGCATGAGGGTGTCGCGTGAAGACCAGCTGCGGCCCGGGATGGCCTCGATGAGCTGGCGTGTGTAGGCGTGCTGCGGGTCGGTGAACACGCGGTCGGCCGGACCGGTCTCGACGATGCGGCCCTTGTGCATCACCGCGACCTGGTCGCAAATTTGCGCGGCCACGCGCAGGTCGTGCGTGACGAACACCATCGACAGGCCGAGCCGCACTTTCAGGTCGGCGAGCAGGTCGAGCACCTGGGCCTGCACCGACACGTCGAGCGCCGACACCGGCTCGTCGGCCACGAGGATCTCGGGGTCGAGCGCCAGCGCGCGCGCGAGGCCGATGCGTTGCCGCTGGCCGCCCGAGAACTCGTGCGGATAGCGGTCGATGGCCGCCGGGTCGAGGCCGACCAGCGCGAACAGCGACTGTGCTTTCTTGCGCGCATCGGCCCGGGAAACACCGTGTGCGATCGGCCCCTGCGCCACCAGATCGCCCGCGCGTCGGCGCGGATTCAGCGACGCATACGGGTCCTGGAAAACCATCTGCACGCGGCGCGTGGCCTGGCGCAGTTCGCGGCGCGACATGCTCGCCAGATCGACGTCGCCGATGCGGATCGTGCCGCTCTCGGGGTCGAGCAGCCGCACGATGCAGCGCGCCAGCGTCGACTTGCCCGAACCGGATTCGCCCACCACGCCGAGCGTGGCGCCTTTGGGCAGCACCAGCGAGACGTCATCGAGCGCTTTGGTCACGCGCTTGCCGCGGCCGAAGAAACCGCCGCCGGTGCGATACACCATGGTGAGCTTGTCGACCACCAGCGCGGGCTCGGTGCCGAGCGCGCGGGCCGGTGGCGGGGTGAGCGCCGGCACGGCGGCGATCAGCTTTCGGGTGTAGGGATGCTGCGGCGAATTCAGGATCTGCGCCGCGGGGCCGTGTTCGACGAGCACGCCGTTCTGCATCACCGCCACGCGGTCGGCGATCTCGGCCACCACGCCGAAGTCGTGCGTGATGAAAAGCACCGCGGTGCCCTTTCGCTTTTGCAGGTCGCGAATCAGCACGAGGATCTGCGCTTGCGTGGTCACGTCGAGCGCGGTGGTGGGCTCGTCGGCGATCAGCACGCGCGGTTCGAGCGCGAGCGCCATCGCGATCATGGCGCGCTGGCGCTGGCCGCCCGAGAGCTCGTGCGGGAACGCGCGTGCCGAGGCTTCGGGGTCGGGGATGTGCACCTCGGTGAGCAGCGCGATCACGCGTGCCTTGATCTCGCGCGCATCGAGCGTCGTGTGGACGCGGAACATTTCGCCGATCTGGTCGCCGACGGTGCGCAGCGGGTTGAGCGCGGTCATCGGCTCCTGGAACACCATGGCGATCTTCGCGCCGCGCACCTTGCGCATTTCGGCCTCGCTGAGCGCGAGCAGGTCTTGCCCGTCGAACAGCACCGAGCCGCTGTCGGCCCGCACACCGCTGGGCAGCAAACCCATGATGGCGCCCGCCGTCATCGATTTGCCGGAGCCCGACTCGCCGACCACGCAAAGGATTTCGTTGGGCGAGAGCGAGAGGTCGAGGTCGCGGATCGCATGCGTGCGATCGGCGCCGGGCGGCAGCGCGACGTTCAGCCGCTGAAGTTGGAGGATCGGTTTCATCGCGATTTCACACGGGGATTGAGGGCGTCGTTCAGGCCCTGGCCGACCAGCGAAACGGCCAGCACCACCAGCAGGATCGCCACACCGGGTATGGCCGATACGTACCACTGGGTGCGCAGCACACCGCGGCCCATGCCGATCAGGTTGCCCCACGAGGCGACGTTCGGGTCTGACAAATTGAGGAAGGCGAGGGCGCTCTCCATGAGGATGGCCAGCGCCATCACCACGCTGGCATAGACGATGAGCGGCGGCATCGCGTTGGGCAGGATCTCCCGGAAGATGATCGCGCTGTCGCGCAGCCCGAGCGTGCGGCAGGCCTGCACGAACTCGCGGTTGCGCAGCGTCATGAACTCGGCGCGCGTGAGCCGCGCCGGCGCCGGCCACGACACCACGCCGATCGCCAGCGTGACGGCGGTGAGGTTGGAGCCGAACACCGCGATCAGGATCAGCAGCAGCAGGAAGTTGGGCACCGTCTGAAAGGCCTCGGTGACGCGCATCAGGAACTCGTCCAGCTTGCCGCCGTAGAAGCCGGCGAGCGCGCCAACCACCACGCCGAGCGAGATCGCCACGAAGGTCGCGGCAAAGCCGATCAAGAGCGAGATGCGCGCACCGTGAAACAGCTGGGCCGCAATGTCGCGACCCGAGGCATCGGTCCCGAGCAGGAAGCGCGGGTTCTGCAAAGGCCACATCAGCGGCCGGCCGGCCAACTGCAGCGGATCGCCCGGGTAGAACACGTCGGCGAAGAGCGCCATGAACACCACCGCGGCGAGCAGCACCAGGCCCATCACCGCGGCCGGTCCGCGCAAATAGAGTTTGAGGAATTTCATGGCGTCAGTGGCTCGAGGCGATGCGCGGGTCCAGCTTGGCGTAGGCGATGTCGACCAGGAAATTGATGGAAATCACCACCAGTGCGAGATGAAGGCGATGCCCAGCAGGGTGTTGAGGTCGCGCTGCACCACGGATTCGTAGGCCAGCCGGCCCAAGCCGGGCAGCGCGAACACGCTCTCGACCACCACCGAGCCGCCGAGCATGCCGCCGGCCTGCAAGCCCACGAGCGTGACCATCGGCAGCAACGCGTTGCGCAGCACATGGCGGATCACCACCCAGGTTTCCGACAGGCCCTTGGCGCGCGCGGTGCGCACGAAGTCGAGCGAGAGCACTTCGAGCATCGAGGCCCGCATGATCCGCAGGTAGATCGCGAGGTAGATCATGGCCAGCGTGATGGTCGGCAGCACCAGATGGCGTGCGATGTCCAGCGCGCTGTCCAGGCCGGTGAAGCCCGCGCCGATGGTTTCGAAGCCGCCTGTCGGCAGCCAGCCGAGGTACACGCCGAACACCACGATGCCCATGAGGCCGAACCAGAACGAAGGCGTGGCGTAGAACACGAGGCCCAGCAGCGAGATCGTGGTGTCGGGCCACTTGTTCACGCGGCGCGCGGCGACCACGCCGAGCACGAGGCCGGCGACGAACGACAGCGACAGCGCGGCGCCCATCAGCAGCAGCGTGGCCGGCAGGCGCGCGAGGATCACATCGATCACCGGCTTGCCGTAGATCGCGGAGTAGCCGAGATCGAAGCGCACCAGATGCCACATGTAGCGCGCCAACTGAACGGGCACCGACGCGTCGAGCCCGTAGAAGCGGCGCAGCTGTTCCATCATGGCCGGATCGCCGCCACCCATTTGCGCGACCAGTGCATCGACGGTGTCGCCGGGCGCCAGTTGCAGCAGCAGGAAGAGCCCGGCCAGGATCAGCAGCAGCGTCGGAATGCTCGAGAGCAACCGGCGCAGCGCCAGCGAGAGGATCGCCATGTCAGGCCGTCACCCACAGGTCGGCCCAGCTGCTGGAAATCCAGCGCGGTTGGTTGTGATGGTTCTGCAGCTTGCTGCTCGTCACCGAGATCAGCAAGCGCTCGATCGCCATCCAGAGCGGCAGCTCGGTGTTGACCTGAGAGGCCAGGTCGACGTAGAGCTTGCGGCGCTTGGCCGGGTCGATCTCGAAGGCGGCGGCATCGATGAGCTGGTCGATCGAATCCGACTTCCAGCCCCACTGGTTGGTCCAGGGCGCGCCTGCGGGGCTGCCGGAGCGGTACCACACCGTGGTCGACACGGCGGGGTCGCCGCGGTACTGGTGCCAGCCGGTCGCGAGGTCGAAATTCCAGTCCTTGTAGACGTTGCTGAGGAAGCCCGCGGCGTCGTAGCGCACGATCTCCACACCAATACCCACTTGCTGCAGCGACTGCTGCATGAAGGTCGACCACAGCGTGATGTCCTCGCCCCATGGCGCAGGCACCAGACGCAGCGTGAAGCGCTTGCCGTCGGCCTTCTTCGGGTAGCCGGCGCTGTCGAGCAGCGCCTCGGCCTTCTTGCGATCGAACGGATATTGCGGCGTGTTCTTGTCGTAGAACGCCTTCGACGAGCTCGGGATCATGCCGGTCGCCGGATTGGCGAAGCCGTACAGGAAGTTCTCGCAGAAGAACTTGACGTCGAGCGAGCGGATGATCGCTTCGCGCACGCGCTTGTCGGCGAGTTCCTTGCGGCGGAAGTTGAACTCCACCGTGTTCATGACCGCGTTGCCTTCGTTGCCGCGGCTCCCCACCTCGAACTTGCCGCCCTTTTTCAGGCGCTCGAGGTCGGCCAGCGCCAGGCCGCCTTCGGGGCTGATCTGCACCTGGCCCGATTCGATGGCCGCCGCCGCGGCGGCCTGGTCCGGAATGAAGCGCCAGACGATCTGGTCGAGGTAGGGGAAGCCGGGGCGCCAGTAGGCCTCGTTGCGCACCGCGATGATGTATTGGCCGCGCTCGTATTTCGAGAACTTGAACGGTCCGGTGCCGATCGGCGCGGTGTTGACCGGGTTCTCGATGACGTTGGTGCCGGCGTACAGATGCTTGGGCGCGACATAGCCGAGGTCGGCCAGCGCGCGCAGCAGCAAGCCCATGGGCATCGGCTTGGAATACTTGAAAACCGCCGTGTTGGCGTCGGGCGTGTCGACGGCGTCGAGATAGAGCTGCAGCACGGTGCTGTAGTTCAGGTGCTTCTTCCACATCTCCATCGCCGTGTACTGCACGTCGGCCGAAGTGAAGGGCTTGCCGTCGTGCCACTTGACGTTCTGGCGCAGCTTGAAGGTGATGGTCTTGCCATCGGCACTCGACGACCACGAGGTTGCGAGCACCGGCGTGGGCTCGCCCTTGGCGTCGAGGTCGACCAGCGCTTCCATGATCTTGCCGGCCACCACGTAGACGCCGGTCGACGCGCGCAACGCCGGGTTCAGGATGCGTTGCTCGCCGCTCATGTGAACGGTGATGCTGCCGCCCCGGCGGGGTTGCGTCTGGGCCTGCAGCAGGCCCGGAACGCTGAGGGACAGCGCGAGGGCCGGGGCGGTCATGAGGGCGTTGCGACGTGTGAGTTTCATCCGGATCTCTTCAAGTGGAGGCGTTGGAAAAAGGAAAGGACAGGAAAGGAAAAATACGCTCAGCCCGCGTCGGCGGTCGCGCTCGGGAAGATCGGCTCGCCGAGGTTGAGCATCAGGCGATTGGCCCACGCGAAGAGCGCGACCGAATGCACCAGGTCGAGCACTTCGATGTCGGTCAGGCCGACGGCCTTGAGCGCATGGACGTGCGAGGCCGACAGCGCATCGGGCCGCAGCGTGAGCTCGGCCGAAAACTGCACGATGGCTTTCTCGCGGTCGGTGGTGCCGGCAGTGAGCGGGTCTTCGAAGACCTGCTCGATCACATCGCGGCGCTTGGCGAGTTGTTCGAAGCGCTGCGCGTGCACCGACGTGCAGTACACGCAGCCGTTGATACGCGACTCCACCGTGGCGCCGAGTTCGCGTTCAGCGCGCGGCATGCCGCCCGGCGCGAACATGATCGCGTTGAAGGCGATGGAGCGCTGCAGCAGGATCTCGGGCTGGTGCGCCAGCAACAGGAAGTAGGCCGACTGCTTGGCCGTCGGGCTCATCTCGTCGAGCGCGGCGATCTGCTCGGGCGTGGCGTTGTCGAGCTGCACGGTGTCGAGCCAGGAGGCCCAGTCGAGGACCGCGTTGGTGAAGCCGTTGATGTGGATGACGGCGCTCATGCGGTCACCTCCGCTGCGGCCATCGCCTTCAGGCCAGCGACGACGCGCACCTGGTACGACAGAAAGGCGATGAGCTGGCCGAGCGCGACGATGGCCGGCGTCGTGAGGCCCGCATCGACCAGCGCCTGCACGGCAGCGCGATCGCCCTCAATGGGTCGCTCGATCAGCTTGGTGGTGAAACCCAGGATGGTCGCGATGCGTTCGCTGTCGAACGTGGCGATCGCGCCGGTTTCGACAGCGTCGATGAGCGCTGGATCGGCTTTTTCGACGACGAGGCGGCTGCGGTAATGCGCGGCCAGTGCAGCGTCTTTCGACAGCACTGCGGTGTGGAAGGCGACCAACAGGCGCTCGACGACCGAGATGCCTTCGATGTCGGGCGAGAACATGCCTTCGTAGCTGGCCTGGGTGGCGGCGACCACCTTGGCGCGCTCGTGGCGCGCGGCATGGGTTGGCCTGCCGGGGACCAGCGGGACGATCTGGTCGATCACGTCGATCGGGGATGCAAGGGTTGTCATGTCTGGAGCGGGTTGAGTGAATCCGAATGGGGGTCGGCGAGGATCAAGCGGGCACCCATTCGTTGCCCAGCAACTCGGGGTCGTCGTAGGCTTCGAGCTTCGCGTAGTGGTGCTCGAAGTCTTCGCGGTAGAACGCGCTGGCCAGGCCGGTGGCGAGGCGCCGAGCGCCTTCGCTGATCGCCGGGATGTCGCCCGAGACCGAGCCGTGCGACAAGGTCGCGGGATAGCAAAAGCAATGGATGCGGTCGAGCCCGGGGCATGCGCCCGGTGTCTTTTCCTGCAGCTCGAACAACGGGCCGAGGTCGGGGGAGTCGGCGAGTTCGGTGTCTTCCTGGCCCGGTGCGGGCACGAAACGGTCTTTCCAGGCACGCACGTGCGAGGCGATCGCGGCGTACTCCGGCCGCGCATGCCAGTCGACCTTGAAGCCGGTCGAGACGATGAGGAAATCGAAGGCGAATTCCCGCTTCGGCGTGCTCACGCGCAGCGCGGCGCCGTCCTGCTCGACGGACAGGATCGGGCAGCTGAAATTGAAGCGCGCATTGGCGTGGCGCGACACGCGCAGCGTGCTGCCGTGCGGTGGCGGCACGTTGGCCACGTTGATGTAGTGACGCAATTTCCACTTGAGCGTGTCGGGCAGATCGAAATGGCCGTGGGTCAGCCCCGGCACGCCGGCACCCTTGGATTTGTTGATGCGCGGCAGGTCGTCGCGACGAATCAACAGGTCGACGCTCGCGGCGCCGGCCTCGAGCGCGGTCGCGGCGCTGTCCATCGCCGACGAGCCTGCGCCCACCACGCCCACGCGCAAACCTTTCAGCGTGCGGTAGTCCATCACGTCGGACGAATGCGCCCAGCGTGCGCGGTCGAGCGACTGCATGAAGCCGGGAACCGCCGGCCCGCCGAGGCCGTCGCGGCCGGTCGCGAGCACGACGCGGCGCGCCAGCACGCGGCTCGGGCCGGCCGGCGTGGACAGGTCGAGCTGCACCTTGCCGTCGGCTCGCGGGCGCACCGCGGTCACTGTCGTTTCGTTGCGCACGTCGACGGCCATCACGCGGCGATACCAGCGCAGGTAGTCCATCCACTGCAGGCGTGGGATCTTGTCGAGTCGTGCCCAGTCGTCGGCACCGAATTGCGCCTCGAACCAGGCGCGGAAGGTCAGTGCCGGCAGGCCCAGCGCAGGCCCGGTGAGCTCCTTGGGCGAGCGCAGCGTTTCCATGCGCGCCGTGGTGGCCCAGGGGCCTTCGAAGTCGAAGGTTGCGCGGTCGAGCACCATGGCGTGGATGCCTTGCTGCGCGAGCGCGGCGGCCGCAGCCAGGCCGGCCTGGCCACCGCCGATGACGACCACGTCGTGCTGAGGCATGCCGAGGTCGTCCGGCTGCGGCGGCATCCAGGCGCGGGCCGGCCAGCCGAGACATTCCAGGTCGCGCGCCAGTCGGTGTTCGAGGGCGGCGAGCCCGATGGGCGCGCCGCTGGAAGAGGAGGGGAGTTCCATGGTCATCTGGGGAGCTCGGAGTGCGCGGTCAGTCGAGGCTGATGTTGGCGGCCTTCGCGACCTCTGCCCACTTCATGCGGTTGTCATGCACCGTTTTCTTGAACTGCGCGGGCGACTCGACGCGTACCGTGTTGCCCTGGCTCTCGAATTTTGCGCGCAATTCGGGTTCGGCCATGACCGACTTGATGGCGGCATTGAGCTTGTCGACGATCGTCGGGTCGGTGCCTTTCGGCGCGAAGACCGCGAACCAGATCGAGCTGTCGAAACCGGCCGTGCCGGGCAGCCCGCTGGACGCGATCGTCGGCACTTCTTTCACGGCTGCCACGGGCGCCGCAGTGGTCACGCCCAGCAGGCGCACCTTGCCGGCCTTGTACTGCGGCAGCACCGTCTGCACCTGATTCATGATGCAGCAGGTCTCGCCCTTCACCACCGAACTGATGGCCTCGGGGCCACCCTTGTAGGGCACGTGTGTCATCTGCAGTCCGAGCCGCGAGTTGAACTCGGCAAAGGCCATGTGCGTGCCGGCGCCGTTGCCGGTCGACGCGTAGTTGTACTTTCCGGGATTCGCCTTCACCAGGTCGACGAACTGCTTGAGCGTCGTGACGTTGATGACGTCCGGATTGATGGTGAGCACGTTCGACACATCGAGCACCGGCGACACCGCGATGAAGTCGTTCTCGACATCGAAGGGGAGCTTCTTGTAGAGCGCCGCGTTGCTGCCGTGCGTGGCGGCCGTGCCGAAGACCAGCGTGTAGCCGTCGGGTTTGGCGCGTGCCACGTACTCACTGGCGATGTTGCCGGCGGCACCGGCCTTGTAGTCGATGATGACCGGCTGGCCCAGCTCCTTGCCCAAGGGCTCCTGGATGGCGCGGGCCACCACATCGACCCCGGAGCCGGCCGGGAATCCCATGATCATCATGATGGGCTTGGAGGGCCACTCGTCCGCCGATGCCGGCGTCGAATGCACGACGAGCGACAGGGCAACGGCGAAGAGCGCGGCTGCCGCGCGGCGGGGAAGAGTCGATGGGTCATACGGGTCACGTCGGTGAAAAGTGATCAGGAACTTAGGCAATTAAAGGCAATGTCCATGCCAAGTAGTAATTAATGAGCGATCGAATTCGCTTTGTCGAATAGAAGATTGCGCTATATGCATATAACTTGGAAAAATATTCCAATATCGTTCGTTATTGCGATTGTGCGCGAATGTGGATTTTCTTTCAGCGGCCCCCATGGGGGAAAATATTTCGACCGCTGGAATCGCACCTCGACCGGCGCGCGCGCGCCCAGCCGACCATACGCGCGCCAGGGCGCTTGAAAAGAGTGCGTTGTCGCTTTCGATGCACGTTTCGATGCGCGTGCCCAAACAAAAACGGCCCGCACAAGACGGGCCGTTGACAGGAGAAAGAGCGTTGTGCCCGTTCATGATGGCGTCGCGTGGTCAGGCGTGTCGCTGCATGCGGTCGAGTGCGGATTGCATGTCGAGCATCAGGTCGTTGCACGATTCCAGTCCGGCATGGACGCGGACCATCGGGCCTTCGAGTTTCCAGGGACGAACAGCACGCGCAGGCGCCTCCAGCATCGGCAGCACGAGGCTTTCGTAGCCGCCCCAAGAGAGGCCGATGCCGAACAACTCGAGGCTGTCGAAGAACACGGCGAGCGCGTCGCGGCTCACCGGCTTCAGCGCGATGGCGAAGAGGCCGCTCGCGCCCTTGAAGTCACGCCGCCACAGCGCGTGGCCCGGGTCGCCGGGCAGGGCAGGGTGCAGCACCTGCGCGACCATCGGGTGACGCGCCAGGCTCTCGGCCAGCAGCACGCCGTTTTCCCAATGGCGGTGCAGGCGCACCGACAGGCTGCGCAGGCCGCGCAGCGCGAGGTAGAGGTCGTCGGGACCGGCAGTTTGGCCGAAGTCGTGTGCGGTTCGCTGCAGCAGCGACCATGCGCGCTCGTTCGCCGTCGCGGCGCCGAGCAGTGCGTCGGAGTGGCCAACGATGTACTTCGTCGCGGCCTGGATCGAGATGTCGACACCGTGTTCGAAAGGCTTGAAGAACAAGGGACTGGCCCATGTGTTGTCCATCACCACGAACGCATCCACCTTGTGCGCCTCGCGCGCGATCGCCGGGATGTCCTGCACTTCGAAAGTGGCCGAGCCGGGCGACTCGACGAACACGACGCGCGTGTTGCGACGGATCTGATGCCGGATCTCGCTGCCTGCGAGTGGATCGAAGAACTCGACCTCGATGCCGAAACGCGTGAGCACGCTGAGCGCGAAGTCGCGCGTCGGGCCGTACACGCTGTCGGTCAAGAGCACATGGTCGCCCGGCTTCAACAGGGCCATGAGGCTGTGCGTGCAGGCGGCCAGACCCGAAGGAAAAACGATCGAGCGATGGCCGCCTTCCAGTTCGGCGAGTGCGGTCTCGAGCGCTCGGGTCGTGGGCGTACCGAAGCGTCCGTACGACGCGTACGGATTGCCCGGCAGCTTGCGCGATTCCCATTCGCCGAGCGAGTTCGACAAGATCGTGGAGCCGCGAAAAACCGGCGTGTTGACCATGCCCGCATGGCTCGACGGGTCGCGCCCTGCGCGCACGAGGTGGGTTTCTGATTCGAAGGAAGTCAACGGGCCGGTCTTTCGCAGATGCTGTTGTCGGTGCTCCAGTCTAGGAAGAGCGGCGGGGTTTCTTTTGCTGAAATGTTCCCTGTATTCGACGTATGGCGCAAAATATTGCTCCTGACGCGATGAATATTGGATGTGCCTACTCCCATGGACAAAATCGACAAGTTGATTCTCGAGCTGCTGCAAGTCAATGCGAGCGCGTCGCTGCAGGAAATCAGCGAGCAGGTGAGCCTCTCGGCCACGCCCTGCTGGCGGCGCATCCAGCGGCTGGAGCGTGAGGGCTACATCCGCCAGCGGGTGGCCTTGCTCGACCCCGACAAGCTCAACGTGGGCGTGACGGTGTTCGTGGCGATCCGCACCAGCCAGCACAACGAAAAGTGGTTCAAGCGCTTCAGCGCAGTGGTCGCGGCCATCCCGCAGATCGTCGAGTTCTACCGGATGAGCGGCGACAACGACTACCTGCTTCGAGTGGTCGTGCCCGACATCAAGGCCTACGACGCTGTCTACAAACGCATGATCCGCGAGGTCGAGTTGTCCGACGTGAGCTCCAGCTTCGCGATGGAGCAGATCAAGTACACGACTGCGCTGCCACTCGACTACGCCTGATGCCCGCGCCGGAGACAATCGGCTGCATGAAAGATCTTCTCGGGATTCGATGGCCGGTGATCCAGGCCCCGATGGCCGGCGTGCAGGGCAGTGCGCTCGCCATCGCGGTGAGCAACGCAGGCGGGCTGGGTTCACTGCCCGGCGCGATGCTCACGCCCGATGCGCTGCGCGGCGAGCTCGCGGCGATCCGCGCCGGCACCGACAAGCCCTTCAACGTCAACTTCTTCTGCCACACGCCGCCTGTGCCCGACGCCGCACGCGAAGCCGCCTGGCGCGGTGCGCTGGCGCCTTACTACGCCGAGTACGGCATCGACCCGACCAGCATCGGTGCCGGCCCGGGTCGCCATCCGTTCGACGAAGCCGCGGCCACGCTTCTGGCCGAATTCGCGCCGCCGGTCGTGAGCTTTCATTTCGGCTTGCCGTCGGCCGCGTCGCTGGAACGGGTGCGGGGTTGGGGCGCAAAGGTGCTGGCTTCGGCCACCACGCTCGATGAAGCGCTCTGGCTCGAGGCGCACGGGGCGGACGTGGTGATCGCGCAAGGCCTCGAAGCCGGCGGGCACCGCGGTCATTTTCTCTCGCACGATCTCACGCTGCAACTCGGCACCTTCGCCTTGCTGCCCCAGCTGGTGCGGCGGCTCCGGGTGCCGGTGATCGCAGCGGGCGGCATTGCCGATGCCGAGGGCGTGGCGGCGGCCATGGCGCTCGGCGCGGCCGGTGTGCAGGTCGGCACGGCGTATCTGCTGTGCCCCGAAGCCACGACGTCGAATTTGCATCGCGCGGCGCTGCAGAGCGATGCGGCGCGGCACACGGCGCTGACCAACGTGTTCACCGGCCGGCCGGCACGCGGCGTCGTGAACCGCGTGATGCGGGAGCTCGGGCCGATCGGAAATGCGCCGCCAGCGTTCCCGCTCGCCACGTCGGGCATCGCGCCCTTGCGCGCCAGGGCAGAGGCTCTGGGCAACACTGACTTCACGCCGCTGTGGTCGGGCCAAAATGCGACAGGGTGTCGCGCGGTTCCCGCCGCCGAAGTGACACGTGCGCTGGCCGAAGGAACAGGAAAATGAAAACGATGAATCCGATCGAGCCCCAGCCGCCCACCTTGCACTTGCCGCTCTCGTTCCTGGCGCGCCCCGTCCGCGCGGACATCGCCGAGCCCTGGTTGCTGGTGCTGTTGCACGGTGTCGGCAGCAACGAGGGCGACCTGTTCGGGTTGGCCCACCTGATGCCGCCGCAGTTCCACGTCGTCAGCCTTCGCGCACCCAACGTGATGGCGCCGGATGCCTATGCGTGGTTCGCGTTCCAGGTGGCCGCCGACGGCCGTCGCACCATCGACGAGGGGCAGGAGCGCGAGAGTCGCTTTCTGGTCGGCGAATTGGTCTCGTCGATCGGCGAGCAGCTCGGCATTCCACCGGAGCGCACGGTGGTCGGTGGCTTCAGCCAGGGCGGGATCATGTCGCTCTCGCTGTTGCTGACGCAGCCCGAAAAGTTGCGCGCTGCCATGGTCTGGCACAGCCGGCTGCTGGTGCAGGTGGAGCCGCACGTGGCACCGCGCGAGGCCTTCGAAGGCAAGGCGCTGTGGGTGAGCCACGGCACCGACGACGCCGTGATCCCGCTGGCGGCGGCGGAGCACACGCGCGCGGTGGTCGGCACCTTGCCGATCGCGCTGTCGGGCGCCGACTTTCCGGGCGGGCACGAGATCCGGCCCGGCGAGCTGCAACAGTCGATCGACTGGCTGCAGTCGCTCACCGTCGCCTGATCGGCCCGCTCACATCTCGTCGATCGGTGTGGTCCGCGTTTCGCCCTGCGCGGCGAGCGAGTACCGATCGCGGGTCTTGACATAAAAGCTCGCCCCGAAGCGCCCGACCGGAAAGTAGTGCTGCAGGCGCACGCGCCACGTTTCGGTGTCGATGAGTTCGTCGCGCGCGTGCATCCATCTCACCTGGCCGATGAAGATCTGGCGGCTCTCGGTTTCGAGCGTTTCCCACAGCGTGCACTCGAAAGCCACCGGCGCCTCGGCGATGCGCGGCGGTTTGACGAAGTTGCTCGGCAGCGCGGTGAAGCCGACCACGTCGAGTTCGCTCACATGCGGCGGATGGCGCTCGCCACAGCGATGCATCTGCTCGGCCGTGTCTTCGTCGGCCAGGTGCACCACGAACTCTTTCGTGCGAACGATGTTGGCGGCCGTGTCCTTCAGCGCGCCGTCCTGCAGCCGGTTCACGCTGATCATCACGATCGGTGGCTCCTCACCCATCATGTTGAACATGCTGAAAGGCGCGGCGTTGACCACGCCGTCTGTGCCCAGCGTGGTGACGAGCGCGATCGGCCGCGGCACGATCAGGCTGGCCATCAATTTGTAGCGCTGGTATTCGGTGAGGGTGGCGAAGTCGATGTCCATTGCTGGTGCGGGTTTGTTGCTATCATTTTTGAATGCCTTTGCGGAGCGCTCCGCATTCAGCGAGTCGGTGCAACGATCTTGCCCTTGCGCAGATAGTGCCGCGTGGTGATCGCCACACTCCCATGGCCGAGCAAGTTCGATGCCGTCTGGTCGTCGTGCTCGTCGGCCACATCATCAGCCGCCTTCGCTCTCAGGTCATAGAACCAGAACGCCTCGATTGCCTCGCGCAACTCTGGATTCGCATCTGCCGCCTTCGCGCGCGCAGTCACGAACATCTCCCGCATCGTCTTCTTCGCCAGGCGCAGCCCGCGCAGGTTCACCGTGAGGTTTGCGCTCCAGACCTTGTAGCCTTCCTTGCGCGTCTTGATGCGCTGGATCACGGTCGCCAGCTCGCCTTCGATGCGGATGCGCCGGCGCGTCTTGGTCTTGTGCTGCTTGACCTCCAGCATGCCGTCCACGATGTGCCTCTCGGTCATCTCCAGCACGTCGCCGGGGCGCTGCCCGGTCAAGTAGGCAAGATCCATCGCATCGCGCAGCGGGGCCGTAGCCTGCTCCCACACCGCGCGGAAGATCGCGTCCGTGATGTAGACCTCGCGCTTCGGTGCGGTGAAGCCCTTGATGCCGGCGCAGGGGTTGGCGTTGTTCGTGTAGTCCCACTTGCGCGCCAGGTTGAACATGACCGAGAACAAGCGCTTGAGCCTGGTGGCCGTGGTCGGGTGGTCTTTCTTCCACTGCAGTAGCGCATCGATGTGCTTCGGGCGGATGCTATCCAGCGGCGCAGGCGGATTTCCGAAGAACGCGCGCAGGTGCTTGAGGTCGGCCTTGTAGGTGATCTGGCTGCTCTTCGCCAGGTTGGGCAGGACTTCGCGCTCGTAGCGAGCAGCCAGTTCTGGGAAGGTGGTTACGGCTGCAGCCACTTCGTGCTGGGCCTTCAGCTCGGCCCACTTGCGCACCGCCGAGATGTAGTCGCTGCCGAGCGGGATTTCCTTGCGTGGTTTGCCGCCCGCGTCGAAGTAGTAGTAGACCCGTCCGGACTTCTGAGTCCGCGCGAGGAAGTGCTGCATTGAGGTTTTAGCCATGCGCAAGCCTCGGTTCCCATGACAGGATCGGCGCCGGCTGGGCGCCAGTTCCTTCGATGACGGCGCGCGCGACCACCGGACGGCCCACGGCGTTGACGTAGTGCGGGATCTTCATCTGGCGTAGCGTAGCAATCTGCCGCTCTTCGCGGCTCTTGCCATCCTTGCCGGCCCGGATGCCGGTGAGTTCCGCGATGTCTTCGGCATTGAGGAATAGGCTCATGCTGTCTCCTTCAAGATGCGCCATGCTGTTGCAGCTTCAGTCCGCTTGATGAATTGGCAGTTCATACAGAGAATTTGATAGTCGCCTGGTTGATGCGACGCCTTCGCCCTGCGATAGACGCCACGCTCTCCAAGTTCGGCGCGCTCCACGTTGCCGTTGTTCTTGATGTGATCCAAGGTCAAGGCGCGCTTGTCGGAGAACCCGCAGCGCATGCAGACATGCCCGTACATTTCGAAAAGCTGCTCCCGCTCTCTGGCTTTGGCGGCGACTGATTGCGCGTTGTATTTGTCAGGGTTCTCGGCTCGAAGCCTTTTCATCACTTCGCGCTTCTGCGCGCGGGCCGTCTCTTTGTTGGCTTCGTACCATTTTTTGTACGCTGCTGCCGCCTTTTCAGGGTTGCGGTCTTTCCATTCCTGCCAGCGGTTGGCGGCGCGTTCAGGATTTTTCTCGACCCAAGCCTTGTAGCTATCAGCACTCACTTTCGCTCTCCTGATAGAACAGTCCATGCGACCGCCGCCACTCGGCTAACCTGTCCATTGCCAAGGGCTCTAATGCGGTGTGCCCGATAGGCCAGCCCATCAACCACTCGACCCACTCCGGGTTCAGCTGGCCACCGTCTGAGGCCATGACTGCGTGATCGATCCTGTCGTTCGATCTGTCCTTCCCGCTTTTGCGGGTCAAGGCTCCAGGCGACGAACCTTTGCTCGCGCTGGCGCACGGTGTCGGCCATTTCTTCCCTGCCATCGGGGTCGGCCAAATGAGCGCTGATCCAGATTCGCTCTCGAAGGTGGGGGGCGTCCACGTCGGCAGCAGAAATGACTCCCCAGCGACAGTCATACCCCATCGCGGCCAAGTCTCCGAGAACTCGTCCAAGCCCCGAGAAGTGAGCATTGGTGAGTTTTCCACTTCGACTCGGCTGGGTTGTACTTCGCAAACGACCCGCGCCATTTCGCTCCAGAGACCGGAGCGTTCACCATCAAGTCCTTCGCCACCACCGGCTGCGCTGATGTCTTGGCAGGGGAAGCCGCCAGCCACGACATCAACACGGCCTCGCCAAGGTCGGCCGTCAAAGGTTCGCACGTCATCCCAAATCGGGAAAGGGGGGAAAGTGCCGTCGTTCTGGCGCGCGACGAGGACGGCTTGGGCGTAGGGCTCGTACTCGACGGCACAAACACATCGGCGTCCAAGTAGCTGCCCTGCAAGGATGCCGCCACCAGCGCCTGCGAATAGATGAAGCTCATTCACTGCCACCTCCTGGTGTCTGCCGAGCAGCGTCATCGATCATTTCGTCAAGATCCGAGGACACCAGCATGTCGTCCGGTGCGACGAACATCAGCACAACGCCTTTGTCGCCGAGATCGAGGCTGGCTGGATCGAAGTTAGCGGCGGTGTACGTCTCCTTAAGCCACCGATAGCGCGCAGCGTCCTTCGCCATGCGCTGCACCTGCTCAAGCGGCGTGACGCTGCCACCATCGGGCGGGTCCATGTAGTAAACGCCGGGCAGCACGGAGCACAGCACGTTGTCGATGGCAAGTTCTGCATCCACCTTGTCCGCCTCTGTCGGCAGGCTGGCGCGGTCCATTGCTTCACGCCCTGATACCCAGCCGGCCATGAAGTAGTGCAGTCCAATCTCATTGTGGTCGGCGGGCTTACCCATGCATGCGTCCATGTAGCCCGCCGTCAAGCGTGGCAGTGCGCGCTCATCCAGAGGAGCGGCTCGCCCCGTATCGTCTGGGTTGCTGGTCATGGTTTGGGCTCTTTCTCTGCTTCAACAGTCGGCACATCAACCCAAAGCTGCTTGTTGCCAGACCAAAACATCTGCTGCAGGATCAACCGCTCGGCACGAATCATTCCGCCGCCAATCGTTTGGGCGGGGGCACTTACCGCGCGCCGTTCAAAACGGAAATTGCAAGTTGGCACGAGGTTCATGGCTTGTCCTTGGGTGGCTGGGTTGCAAGGGCTGCGCGGTCAAGGCGCTCGATTTCAGCAATGATCAGCGCGCCAGCCCGAACGAGGTTGCGGCGGGGACCTTTGTCTTTCAACCATTCGGATGCCCAAGGCCAAGAGACGGAGCCATATGTATGGCTCACATCGTTGAGCGCGTAATAGGCAGCAGCCACAGCCAGCGTGCCCCCGTCATGGGCGTCATCATGCTCAGGCGTCCAGCCCTCTGACATGATCTGGCGCTGACGCTCGGCCAGCACATCGCGGGCCGCATCGCTCGGCACTGCCTGCGTCTCCCCTGTGGGTGGAGTGGCCTGAGAGCGGTACAAATGGCGGCACAGATCGACTTCAAGCCTGAGCTTTGCAGCCAATTCAGGGAGGTCGTGGTAGCCGTGCCGGTGTAGCGGCAGTTCGTCGCCTTTGAGCGCAATGGCAACGCCAGCCAGAAGCCGCGCCAGTTTGTCGATCACGGCTGCGTCTTCTTCGGCTTGCTCGCTCGGCTGTGTCGCCCCGGATGCGAGGGCGGCGGTCCAGACTGCGCGGCCATAGGCGAGCATGTCTTGACGATCCTTGCCAGTCAGGAAGTTGAAGCCGAACGGTGCGCCGAGGATGGTCAGGTGTAACTCGTCGCCCGGCACGATCTTGATGGGCTGCGCGGGGAGGGTGGGGGTGCCGCTCATTTCGTCTCTCCTTTGTTGGCTGCGGACAGGTCACCGGTTGTGTAGCGCCGCAACTCAGCCAGTACTTTGGTGCCGTCGCGCTTTTTGTCGATCGCAGAGCACGCTGCGCCAAGCAGGCCACGAGGAACCAACACATGGTCTTCATCACCAAAAATAGCCGGCTTCACCGCATCATCCAGACCTTGCGCAGTGCTCGGTGCGGGGTGGTCGTAGAGCGGCAGCACCTCACACGCGCAGTTCGTCAGTTCGTCTACCGCCTCGTCTAAGTCGTGCACAAGCTCAACGCGTCTCTCGTCGGGAATGATGATCGCGTAGGCGTAGGGTTTGGGCGCCCCCGGTTCCGCTGCTGATGGTGCTGGGTGCAGGGAGAGGACTGCGGCCACCTTGGAGGCGTGCTCGCGCATGGTCTTTCGGCCTTGCTCCGGCATGTGCGCCCACGGGTAGTCCATGCACTCGGCGATGATTTTTGCTGCGGCTTCGATCTGCGCATCGGTAGGTTGTTGGCTCATGTCTTCGACTCCTTGGGTTCAACCGCGAGGGGAGCAGCGGGGGTGGTTTTCGGTGGCGGTGGCAGAGGCATCCAGCGGTCGGGGCTTGCGAAAGCGTGATCTACCTCGTCAATGCTGGCCCAATGCATGTCATCGATCCATGCGACCACGCTGTAGCAATCTCGGTTTAGGTCCATGTGAGGGAATCGCGTCCACAAAGCAAGGATCGCAGTCCCATTCTTCGGCGCCGTTTCAATCGGCTGCCATCCCTCCGGTGGCGCTGCGATTGCCTGAAGGGCGTCAAATGCGACTCGTGCGCGGCTGGCGGCATAGGCCCTTACCTCGCTGTCTTCAGTCATGAACTCGCCCCGGCCTGCTTGAACGCTGATCGTTTGCAGGGATTTCGCGGCATCAAGCAGAGCTTTGCGCAACTCCGGCAGGCTCTGATTCGTCTCTTTGTTCATTGCGGGCTCCCGGTGGGGGTGGTAGCAGGACTCCAAGCGCCACCCCATTCCGAAATGGTCAATCGGTCCGTGTGCATCGTTTCGTCAGGTCTGCTCGCCCTCAGTCGCGCCGGCATGTAGTCCGTAGGGCGGTCTCCGTGGCCCTTTGGGAAAGCCCAGTTCACGTAGGACACGCGCATTAGGCGGCGGCCAAACTGCTGACTGTCATGCCAGTACAGCCCAGGCGTTTGCACGTCCGCAGTGCCAATGCCTTCGTCTTTGTGGGGATGGGAGTTCATGCGGGAACTTTCGAGTCAGCCGTTGCCAGGCGCTTGATAGCCGAGCGCAGCGCGGAATGCGGCTTAAGGTAGTTCCACAGGTACAGCTTTTCCTCGTTGTCCGTGATTCCCGAAACTTCCTCGTAAGCCGCGATTTCATTGCCCTCCTGGAACTTGATGATTGCCATGTCAGCAGCAGCGCGGATGATGCGTTCGCGGTCGTGGCTGGTCTGCGGCACATCGTCTTCATCGGGCGGCAGGTCTTCCCCGGCGTAGATGTAGAGGCCCAGCCCGTGCAAGGCGATGGCCTTAGCAAGACAGCGCTGCATTGCCGTGTTTACTTGGAATGCGTCGGGCTGGGGAATGGCCTTGTTCTTGTGATCCATCACCGGAAGCTGGGCGGTCATGGTCTTGCCAAAGGCCGTCACCGAGCAGAAGACCATCAGCGTCTCCTTGAAGTAGACCGGGTCCTTGTACTCCCAGGTTGCGGTGGCATCCAAGCGCAGGAGCTGGTCAACAGCCCATGCCCACGACAGATACGTGAGGTTGCCCTTGCGCTCAGTCTTCTCGCCAACGTTGATCGCGGCGACTTCGTTATAGGTTTTCATGGTGTCCTCAAAACGGAAGCCGGAGCACGGCGATTCGGTAAGCAGCAACAGCGGAGTTCTTCACGCCGTTTCGGTGGCGTCGGTAAAGCAGAAAGACGCTCAGGAAGTCGCGGGCGGTGTTCATCCCAACACCTTCCAGAGCACGAAGCCCACAGGAACCGCCAGGGCGATCAAAGCAATGACCGCCAACATCACGAAGTCCTCCATCACTGTGTTGGGCGTCCAATCGGCCTCGAGCTGGGCGAACCGGGTTTCTTCTGCGCGCTGCTTGTGCGCCATCAGGAAGCCATCAATGTCTTGATCGGTCAGGTCACGAGTGGTCATGCAAATCTCCAGATAACGATGAGGGCCAGCACGGCCACGATGTAGAGAGCCTTTTCGTGAGCAGGCATGCGCTCACGGGAAGGGCGGGTTATGGCGCATCCGTACTCGGCGCCTGAGCGAACGTGATCGCCCATGCGGTGGATGAAGCGGGTTTGCGTGGTCATAGTTCCACCCGTGTGTCCAGCGTGGCCGGCTCAAGCGTCCTGAACGACAACAGCTCAGGCTCTTCTTCCGGCTCGAGCGCTGCGATCAGGTCAAGGAACAGATCCTTGTCGTGCTCGCTGAACTGGCGCATGTCTGCACTCGCGTTCAGGGTGTAGAGCACGCCAAGGACTTCAGCTTGGGACAGTCCGCAGCCGCTGCACGCTTGCTGGATCAGGGCGCGGGCATTGCTGAGTAGGAAGGCCCGGGTGGGTTGACGGGCGCTCATGACGCTGCACCTTCCAGCGTGTCGCGCTGGTTCTGCTCGTTCAGCGCGCGGCAATCGCTCCACCGATCGAGAGAGCCCGACACCTTTGCGGCGTGGTGCGCGCGGTCGAACTCGGCCAGCTGTTCTTCGGTGAAGGGGAGGTCGTAGGCCATGGGTTCAGCCTCCGGCTTGCCAAGGCATGGGCCGGCGAGCGACCGGGGCACCGTTGAGGATTGCTTCGGCGCGATGGGCTTCTGAGCCTGGGCAAGGTTTGCCAGCTGCCTCGAATGCCTTTGCGATCTCCGGCTTCAGACACAGGCGGGCCTTCGCAGCTTCGCGCTCTCCGATCTGGCTCAGCGCAATCGCGTCATACCGAGCGTCGCAACCGGAGTCCGTCCAGGTGGTGCCGAAGGAAACGCCCATCGACACGCCTTGCGCGCCGGCGCTGCTGCTGCCCATGCATGTGCCGTTCGCAGAGGTCAACGGGGCGGCGTAGGCCGTGGACACGGGGTTTCGCGCCTGGGCTTCGTAGACGGTGCTGGAGCCTTCGACCGTGACGGCGGTGCTGTTGCCCTGCGCGTTGCCGGAGCCGTTGACACCGCTCGCCGTGGACTGCTGCTGGCCTTGCTTTGCAGAACCGTTCACACCGCTGGCGATGTTGCCGCCCGTGGTGGTCGCTGCGCCGCTGGTTGTCGTGGCCGTGCCGCCAGTGACCGAGCCATTGAGGTTGTTGGTCTGCGCACCGCCGGAAACGTTAGCGCTGCCGCCAGTCGTGTTCACCTGGTTGCCAGTGAGCGTCTGCGTCGCGTCCTTCACCGAGCCCGTGTTGCCGGTTGCCGATCCGCCGATGTTGTTGGCCGCTGCGCTGCCGCCGATGCTGGAGCTGATGTTTCCGCCGCTGGTGTTGGCTTGGCCACCGAACGCAGCGCCGCCGTTGGCCGTGCTGGTTGCGTTGCCATAGCTCGGGCCGAAGTTCGTTGCCGACGCAGAGAAGGCCGCAAGGCAGGCCAGTAGAACGATCGTGTGCTTCATGAGGATTTCCAAGGTCGCCGCGCTTGAACAGGCGCGCGGCATCGCCTGTTCAGGTGTTGGTGTTGCGCTTGTGCTCGACGTACTGGACGCAGGCAGCAGCCATTGCGCGAGTCGTCTCGCTCTTGATCCGGCCGCTGGCGCAGAAGCGCTCCCACTGGCGAGACACATGCGCGGCGAACTCGAGGAACTCGGCTTCGGTCAGAACCGCGGCTTCGGCCGGTGCGGTGCGCATCACCTTGCGGAGCGCGTCCAGCTCGGTGTCGATCGCTGTGAAGTTGTCGGTTGCCAATCTGCTTCTCCTTGCCGGGATGTTGTTTGCGGCATGGAAAGAACTTTAGCAAAAGCGATTGATTGACGCAAGCAAAAGCGAAAGTAAGTTTCGCTTTTTATGACTGGCCGGTCAGTAGCGGAAGCGGTGGCAACAAAAAACCGCCTCAGGGGCGGCTTGTCTTCAGCGCAGAAGTCTCGCTACTGTAAGACGCGGCAGTTCCCAAACTCGCAGCGAATCGAAAGCGCATCGCCATTCGTGCAGGACACCATGTAGGCCTCAAAGCCAGCGCCCTTGCCGCTCAAGATCGCCTTCGGTTGAGGAGAGCAAGAACGCTCTTTTGCAAGTCGCTCGGCCATTAGTGTGTCTTTTCCTTGCGGCACTGCTGGCGAGCTCGTGGCCGTTGCGCTGGCCGTCGTTGTTCCGTCGCTGATAAGCGTTCCCGTCATGCCGTTGTTGTCGGCAGAGTCGACTTCAAAACGGAAATTCTGAAAGCTGATTGCCTTTGATGCGGAGAGGTCGTACTTGGCGCTTTGGTAGAACGCGGGCGCGGCCATTCCGCCTCGAAACTCTCGATACCCGATTTCAATGGTGGATCCGGAAATGCCAGAGTACAAAAGCTCCTTCCGCAGAAAACTGGAATCGTTGCCGGTGGTGGTCTCCCATCCATCAGGTGAGTTCAAGATACCAACCCAACGGCGCACGGTTCGGATCGTGCCGGTTTGTGAAGAGAGGATGACCCCTCCTGGGGTTGCGTTTATCCGCTGTCCGACACGGTATGACTGAGTAGGAGTCGATTGCAGAGTTTGCGGCGCACATCCGGCGAGCACCACGAGGGAAGAGGCCAAAAGACAGATCCTCAGAGCTTTTTTCATTTTCAACCTTGATCTCAAAACTTTGTGGCGGGTGGAGTCGCTTTTGCGCAGATGCCTTTTGAAGGCAAAACCACTTGGTTCTCATATACGCTTGAAACATCAATCTCGCCAGTGTTTCGATCTATCGACGCAATCCGGGTGAATGCTCCGCTCTGATCGCTTCCTATGTATCTTTCGTTCGTCATGACAAGCGAACGGGCCGAGCCGTTGACGCGCATCATGTTGGCAGCTGGGTCTATGACTACCCACAACTCCGACTTCGTTCCGTCCTTGAGATATGTCAAGTCGCAACGCAGCGTTACCTGTTGGGCTGAAACTGTGCCGGCGACAAGCACCAAGAGACAAAGTGCCGTTGCACGCGAAAAGTTCATCGTCACAGTTTCTTTCCGTTCCAGGCCCACACAACACGCCCGCAGATCCGAGCCCCAGGGCTGTTGAGCTCGTCGACGGTCTTGACGGTCGGATTGTCGCTGCTGACCTCAAATGAACCGTTTAGCCGTTGACGCACACGCTTGATGTAGATGCGATCGTTTGCCTCGAGCACATACACGCCATCGACTCGGTGGTCTGTCACTCCAGCGTCGACAAGCAGAATGTCACCATCGGCGAAAGTGGGTTCCATTGAATCGCCGTAGCCGTGGATGAATCTCAGATTCTCAATGCCGGTGAGAGGCTTAATGGTTCGGGTGACCCACTGCGGCGACACCGTGAGGCGCCCAACCACCACTTCGTCGTGGAGCTGATCTGCGCCAGGCCCCATTGACGCAGCTTGCGCAAGCAAGGGGATGCTCAGCGGCTTGAAGCCCGGCAAGTATTCGGTCGTTGGCACCACTTGACCGCCGTCGAACCACCCAGGCGGCTTGTCGGTCACCTCTTCAAGGCGCCGAACCGCCTTGTCGCGCAATGCCCGGTAACCAGAAAACCACTGGTTCACCTGAGCCATCTTGATCCCGGTCTTTCTCTCGAACTCTGCCGGGCTCTCGTCGTAGTCGTCATCGATGAGCCGCTCCAGCCGATCTAAACGTCGCTGAACAGTTGCGTCGATCACTTTTGTTGGCTGGGGCCGCTTCATGGCCGCACTTTAGCTATTGCTTCTTTCGCTTTTGGGACATACACTTTCGCAAAAGCGAGAGCAACATGGACCTCAAAACCTACTTCGATTCTGGCCGTGGCAACGGAGTCGCCCTTGCGGCGGCTCTGAGCATTCCGGCTTCTTACCTGTCGCAGATGGCTTCTGGCAATCGCTCGGTTTCCCCAGAGCGCGCTGTGGCTATCGAGAAGGCAACCGACGGAGCGGTTTCCCGGCGCGACTTGCGTCCCGACGACTGGCAAGCGATCTGGCCCGAGTTGGTGGAAGCAAAGGTCTAAGCCATGCGCGCCCTTCCGGATGTGTCCACCAGTCTCGCCGAGCGTCGGCGGGGTGCCTCCCAAGGCGCCGGTACGGCTGGCTGGGCATATCCGAAAGGTTGTGATTTTTCGCGTCGTCATGGCCTCTATTTTTTGAGCCGAGCCAACCGGTTAGGCAACTGGTTAGACGTTGAATTCTTTCTATCAAGGCCACTGATGGATTCCCGTGAATTCCCGCTGATGGGGCGCATCGACGCCCCCAGCATTGCACCTGAACAGTGGGTGAGGTTGGCGAAGACGTACCGGCAAGCGGTGCGGATCTCCTGGCAGTTGAAGCGCGTTCATTTCATGACGCGCACCCAGCTTGCCGCTGAAGCCAATCTCTACCCGCAGCACGTCACCGACTACCTCCACGAAGACGACAAGCCCAGCCGGCGCGATCTGCCTGCTGATGCGATTGCACGCTTTGAGGCGGTGGTGGGCAACACGCTGGTTAGCCAGTGGGTCGCCGCCCGGTCACGTCTGACGGTGCTCGAGGAAATCACGGCTACACGAGCAATCGCAGCATGAGCCTCAACGCACCCAGCCTGGCCGGCATCTCGCCCTTCAACTGGCGTGATGCACCGCGTCAGACCACAAACAACCGAAATCCGCAGCGCACTGAGCTGCATGTCGGACTGGTTGACCCCTATCACTCGCGCTGCATCACTGTCGTCGGCCGCGCCAAGGGTGCAGCGAACGCGGCAAAGAACGATTCCATCAAGCGAGGCGGCATCTGATGCGCGCGATCCGCTTCATCGCCAGCGTTTTCCGCCTGCGGTCAGTGCGGCTGGCGCTTTGGATTGATCGCTACGACTCCCATACACCGGATCACAAATGAACCCGTTCCATCCCTGCCATGTGACGTGGCAAGACGACAAGGTGCTGCTGTTGGCTACGTCAGTTGAGCACGGCCTGACTGGCGACGAGATCGCCGCCATCACGAAATCGCTTTCCGCAGAGGAAGCAATCGAACTCGGCCACGCCCTGATTGAAGCCGCCAAGGCGAAAGCGAACTGATATGGCATTGATGGACCTCACACGTATCAGCATCGACGGCGGCACGCAAACACGCGCCGCGCTGAATGAAGCAGTCGTTACCGAATACGCCGACGCATTGCGCGATGGCGTGAAGTTGCCGGCTGTCGTCGTCTTCTTCGACGGCTCCGCGCATTGGCTGGCCGATGGCTTCCATCGCTACTTCGCGCACAAGGCCGCACGCAAGGCCAGCATCAATGCTGAAGTGCGCGAAGGCAGCAAGCGCGATGCCGTGCTGTTCTCTGTGGGCGCGAACTCAACGCATGGCCTGCGCCGCTCAAATGAGGATAAGCGCCGGTCGGTGAAGACGATGCTGGACGACAAGGAGTGGAGTACCTGGAGCGACCGCGACATTGCGAAGCAATGCGGAGTCTCGCAGCCATTCGTGTCGGCGTTGCGCAAGCCCGCTGAAGTCGAAAAAGTGATAACCGTTATCACCCCCACCCCTGTGGATAACTCTAAGGAAAAGGAGCCTTCGGCCGTCGAATTTCCCTCTGAGGCGAGCGAAAAACCTGGACCGGCCGACGAGCCTGATTTCGAGCAAAACGAGGAAGAAAACGCCATCGTGATCCTGTCTCAGGAGAACGATGAATTGCGCGCGCGGTTGGCTGTCGGCCTTATGGACGCGACGGAAGAAGAAAAGCAGGAAGCGGCCGACACCATCGCCGACCTGCGCCAGCAACTGAAGACACTCACGGCAGAAAACGCGGCCCTTCGTTCTTCCCGCGATCACTACCAATCCGAGGCATCGCAACTGCGCAAGCAGATCAAGATGAACGAGAAGGAATTGAAGCGGGCGAGGGCGACTGCATGAGCCTCCAGCTTTACTCGTACCAGGAAGGCATCCTCGCCCAACTACGGGCGGGTTTTGCTAGTGGCCATCGATCGCAGATTCTTGTCGCCCCGACCGGCGCAGGCAAAACCGAAATGGCGATTGCGTTGCTTGAAGCGACTCGCGTCAAAGGCAACCGCTCTGCGATGGTGCTGGACCGTATCGTGTTGTGCGACCAGACCAGCGCGCGCCTTCAGAAGTACGGCATCGATCACGGCGTCATCCAGTCGGGCCATTGGCGCTATCGCCCTTATGAGCCGATCCAGATTTGCAGCGCGCAGACGCTCGAGAAGCGCGGCCACTTCCCTGGCCTGAAGTTGCTCATCGTCGATGAAGCGCACCAGACCCGCGAAATGATGAAGCACTTCATCAAGAACAATCCCGATGTGAGGGTTGTCGGGTTGACCGCTACGCCCTTCACAAAGGGCTTGGGCGCGACGTACACCAACGTCGTGTCCAGCGTCACTACCGCTGAATTGGTCCGTCTCGGCAGGCTCGCACCGCTGCGCGTCTTCATCGCCAAAGAGATCGACATGACTGGCGCCAAGAAGGTAGCCGGCGAGTGGGCACAGGATGAGGTCACCACGCGCGGGATGAAGATCACAGGCGACATCGTTGCCGAATGGGTCAAGAAGACGCATGAGGTGTTCGGCGGGCCACGCAAGACCGTTGTCTTCTGCTCCGGCGTTGCTCACGGTGCCGACTTGGCCCAACAGTTCGCCGCGGCTGGCTACAACTTTGTCAGCCTGTCGTACAACGACGACGACCAATTCAAGGCCGACGCCATCGCCGAATTCTCGAAAGCCGAGACGACGATTCACGGCCTGATTGCGACCGACATCCTGACCAAGGGCTTCGACGTGTCGGACGTGATGATCGGCATATCCGCCCGTCCGTTCAGCAAGTCGCTGTCATCGCACATCCAGCAAATGGGCCGCGTGATGCGCTCGCATCCTGGCAAAGAGTTTGCTCTGTGGCTCGATCACTCCGGCAACTACCTGCGCTTCCAAGACGATTGGGATGACGTTTTCGATAACGGTATCAACGAGCTGGACGACGGTCGCGAAAAGACAAAGAAGGAGCTGACGCAGAACGAAAAAGAGGCCGCCAAGTGCCCAGCCTGCGCGCATGTGTGGCCGGGTGGCGCTGATACCTGCCCATGCTGCGGATTCGTTCGTGCCCGCCGCACCGACATCACGGCGGTTCCTGGCGAACTGCAAGAGCTTGCCGCCAACGCAGAGAAGCAAAAGAAGCAGGAATGGCTTTCTCAGTTCGTCGGGTTCGCCATCGAGAAGAACCGCAAGCCCGGCTGGGCTGCATACCTGTTCGAGGACAAGTTCGGCCAATTGCCGAAGGGCGGATTGCCAGACCCCGCAGAGCCATCGCCAGAAGTGCGCCGCTGGATCAAGTCCAACTTCATCCGCAAGGCCAAGGGCAAGCAGAAGGAGGCGGCATGACGTTCATCGACTTCTGCCGCGCGCATGGCGTCATCATCGACAGCCTGCCAACCGTGGGCGCATGGAAGCGCTACAAGACCACCGATAAGCCGGGTCATCGAAATGGCGCCGTGAAGTTCATGGGCGACCACGGCTTCGTGCAGAACCACGCGACCATGCAAGACGTCAGTTCGTGGCGCGCTGAAGGCGAGTCGGCTGTTGCGCACCAAGAGGTGCAGCGCATCGCAAGAGACGCAGCGCGCGAGACGGCACGCAACAACGCCAACGCAGCCGCACAGGCCGCTCAAATCCTTTCCGAATGCCAGCGAGCCACTCACGCCTACACGGCGTCCAAGGGCTTCCCTGATGAGGCCGTGAACGTCTGGAAGACAGATGCTGGCCCGCTCGCAATCATCCCTATGTTCATCGACGGCGTTTTGGTTGGGTGCCAAAAGATCACCGAGGCCGGCGAGAAGAAATTCCTGCACGGCCAGCGCTCCGGCTGCGCTGAGTTCGTCTTCGCGAACAAAGGTCCGCACATCGTCTGCGAGGGCTACGCGACCGCTCTGAGCGCGCGCCTTGCATTGAAGAACTTGAAGCGCCCTTACACGTTGCATGTGTGCTTCAGCGCTGGAAACATGAAAAAGATTGCCGCCGCTCTGCCTCGCGGAATCGTGCTGGCCGACAACGACGCAAGCGGGACAGGCGAACGAGTCGCCCGCGAAATCGGCTGGCCTTACTGGATGAGCGATCGCGTCGGCGAGGACTTCAACGACACGCACCAACGGCTCGGCGTCTTCGCCGTGTCGCAGGGACTCACACGCACGTTGCGCGAGGCAATGGCCGTGCCGTAGTAGTGAACTGCTTTTTCACTGCGCTGGTTGGATCGGATTAACAACAGCGGCGCAGGGTGAGTCCCCAACTGTTGGATAGGTGCTGAAACAGGGGAAAGGGTGGCGAAGCCAGAGCCCTTGCATCGAACGTCTGGCGGGTCATGCGGCTCCGGAACAGGAACACATGTGAAGGCTCACCCAGGAAGGGCTGGGTCGTCCCACCAGACCAGGTATCAAGGTTTTCGGGTTGATTCATACAGAGGTATCTATGAAGACAGAAGCAGAGCAGCGGGCAAGCGAGACGGCAAGAAAGGCCCGATGGGTTGCAGCAAACCCGGACAAGAAAAAGGCGTCCGACTTTCGCAACAACGCCAAGCGCAACGACACGCCGCCTGCGGTGCTGGCGTCGAACGCTCGGAGGGCTGCACTCAACGTCATCGACCCTGAGCCGCTTCGGAAGGCGAACGCCGCGTATTACGCAGCCAACAAGGAAAAGATCATGGAGAAGCGGAGACAGGATCCCGTGGCTAGACGTGCTCACGACGCAAAGCGCCGCGCGACGAAGCTTGGCGCCGGTGGTGCATACACATCGGCTGACGTTCAGTCGTTGCTTCGGCTTCAGAAATCGAAATGCCCGGTGTGCCGCGACTCTCTGCGCAATGGCTATCACGTCGATCACGTCATGGCGTTGGCCCGTGGCGGCTCTAACGACCGGCTGAATTTGCAGTTGCTTTGCCCGTCGTGCAATCAATCCAAGGGCGCTAAAGACCCGCTGGTTTTCGCAAATCAACGCGGCCAGCTCTGCTGATTCGCGTCTCTATTGATAAGGATCATCGTGAGCAACAAAGGAAATTTCCGGGCGGCGTCGAAAGCCGACAAGTTGACGCAAGGCATGGCTGAAGCCATTGAAGTGGGTGAATGCCTCGAATGGCAAGGCTTCTTCGGCTGCAAGGGCTCGATGCCGATCGTCAAGGCGCGCAACGTCAAGAAGGCGCGCACAGACAACTACGCAGTGCCTCGTTCGTTGTGGCAAGACGCCAATGGCCCAGTGCCAGAAGGCAAGTTGGTCTATCGAAAGTGCTGCAACAACGCATGCGTCCTGCTCGATCACCTGGCCGTAGGCACGCGCAAGGAGTGGGGCAAACATCGCGCAAAGGTCGGTGAAGCCAAGCACCACAACGCCACCAAGATCGCGCTCACCATGGCTGCACGCCGCCGCTCGGCTACCGTGAACAATATCGAAAAGGCCCGCCAAGTTCGCTCATTGCGGTCGGAGTCCGTTACCCGCGCTGAAATCTCGCGCATCACAGGCGTGTCTGCTTCGATGGTTGCAGACATTGTTCAAGGCCGGCGCTGGCTTGAAACCGGAAGCCCATTCGCGGGTCTGGGAGCGCGGGCATGAGTACGGATTGCTTTTCCCACGAAGCCAGAAAGTTGCGAGCCCATGTTGTGGCGCAACGCGTCATCAATGGCGAAAAGCCAATCGCTATCGCGCATGAGATCGGCGTGCACGTCACCACCGTGTATGCGTGGGTGAGAAAGGCGCGCAATGCATGACCACATCCGATCACCTGGCGCATCTATTGAAGATGCTGGCACCGCCATTCACGGCCAATGTGAAGGCATGGGCATGGGATCGAGCGAAGGAGATCGCGCAGGACCCGGAGCACGCGGAACTCCCGCAGTTGCTGCAACAAGCTATGCGCAGCAAGGCCATCTCTACGACTGGCGAGGCTGCAGAGTGATCTGCGTCGAAGGCGGTCCGCTGCCGCGTGTCTGCTACCTCGATCCGGCGTGGGATTGGTGCTCTCCGCCGTTCCATGTGAACGCCGATGAGCTTGAAGCGCAGCCGATGGTCTATTTCCACGGGCAGGTGCCGCGATGAGCAAGCGCATATTCCGCCTTGTTCACGCCGAAGCACGCCGCCGTGCTGTCGCTGCTGTGGTCGAAGCGCCAGAGGGGCAGACCGTGACCATCGCCGAGCCAAACCGCAACAGCGATCAGAACGCCAAGTTCCACGCCATCTGCTCGGACCTCGCCAAAGCAGGCATTGAATGGGCTGGCAAGCCTCGCGACGCTGCCGCCTGGAAGGTGCTGCTGGTGTCGGGCCACGCTGTAGCCACGAAAGAGGGCGGCGAAATCGTCCCGGGCATCGAGGGCGAGTTCGTCAATGTCCGCGAATCGACTGCGCTGATGAGTAAGTCGCGGGGATCCAGTCTCATCGAATACGCCGTCGCATTTATGGCGATGCATGAGGTGGAAGCATGACCGCATCGGAGTATTTCACCTTAGCCGCGACCATTTATCTCGCTCCGCACATCTCAAATCGCTCCGCATGGGTGATAGCAGTTGTGCTGCTGATTGCCGCAGCGATCTGCAAAGTGGGGGAGGCTGCATGAACGATTGGCTTGATCGATGCCACTTCGGAGACTGTCGGGAAGTCATGACCGCATGGCCGTCCGGCATCGCTGACGCATGCGTCACCGATCCGCCCTACGGAGACACGTCGCTGGAATGGGATCGCCGCTGCGAAGGCTGGATGACTGAGGTGTCCCGTGTCCTGAAGCCGGCTGCATCGGTTTGGGTGTTCGGTTCAATGCGCTACCTGTCGACCATCTTTGGGGAGATGGAGGCCGCGGGCTTCAAGTACGCCCAGGACATCGTCTGGGAAAAGCAGAACGGCACAGGCTTTCACGCCGACCGATTTCGCCGTGTCCATGAGCATGCGATCCAGTTCTACCGAGGAGCATGGGGCGAAGTTTTTCATGAGGCTCAAGTCACCATGGACGCGAATGCCAAGACGGTGCGCCGCAAGACGCGGCCGACCCATACCGGACACATAGAAGCCGGTCACTATGTCAGTCACGACGGAGGGCCGAAGCTTCAGCGCAGCGTGCTTCAAGTCTCGAATGAGCACGGCACCGCAGTTCACCCGACACAGAAGCCGCTCGGCATTTTGGCGCCGCTGATTCGCTACTCGGTTCCAGTTGGCGGCATCGTTATCGACCCATTCCTGGGCAGCGGGTCCACAGGGATTGCCGCCGAACAGCTTGGGCGCCAGTGGGCCGGCTGCGAACTCAATCCTCTATGTGAAGCCATGCAGAACACCCGCACAGCGCAGCGCGGCCTGATTTTGGAAGTTGCATGATCGCCCGCAGCACCAAGCCCAACCGCTGCAAGCACTGCCGCATCCGCATGCCGGAAGAGTTTGCGAGGCACGTAATACATGACGAGTGCATTGCGCCTTGGCTGGAGAAACAAAACGGCAAGAAGGCGATCGCCCGAAAGAAGGATGAGCTCGCCAAGGCCCGCATCGAGCGCGTCGAGATCAAGAAGCGAAGGGCTTCGCAGAAGGATCTTGCCGACTGGTACGCCGACGCACAGAAGGCTGTCAACGCCTTCATCCGCCTGCGTGACGCTGGTTTGTCGTGTGTTTCCTGCCCGGCCCCGTGGGCGCCTGACTTCCAGGCCGGCCACTACCGCAGCCGCGGCGCAGCGAAGCACCTGGCGCTCGACCCGCGAAACATCCACGGCCAGTGCATCCAGTGCAATCTGCACAAGCACAGCAACGCCGTTGAGTACCGCATCCGGCTGGTCGAGCGTTACGGGTTGGCATTCGTCGAAGCCATCGAGGCCGACAACGCGCCGCGCCACTACTCGGTCGATGACCTTAAAGCCATCCGCGCCGACTTCATCCAGCGCACTAAGCAACTTCAGAAGGAACAGCCATGAAACCGCAACGCGTCTTTCAGGTCTACAAGTCGCCCAAGCACTTCCCCGGCACGCTGAAGCCAGTAGACGGCGAGTTCTGGTGGCGCTGGCGCCTGATCGCGCCGCGCAACGGCCAAACCGTTGGCGGCAGCCAGGAGGCGTTCGACAGCCGCGGCAATGCACTGCGTGCCGCGCGCCGGGAAGCCAGCCTGTATCCGCCCGGTGTTGCCGAGGTAGTAATCGAGCAATACCACTCCAAAGGGGCGAAGGCATGACGCTTGAAGAGGCCCGTCAGGAAAAGAAGGTGGCCGAAGAAGCGATTCGGGAAATCCTTCAAACGCTTCAGCGGCGGACGGGAATCAGCCCGTTTAGCGTTTCTGTCCGCTTCGTGGACTGCTCAACGTTTTCATCGGTTCGCCGAGAACTGGCCATCGGCGAAGTGCAGATCGAAATGGAGAGCCTCTGATGCTCCGCATCCCCTACAAGATCCACGAAGGAAAGACCATGAAGAACGATTCCGCCGCGATTCTTGACGACCTCCTGAGCCGCTGGCACTCGTGGGCACGCAGCTATTCGCCTGTGCCTGTGTGTGGCGCTGACCCCATGTTCCGCAACGCCAAGAGCGGGAAGGGATGGGACAGCACCAGCGACGTAATCGAGGACGACTTGCAGGGGAAGATGATGGAGGCGGTCGACTTCCAGGTGAGCGAGATGCGCGACCCTCACCGATCGGCGCTGTACGTGCTGGCCCGGAACCTCAGCACCGGCCGCAGCGTGTGGCTCAGTCCGCGGCTGCCCCGTGATCCGCTGGAGCGTGGCGTGATCGTGCAAGAGGCGCGGAACCACCTCATTCGCCGCCTCATGAGCGCTGGCGTTATGTGACCAAACTACCGTTCGTCGGATTGATTGAAGTAGTACAAGAAACAGCTTGCGCTGCTTGTTTTCGGTATTACAATAAACACATACCAACCGAAAGCACACCATGATCGCAAACTCCACCCTGAATCAAGTCGCTGCCCTCCTGAGCACCTCCGATAAGAACACCGTGCTCACGGTTGTCATCGGCACCTTGGTTCAATCCGGAATGGATGTGCGGGACGCAATCGAATCGGTGCTGGGAGAAGGTAGCTATAAAACGATGGCCGGCCAGATCTATGACGCGCTTCGCGCCAAGGCCTAAGGGCCTTTTGTGAGCCTCCGTGAAGAAGGCTTCAGGTTCGTCCGTCGGGCGCGCCTTGGCTACACATGGATTCATCCAAACGCGGTTGAGACTGGTGACCTTGATTGCACGGACATGACCGACGAGCAATTTGAACAAACGGTGAAAGCCGAAGAGGAACGAACGCAATGAACAATGACAACATCATCTGCCCAGATTGCGGCTCCATGCTTGGCACGCATCACCATCCCGGATGCGCGAAGCTCGCTCCAAAAGACGATTGGTCGTCACCAATGGTGGATCGCAAACTTCAGGGCGTGGGAAGGACGTATGCGCGCGACGCCTGCAAGATTTGCAACGGCGACCGGGGCGGGGTCCCGGGAAATGAAAACGTGATCGACTGCGTTGTGATGTGCGACTACTGCCATGCCGATCAGATGGAATTCAAGGCTTTGGATCGGGTGCGAAAAGCCGTAAAAGCCTGGAAGCGCGGCGCCCAAACACCAGAGCGCGCCAGTCACTTCATGGCGAGCATTGCCACCATCCTGAAAATGTCATGACCCGTCAACCTGCTGACCGAGGCCAAGGCAGGAAGCCAAACGCACCCGAGGACCAAACCAAGCCGCGCAGTGTGCGCCTCACCGATGCGCGATGGGAGAAGCTCAAGCGGCTGGGTTCTGAGTGGCTGGCAAAGCAGATCGACAAGGCAAAGGAGCAACCATGATCGACCCGAAGTCACCGGAAGGCCGCTACAAGCAGCACAAGGCCGGCGCTGCCGCCCGAGGCTTGGCATTCACGCTCTCCTATGCGCAGTGGTGGGAACTGTGGGAGCCGCACTGGGAAAAGCGTGGCCGCGGATCGCGGGAGATGTGCATGTGCCGGCTCCACGATGAGGGAGGCTACACGCCCGGCAATGTCCGCATCGCTACCAACCGGGAGAACAAACACGAGCAGGCGATGGAGGCGAAGGTGCGGCATACCCCTAGGCGCTACAGCAGCCAGCGCGAGTATCGGCAGGCACCAGCGCAGGCGATGGCGTGGCAATCTCGCGGTGATGTGAATGTCGCCGATACAGATGATGCTTGACACTTCCTGATTTTTCGATACATTCGGTTCTCGGAGGGAGAAGTTGCCTCCAGAATTTATCAACCCGCTCAGTCGCAAGGCTCGGCGGGTTTTCTCGTTCGGCGGGCGTCTAACCAATCACACATGCACCAGTTGCTCGTAGTGGACGGCCCCGCCAACACATTCAGCCAGCGTAACGCCAACGCTTTCCAGGGTACGCACTGACCCAATGGCGGGGAGTGCACCCCAGTAGCCCAGCGCATGCGCGTGATGGATGGGCCTACACCAAGGAGCAGAGATGGTGATGCTGACGCAACCAGTGCCACCGCGGCCAAGACGATATTCACCGGTATGTGCCTATTGCCGTACCGAACCGGTGAAGGCCGTATGCATCAACTGTGGTGCACCCCAAGCATCCGAACCCATGGCTCGCTCGGTCGACATGATCGAGGTAACAACGCTCGGGGACAACGTGAGGCGCTACTTGCCTGCGATGCAGGACGAACGCTATCGGGCATGACCGCTCGCTACGACAACACCGATGGCCGCATACGTGGCCGGAAGCTCCAGAAACGGCGGCTTAGGGTGTGGAGTTCCAATCCTCGATGCGCAATGTGCGGGCGCCTCACCGCCTACCCATCAGGCTTTGACCTCGATCACAGAGAGGCGCTGAAGGCAGACGGCGGCAAGGGCGACGACACAGAAGAGAACACTCAGGTGCTCTGCAACGGTCCTGAAGGCTGTCATCGCAAGAAGACTGCACAGGACATGGGATGGACGGAGAGGCGCGGAGTCGGTGCCGATGGCTGGCCCCTATGAGAACCGATCTCATTTACGTCTATGCGCACCAAGACGGTGCGTTGCGCACACACAACGTTGTATAAATGATACGTTGTATATGCGAGACGTTGCGTAGAAACAACGGGGGGGGGCGGGTTGGAACTCTGGGAGCACCCCCATGGAAACCGCCGCCCATCCCTTCCTGTCCTAAAGCTAACCAAAAAAGTAAACGAGCACTAACGTAAATGGCGCAACGCGGCAGGAAATCAGCGGCTTCGATGGAAGTTGCTGGGGTTGCTGCGCCTATCAGTTTTGTCAAAAGACTAGCTCCTGCGGTCCACATCAGCGATGCCGAGCGCACCGTCTGGCTTGAAATGGTCAACGACCAGCCGGCCGAGGCATTCACTGCCACGCATGCGCCGCTGCTTGAGCTGTATTGCCGGCATGTGGTGCAGGCCCGGGTGATAGCGGACGAGCTGGCGAACTTCGACCGCGCCTGGATGGCTGATGACGAAGGGTTGAAGCGCTACGACCGATTGCTCGGGATGGCGGAGCGAGAGAGCCGGGCGGCATCGTCATTGGCTACTCGGCTTCGCATCACCCGCCAGGCCATCGATCAACAGACAGTTGCACGAACGCTGAAGGGCGGGGCGTCGAAAGAGCGCAAGCCATGGGAACTGCCGGCGTGAAGCGCGGCGACACGAACATCCAGTGGATTGAATCTTTCTGCCGCATCCCTGAAGGCAAGTTCGTAGGCAAGAAGGTTGTCCTGACCAAGCACCAGCGCAAGTGGATCAAGCGGATCTACGACACGCCGACGCGCACGTTCATCCTGTCGATGGCGCGCAAGAATGCCAAGACGGCACTCGCGTCCTTCCTCCTGCTGCTGCACTTGTGCGGCCCCGAGGCTCGGCCGAACAGCCAGCTCTACAGCGCGGCGCAATCGAGGGAGCAGGCGGCAATCCTGTTCTCGCTGGCCGCGAAGGTGGTCCGCATGTCGCCTGATCTGTCAGGTGTCGTGACGATACGGGACAGCGGGAAGCAGCTCTTCTGCCCTGACCTGGGCACGCTGTATCGCGCGCTGAGTGCTGATGCGTCGACCGCCTACGGGTTGTCGCCCGTCTTCGTGGTGCACGACGAGCTCGGCCAGGTCAAAGGCCCGCGGTCTGAGTTGTACGAAGCGCTGGAAACGGCGTCTGCAGCCCAGGAGCAACCGCTCTCCATCGTGATCAGCACGCAGGCGCCAACCGATGCCGACCTGTTGAGCCTGCTGATCGACGACGCTTTGACCGGCGCAGAGCCGAGAAACAAAGTCGAGCTGTGCACGGCACCGCTGGACATGGACCCGTTCAGCGAGAAAGCCATCCGGGCTGCGAACCCGCACTTCGATGACTTCATGAACAAGGAAGAGGTCGCAAGACAGGCCAGCGATGCGAAGCGCATGCCGAGCCGGGAGTCTTCGTACCGAAATCTGATCCTGAATCAGCGCGTCGAGGCACGAAACCCCTTCATTGCGCGTGCGATCTGGCAGCAAAACGGGGCACAGCCGGAGGATTTGGACGGCCAGGAAGTGTTCGGCGGGCTTGATTTGTCAAGCGTTTCGGACCTGACCGCACTTGTTTTGGCGACGAAAGAGGGTGATGTGCAACCCACCTTCTGGCTGCCGGAGGACGGATTGGCCGAGAAATCGCGAAATGACCGCGTGCCATATGACCTCTGGGCTTCGCAAGGGTTGCTGCAAACAACGCCAGGCGGCTCGATCGAGTACGAGTTCATCGCAGAGCACCTGCGCGGCGTCTTCGATCGCTGCAACGTCCGTGCTCTGGCCTTCGACCGCTACAACATGCGGTTCCTGAAGCCGTGGCTTGTGAAGGCCGGCTTCACCGAAGAAGAGTTGGCACGCTTCATCGACTTCGGCCAGGGCTTCGCCAGCATGTCGCCGGCCATCCGCTCGCTCGAGTCGATGCTGCTCGGCAAGAAACTGAAGCACGGGAATCACCCGGTGCTGACCATGTGCGCGGCGAATGCGACCGTGCAAACCGACCCGGCAGAGAACCGGAAGTTCATCAAAGGCAAGGAAACCGGTCGCATTGACGGCATGGTGGCCTTGGCAATGGCGATTGGCGTGATGCCGAGCGCCGCAAACGAAGAGGGCAGTCTCAGTGACTGGCTCAGTAACCCCATGATTTCAGGACGCGCATGAAGATCAACAAACCCAAAGGCGTCGTGAGCCGCGTCCGCGCAGCTATCGACGGCTGGGTGCGTTCGTTTTCGCTGCGCGATTCCGAGCTGTACGACCGCGTAAACGATGTGGAGACGGGCGTTGCCGTCACGCCGCGCACGGTGATGCAGGTGGATGCGGTCTGGTCGTGCGTGCGCCTGATCTCCGAAACCATTGCCACGCTTCCGCTGTCGATGTACGAGAAGACGACCACCGGCAAGAAGCTTGCCAGCCAGCACGCGCTTCAGTTCGTCATTCATGACCAGCCGAACGCCGACTCGACCGCTTCCGTCTTCTGGGAAGCGATGGTCGCTGCGATGCTGCTCCGCGGCGCCGGCCGTGCCGAGAAACTCTATGTTGGCTCGAAGCTTGTTGGGCTGGTTTTCTTGGACCCGGACAAGTTGGTGGTGAATCGCAACGGCAGCGGGCGGAAGGTCTACAACTACCCGCGATCAAACGGTGTGATGCGCCAGATCCCGGAGGACCGCATCTGGATGATTCCAGGGTTCACGCTCGACGGCATCAATGGCGTCTCCGTAGTGAGCTACGGCGCCAAGGTCTTCGGTAGCGCCATAGCAGCAGAGAAGGCCGCGGCTAAGACGTTCAAGAACGGGATGCTGCAGACCATCTACTACAAGATGACCGCGTTCCTGAAGCCCGAACAGCGCGCGGAGTTCAAGCGCAATCTGCTGGGCACTATCGAACGCGGTGAGGCCCCCCTGCTGGAAGGCGGGACCGATGTCGGAACGCTGGGCATCAAGCCCTCCGATGCCCAGCTGCTCGAGTCGCGCTCTTTTTCTGTGGAAGCGATCTGCCGCTGGTTTCGGGTGCCGCCTTGGATGGTCGGCCACACCGAGAAGTCCACGAGCTGGGGGACGGGTATCGAACAACAGATGATCGGCTTCCTGACGTTCACTCTTGGCCCTTGGCTCAAGCGTATCGAACAAGCCATCAGCAAGGATTTGCTGACACCTGCGGAACGGACGCGCTACTACCCGAAATTCGCGGTCGAAGGCTTGTTGCGCGCAGACAGCGCAGGCCGCGCCGCGTTCTATGGCGCGATGGTCAACAACGGCATCTTGAGCCGAGACGAAATCCGCGAACTTGAAGACAGAGAACCCATGGGCGGCAATGCAGCGGTCTTGACCGTGCAAGCCGCCATGACCACCTTGGACGCAATCGGTGCGCCCACAGAGGTGATCCAGGCCCGAGCCGCTTTGCGCGCGCTCCTGGGCTTTTCCGACGAAAAGAAGGACTGACCGATGACTATCAAATCACTTCCGGGTGCGCCGGAGGGTCGCCCCTGCGCGGGCGTCAGCAGCCAGGTTCAACCCCGCGCGCTGGACCGATGGAATTCGGGCGTTCGGGCGGCAGCGGCAGACAGCGAAGTGGATCGGTCCATCAGCGTCTATGACGTCATCGGATACGACTACTGGAGCGGCGAGGGAGTCACTGCGAAGCGCGTGGCGAGTGCCTTGCGCGCGATGGGCAAAGGCCCGGTCACCGTGAACGTGAACAGCCCAGGCGGCGACATGTTCGAAGGCCTGGCGATCTACAACCTCTTGCGCGAGCATGACGGCGAAGTCACCGTGAAGGTGCTCGGCTTGGCTGCATCGGCCGCCTCGGTCATCGCAATGGCTGGCGACAAGGTGCAGATTGCACGCGCCGGCTTTCTCATGATCCACAACGCCTGGGTGATGGCGATCGGCAACCGCAACGACCTGACCGAAGTCGCCGACACGCTCAAGCCTTTCGACGATGCCATGGCGAGCATTTATGCCGCCCGTACCGGCGCCGAATCCAAGGCAATGGCGAAGTTGATGGACTCGGAAACATGGATCGGCGGCGAGGCTGCTGTCGAAGGCGGGTTCGCCGATGAACTGCTTCCATCCGACCAGATTGAAAAGGGCTCGGGCAAAGCCACCGCGTCTGCAGCGCGCCGCATCGAAGCGGGTCTGCGTGCGAGCGGTATGCCGAAGTCCGAGGCCATGCGCCTTATCAGTGAAATCAAGTCCAGTGCGGGTGATCCGGCTGGCAGCGGTGAGGGTGATCCCACCGGACGAATCGAGCTCGCGCCCGATTCTTTCAGCAGCACCGCGGCTCTCGCCGCATCTCTCCTTTCCGCTACTTAAACACTCCAGAGGTACATCATGTCCATCGAAAAAGACGTAGAAGTCATCAACTCCAGCCTGACGAAAGTCAGCGACCAGATCAAGGCACAAGCCGAGGTCTTCGCCAAAAACTCCGAGCAAAACAAGGAAGTCGTCGCCAAGGTGGACGGCCTGCTGTTGAAGCACGGCGAACTGCAAGCTAGCCTGCAAAACGCAGAGCAAGCCCTGGCGAAGATCGAAGCCAACGGCGCAGGCGGCGATGTTCAGCACCAGTCGCTTGGCGAGCAGTTTGTCGGCACCGACCAGTGGAAGGCCTTCGCCGGCCAGACCCGCCCGCGTGGTCGCGTTGACATGACCATCAAGGCTGCGATCACGTCGCTCACCACCGACGCTGACGGCTCGGCTGGCGACAACGTCAGCCCGACGCGCATCGGTGGAGTCATCACCCCGCCTGAGCGCCGCATGACCGTTCGTGACCTCATCACGCCCGGCCGCATGGATGGCAACACGCTGGAGTACGTGAAGGAAACCGGCTTCACGAACAACGCGGCTACCGTGGCAGAGGCGGCGAAGAAGCCCGAGTCGACGCTGAAGTACGACCTGATCCAGACCGGCGCCAAGGTCATCGCTCACTTCGTGAAGGCCTCGCGCCAGATCTTGGACGATGCCTCGCAGCTGGCAAGCATGATCGACGGCCGCCTTCGCTACGGTCTTCGCTTTGCCGAAGAGCTGCAACTGCTCAACGGCAACGGCACCGGCGCAAACCTGCTGGGCATCATCCCGCAGGCAACGGCGTTCTCGGCTCCTTTCGATCCGGCTGGCACCGAAACGAACATCGACAACATCCGCCTCGCGATGTTGCAGGCGTTCCTTGCGGAGTACCCAGCCACCGGCATCGTGATGCACCCGATCGATTGGGCTCGCATTGAACTGCTGAAAGACACGACCGGTCGCTACATCATCGGCAACCCGCAGGGCAGCATCGGCGCCAGCCTGTGGAACCTGCCGGTGGTCGAGACGCAAGCAATCGCCGTGGACAAGTTTCTGACCGGTGCATTCCGCCTCGGCGCGCAAGTGTTCGACCGCTGGGAAGCGCGCGTCGAAGTTGCAACCGAAAACGAAGACGACTTCGTGAAGAACATGGTCACTATCCTCGCGGAAGAGCGTCTGGCTCTCGCGGTGTATCGCCCGGAAGCCTTCATTTACGGCGACTTCGGCAACGTGGCCTGATCGATCACGCTCCATGCAACAGGCCCGCTTCGGCGGGCCTTTTCCATCCAAGGAGAAAAACATGTTGATTAAATTCAATAAGCCAGACCCGCGCGCCGGGACGGTTGTCCTGATGGACAGCTTTCGGGGCCAGCACTTCATCGACTCCGGCGCTGCCGTGGCGGTGAAGGAAGACAGCGCAGACAGTGAGGCCGCGGCTCCTGCCGCTGCGCCTGCTCCTGCGGCGAAAACTGTGAAGAAAGCCAAGCAGTGAGCCTCATCGACTTGCCCACCGCGAAAGCGCACTTGCGTCTGGAGTCGGACTATCCCGACGACCAAGTGCAGGGCAAGCTCGACGCAGCCGAAAAGGCGGCTGCCCAATTCATCAATCGGCGCGTGTTCGTCGATGCCGCGTCGCTGAGTGCTGCGATCCTTGCCGTCCCAGCTTCGCTGACGGCTGCCGGCGCGGCTTATGCCGACGCGATCACTGCGGCCGATGCCATCGAAGACCATGGCGCGCGCTGCGCCGCCCGTGACTACGCCTGCGAGGCATATCGCCAGGCGCGAACGGCGGCTTGGGAAACCTACGCTGGCATCAGCAAGGAAGATGTTGAACGCTGGCCGCTCTTCGAAGCCGGCGCACTACTCATCCTCGGGCACCTGTTCGAAAACCGGCAGGACGTGGTGACGGGCGTCACGGCAACGCAGATGCCCAACGGCTCCGGGTACGTGCTGTTTCCGCTCCGTGCGGGCTTGGGTGTCTGATGAACATCGGTGCGCTTGACCGACGCGTGACGATAGAGAAACGCACCATCGTGGACGACCCGCTCGGCGGTGAAATCGTGACGTGGGTCTTGCTCGCCACTCTGTGGGCGAACTTCCGCAACACGACAGGTGCCGAAGCCATCCGCAATGAAGTGCAGGTCGGCACCACGAAGGCATCGATCCGCCTCCGCTACAGGGAAGACATCGACCAGACCTGCCGCCTGTTGCACCGTGGCTTGGTCTACCAGCTCGAGCAGGTGTTGCCTGACCAGCAAGGCCGCGAGTACGTCGATCTGGTTTGCGTGACGGGGCAGAACGATGGCTAAGTCGGTCACGGTTCAGGTTGACGGTCTGCGCGAACTAGGAGAACGGCTCAAGACGTTGAACCTAGATATGGTGAACCGCATTGCTCGAGCTGCGACTGCGGCCGGCGCTGTGGTGATCCGGGACGCTGCTAAAGCGAATGCGCCAGTAAAGACCGGCGCACTAAAAAAAGGCATTGTGGTAAAGCGGTTGCCAAAGGCTGAAAGCTTGGGCCTGACTAGTGAGCACATCGTCACTGTTTCCACCCGGGAAATGAAGAAATACACGAACAAGTCCAGAGCGGCGGTTGTGGAACTTCAAGGCCCAATCGCTCCAGTTACATCCGGCGGCAAAACCTACCGCGCCAAAAAGCTTTTGGGGCGCAAGGAAAACTACGTGTCAAGCGGAGACTTTTTCTACGCGAATTTCATAGAGTTCGGAACCGTGAAGATGGCTGCACAGCCGTTTCTTCGTCCGGCCTACGACCTTAATAAAGAGAGAGCCGTCGCAGCCATCAAGGATCGCATAGAGACTCGGCTTAAGAAGGCCAACGCATGACGAACAAAACGGATGTGGCCCTTGTCATTGTGAACAAGCTTAAAGCGCTTGTTACTGGTGGTGACGGTAAGGCAAGAATCTACCGCAACACCTTCCCGCAACTCCCGGCCTTGCCTGTGTGGCCGTCTATTCGCTACACCTTTGTCAGCACTTCGCCGAACCTTGACATCTGCGGGGATGGCGGTCCGGAGACGGCCGATTACCGAGTTCAGATCGATGTAGTTGATCTTGAGTCGAAAGGCCCGACCGCTTTCGCTACCTTGGGCGATTCGGTTCGCACGGCGATGCGCGATCTGCTTCCGCTTTATGTCTGGGAAGGCGAGTTTGATGACTTCGACGCAGAGACGAAGACTAACCGCTTGAGCCTCGATTACGTGGTCTATCTGTCCACCCCCTAAGTTTCCCCTCCGCCCTTTGGGCAATCACAACCAGCCGCTTTTGAGCGGCTTTTTTCATTCCCGAAAGAAAGAAGGTCCAAATGGCCGCAGGCAAACGTCTGAAGTTTCAAGGCTCATCGCTCCAAGTGAGCACCGGAGTCGGTTCCACAAAAACCATCACGGACGTCGATCAGACCGATCCGGCGCTGGTGGCATCGACTGCACACGGGCTCGCGCTCGGCACAGTCGGGCGCATCGCTGCCGTTGTTGGCATGACCGAACTCAACGACAACCTCTATGTAGTCGAAAACCCGGACACGGATGACTTCGAACTGGCTGGCGTCGACGCCACCGGGTACACGCCCTATGTCAGCGGCGGCACCTTTGCACCGCTGACCTACACAACGTTCTGCGAACTGACTGGGGTTGACCAGCAGGACGGCACGACCGACGAGATTGAAGTCACGACGATCTGCTCGACTGCCAAGGAGTTCGAGACGGGTCTGTCGGACAGCGGCACCCTTACCCTGAACTACAACTTCGCGCCGAACACTCCTGTCCAGGCTGCATTCGCAGCCGCCAAGAAGGCGGGAACCGAAGTCGCTGTTCGCATCACATTCCCGAACGGCGGCGGCACGATCGTCATGATCGGTTCCGTCCAGCAGTCCAGCTTCTCGGGTGCTGTGTCAGGCGTGTGGACCGGCTCTACGCAGCTCAAGCTGACCGGTGAAGTCTTCGTGCTGGCGGCCTAATGAACAAGGCCGACCTCAAAGCCCGCATCCTGGCGACCGCCAACCCCAAACCCTCGCCCATCGAGGTTGACGGCTGGGGCACGGTCTATGTCAAGCCGCTGACCGTAGGCGACATCGAGTCTTTCAACGACGACACCGATCCGAAGCTGAAGGCCGCGCGCTCGATCGCTCGCGTCCTCTGCGATGAAGGCGGTGAGTTGCTGTTCGATCCGCAAAGCCCAGAAGACCTGTTCGCCATCAACCGGCTGCCGCTCAGCGCGATCAGTGTCATCAATGGCGCCGTCGAAAAGTTGAACGCAACCACTGAGGCCGAGGCGATCGACCTGGGAAACGTCTCACCCCCCGCGACCGATTCAAGCTCGATCTAGCCGAGTCGATGGGGTGGCCGCTCTCGGCGGTCAATGACATGACGGAACGCGAGTTATCCCTGTGGATGGTTCGCGGCCCGCTCTGGCCTCGCAGGCTGGAGCTGCTACTGATCCAGATGACAAACCTTCTGGCGCAGGTCAACGGCAATAAAACCCGAATGAGTGACTTCGACATGTTCAACAAGCGCCTGGAACAAGAGCTCGACACCGCAGCGCATGAGATCGCGTCCTTTGCAGGTGCAGGCGTTCGCAAGCTCGGGCAGGGGCGCAAGTAATGGCAGTCGGTCAACTCGTCGTCAAGCTCGGGCTCGATGCTGCGGAGTACACGCGCGGCCTGAGTAAAGCTGAGGTCGATGCACGCCGCTTCGGTGAAGCGATTGGCGAGAACATTCGCACTGCAGCACTCGTATCCACAGGCGCCATCGTGGCGCTTGGCGGAGCCGCGATTGCTGCAAGCGCCGCCTTCAACAAGCTGCTCGAGGGTGCTGGAAAGTTCCAGGACCTGGCCGAAATGACCGGCGACACCGCGGCAAACCTGGCTTCGTTCGCCACGATCGCAGATGGCGCCGGCATTAGCGTCGAAAGCATTGCCGGCGCGATGAACAAACTGACCAAGAACCTGGTCGGAGTCGATGATGAAAGCAAGGCGGCCGGGGCTGCGCTTCAAGCCATCGGTATCAGTCTGGATGACTTCAAGAAGCTCGGCGCGGCTGACCAATTCGAGAAGGTTGGCAACTCGCTGAACGGCTTTGCTGACGGCACCGAAAAGGTCGCCATCGCAATGGCCCTCTTCGGAAAGTCTGGCGCTGAGCAGTTGCGCGTCTTCAAAGAGTTGGAAGCGGAAGGAGGGCGCACCAACATCCTGACCGCCGAGCAGATCAAGCTCGCCGATGACTACCTCGACAAGCAGGCTGTTCTTCAATCGCAACTGAAGCAGTACGCCAGCGCGATTGCCACGGACCTTTTGCCAGCGATCAATGCGTTGAGTGAAGTCCTTGTGACCGCGGCAAAGGAGTTCCTGAACGTTCAGCAGGCCGCAACAAGCCTCGGAAATAGCACGGGCGTTCAATCCTTCGCCGAAGCGACCGGCCGCGCCCTGGCCGGCATGATCGACTACGTGACGCAAAGCGCGCGTGAGTTGAAGGCGATCGTCGACTTCGTTGGCACGGCCGGCGAGATCATCGGCAAGGCTGCGAGCTTTGATCTTTCCGGTGCGCGCAAGGCAGGTGCTGACTTCCGCGAGCGCTACGGTCTGGACGAGAACGGCATGGGCAAGGCAGGCCAGGCCGCTGCCAAGACGTTTGTTCAGTCCTACAACGAAACGCTGGCCGCGTCCAAGCGCGCGGCATTCAATGCTACCGACCCGCGGCGCGTCGATCTGGTGAACGGCAAGCCACCGGAGAAGCCGAAGATCAATTTCTCCGGTGCAGTGAAGGCCGGTGGCAAAGGCAAGACCGACAACAGCGCGGCCCAAGAAGCGAAAGCGCAACTGGCTTCCGATCTCGACGCGATCAAGAACGCGCAGGAAGCAGTCACCAATCAATACGCCAATCAGGAGAAGATCCTCGAGGCGTTGCGCTCGGCTGGCCTGAAGGACGAAACGCAGTACTACGCCGAGAAGCAGCGGCTTCTTGCGCAGACCTCAACCGCCCAAGAGGACGCGCTGCAAAAGCAGATCGCTCGCCTGCAGCAGGAGAACCTGTCGGGCAAGGACGCCATCGACAACAACAAGAAGATCGCGGACGCTCAGGCGAAGCTGACCAAAGTGCAAGAGGACGCGACCACGCAGGCGCAGATTCTCGGTATCCAGCAGACGGCTGCTTACTCCAAGATCAAGGGGGCCATCCTTTCGGCCCAGCAGGCTGCTCAGGACTTCTTCGACACGACGAACCGCGGTTATGAGCGCGAGCTTGCAGGCCTGGGCAAAGGCAACAAGTCGCGCGGCCTCGACCAAGGCATCACGCAGATCGAGGACAAGTACCGGCAGCAGCGGCAGGACCTCCAGAACCAACGCGCACAGGCCGAGCTGTCTGGCACCTTCACGCCTGATGCTGCGAAGCAATTCGACGCGCAACTCGGCATCATCAACGAGTTCCAGGCTAAGGCCCTGTCGTCATACAAGGCGTACTACGCATCGCTGGACGCTGCGTCGAAAGACTGGGCAACTGGCGCCGCTGAAGCTCTTCAGAACTATGCGGATGAGTCGGCCAACACTGCGAAGCAAATGGAATCGCTGGTCGGCAGTGCCTTCAAGGGCTTGGAAGACTCTCTCGTGGAGTTTGTGACGACCGGCAAGCTCAACTTCAAAGGTCTGGTCGATTCCATCCTGAAAGACGTTGCGCGAATCGTCATCAAGCAGCAGATCACTGGGCCTCTTGCCAGCCTTCTCGGCGGCCAACTGGGAGGCGGCGGAAGCGATCCTCTTGGAGAGTTGCTGAAGAGCACCGGAAACGTCGGCAGCAGCGCGTCCAGTGGCGGCTTGCTTTCCAGCCTGTTCTCACTCTTCGGCAAAGCCTCTGGCGGAAACGTCGCGCCAGGTCAGATGGTTCGGGTCAATGAGAACGGCCCTGAGCTGCTGGACTATCAGGGGAAGCAATACCTGATGAACGGTGGGCGCAATACGCAGATCACTGCCAACCACAAGGCAGGCGGCGGAACTGTCGTCAGTATCAATCAATCCTTTGCATCGGGCACTGACCGGGGCACCACTGACCAGGCGGCCCTTGCTGCAAGCCGAGCAATTCAACGGGCGCAGAGGAACGCATGAGCATCATCGTTTACGGGGACGTAATCCTTCCGCGGAATGTGGTGCTCGCTGGAGTCTCTGGGCGGCAAACGCGCCAGAACGACCGCACTGTCAACCAGGGTGGATACGCCTCGGCCAACGTAGTGCGTGATGTGACGATGCAGGAATACACCATTGGCATCAAGGCGATGTCGATTGCCAAGTGGCAGCAGATCGAAGGCGTTTGGGAAGTGACCGACTCCGGAGCCTACGGCTTCCTGATCGAAGACCCGAAGGATTCAGTCGTAACGAACGGCGCCCTCCAAGGGTACATGTTGGCCGTGGAGTTCGGCACTCCGGGCTTCGGCAACGGTGGCCCGCTGTACGGTCTGAGGCAGGTGAAGAAGGCCGCCAGCTCCACCCGCATTCGGGCGCGCGCTGTGACTCGGCCCAAGGGCGCTCCGGCCGTGAAGCGGGGCGGCACGCCGGTCGTGGTGGGTGGAAGCGCTGGCAACATCGCCATCAGCGCTGCACCGGTCTATGTCACGTTCGTGCCGGACGCAACCCGAACGGTTACTGGCGTGACCGTCGGTGCGACAACCAGCATCAACCTCGGCACGGCAATCCCCGGCTTCGTGGTCGGCGGCCGGCTCTGGCTTCAGGGCATAACGGGCGCTGACGCGGCACTGCTCAACGCAAAGAGCCATCAAATCACCGCCATAGTGGGGTCGATCTACACACTGGCTACCAATACGGCCGGGAAGGCGATCAACATCAGCGGTGAGGGGCGCAAGTACCCGCAGCCGGACGAGGCGCTCACCTGGACCGGCGAGTTCTACACGCCGGTGCAGTTCGCCACCGATGCTATCGAGTGGGATCTGATGCGCCCGGGCGACTTCGACGATCGGCTGGTATCCGGGCCCTCCATTCCCCTGATCGAAGTCCGCGAAGCATGAAGACGCGCTCCATCGCTCTGGCCGCAGCGCAGGCGGCCGGCTCGACCACGCTCGCGCGCTGCTGGCGCTTCACCCGCACCGATGGCGAAATCGTCACCGTCACGACTTGCGCCAAGGACTTGCTTGTCAACGGCGAGCTGTACGTCTCCCGCCTCGGCGTCACGCCTACCGCGCTCGAGCAGCAAGTCGGCGCCGCGGTCCCCAACTCCGAAATCGACGGCACGCTCAACACCGACTTCGCCACCGAAGCCGACATCCTCGGCGGGCTTTGGGATGGCGCGCAGGTCTTCATCTTCGAGGTGAACTATCGCGACCTGTCGCAAGGTTGGATGATCCTGCAGACTGGCACGCTCGGCGATGTGAGCGTTGGCCGGTCGTCCTTCAAGGCGGAAGTGCGCGGGCTTGCACAAGCCCTACAGCAAGTCGTCGGGGAGGTCTACACCCAGACCTGCACAGCCAACCTCGGCGATGCGCGCTGCAAGGTCAACGTCGAAGCCATGCGTGTTGCGGGCACGGTTGCCGTGGTCACGTCACGGCAAGCGTTCACGACCACCACCACGGGCTATGCAGCCGACTACTTCGGTGCGGGCGTCATCACTTGGGTCACAGGTGCGAATGCCGGTTTCTCGATGGAGGTCAACAGCTACACCTCGCCAGCTTTTGCGCTGAATCTGCCCATGCCATTCAACGTGGCCGCGGGCGACACCTACACAGTCATTCCCGGATGCCGCAAGCGCGTGATCGAGGACTGCAAGACGAAGTTCGCGAACATCCTGAACTTCCGCGGCTTTCCATATGTGCCCGGCCCGGACAAGGTGCTCGGCCTCGGCGGCACCGAAGGGAGCAACCTGTGACCGGCGCCGAAGTGGAAGCAACCGCTCGCCAGTTGATTGGTGTCCGCTACCGCCATCAAGGCCGCAGCCGGGACGCGGTGGACTGTATCGGTCTGGTCATCGTCACGCGCGACATCCTTGGCCTGCCGAATCCGGAGCTTCCAGTGGACTACGCGCCCCTTCCGATCGACGACGCGATGCTCGTCTACTGCAAAGCGCACATGGTCAGCGTGACGGATATGCAGCCGGGTGATGTGGTCTGCCTGCAATACAAGGTCGCACGTCACATGGGCATTCTCGGCACCTACCCGCACGGCGGACTTTCCTTGCTGCACGCACGCTCGATGCACCCGCGCAAGGTGGATGAAACCGCCTTCAACGAAGCATGGCGGCGGCAGGAGCAATGCCGGGTCATCGGCTGCTTTCGATTCCGTGAGGTAGCAGCATGAGCGACAACAGAACACTCGGGACAATCGCCGGGGCGGTCCTCGGGTACTTCACGGGTGGTGCAAGTTACGTCGCACTCGGGCAACGCTGGGCGGGGTCGTCGGCGGTGCGCTGGATGGCCCCGTCAAGACCGAAGGCCCGCGGATCGATGACCAGAAGGTCACCGTCTCCACCTACGGAATCGGAATTCCGACCATCTACGGCACGGTTCGAGCTGGCGGGAACGTGGTTGATTCGACCGACAAGATCGAACTCCCGTTCACCACCTCTGCAGGTAAAGGCGGCGGCACGGAGAACACCAGCTATCGGTACTTCGTGCACATGCGGCATGTCTTGTGCGCCACGCCTGCCGATGGTTCGGAAGTCGCCATCCGCAAGATCTGGCAGGACGGCAAGCTGATCTATGACGTGTCCAACGGCGTGTCGATCGGCTCGGCTTTGGCGACAGCGGAGAGCCCGTATTCGTTCCTGATTCTGTATCAAGGGCACGAAGACCAGATGCCCGATTACATCGAAGAGACCTATCACGGCGTCGGCAACGTTCCGGCGTATCGCGGTGTGGTTTCTGTGCGCCTGAACATCATCGAATGCCAAGGCGGGAGGGTTCCGCAGTTCTCCTTTGAGCTGTGCAGGGCTTCTTCCATTCTGGGGCCGCGAAGCCTGCTGGATCGCACCATCGAGGGAACCTTCACCGACGCTGGCGTCGGACGACCGGTCATCTACGAAGTCAACAATGCATCGGTGCGCGTCGGCATGTGGACGGTCAACTCCACCACTCCGATCACGCAGACGCGCGTCTACAGCGGCGAAGGCGATTACTGGGCAACAGAAGCGCGCTCAGAGACGGATCGCTGGCCGGTTGACTTCGGTGGGCCATACGCGGCCGGCATGCTGGGCGATCTCTACATTCGAACCTATCGTGGAAATCTTGCCGACGGGACACTGAGGGGATACCTCACCGAAGCCGGCCCGGACTTCGTCACATTCGATCCGTCCGCCCCTTCGAGTGAAGTGCTTACCGGCTTGGTATTTTCTATCGATCAGAAAACCATGTTGGTCTTCACCTCGGCGTCTGCGCTGGTGGACATCACGAAGTGGTACGCCCTCGGTGTGGGCGGAGTGCTGATCGGACAAGGAACGGTCTCGCCTTCCCTGCCAGTCGGCGCTCTTGGATATGGCGTCTCGGCTGTGAACATCTCTCCAGAAGCGGTGGGCATTGCCGACAACGATTTCCAGACCGTGTGGGCTGCAAATCTTGGCGGCTTGGTGGCCGAATACAAGATGACGAGCGGCGTCTTCTCCGCGTCCGGAAGGACCGTCAGCGTCGGCGCATTGACCTCGTCCAGTCTTTCAATCGGCATGAGTGACGCGGCGATCTACATCGTCAGTGCTTCGCGCATGGTCATGGTCTACCGCCTACCAGGCATCCAACCCAATGCAGCGAGCATCGCGAGCATCCTCGACGAGCAGTGCACACGCGCCGGCCTGACGGCTGATCAGTACGACCTGGATGACATTAGCGGCAGCGTCTGGGGGTACACGCTCACGAACCCTGCAAGCGCGCGCGCCAACATCCAGCCGCTGATGACGGCGTTCGCGATCGACGCGACGGAAGAGGATGGGAAGATCAAGTTCTTCCACCGCGCCAATCTCGTTTCGGTCGCGACGATCGGCTACGACGAATTGGGGTGCGCAGAAGACGGCGGCGAGCCGGGCGACCCCATGCCGCTGACGCGCGGGCAGGAAGCAGAACTGCCGCGTAGCGTGTCGGTGAGCTACATCAACAAGGACTTCGACTACCAGACCGGCACAGAGAAGGCGATGCGCCAGGTCACCGATTCGGTGATGGACTCGACGCTTGATCTGCCCATGTCCGTCGATGCCGGCGTCGCGGCGACGCTGGCCCAAAGGGCGCTCTACGACGCATGGAACGACCGCAATCGCCGCAGCTTCAAGGTGTCGCGCAAGTTCGCCTGCCTGAGTGCTGGCGACGTGGTGACATTCGAATACCCCAAAGGGGTCCTGTCCGATTGGCGGTTGAGCAAATTGACGGACACCGGCGCGCTGATCGAGGGTGAGTGCGTACCGGCCAATGCCGCGATCTACGGACAGACCGCAGTGGGTGGGTCGGAGTACTCGGGACAGGCCGTGGCTCCCCTTGCGGCACCGACCCGCCTGCAGCTCCTCGACATCCCGCTTCTGCGCGATGCAGACAACGATGCCGGCATCTACGCTGCGCTGGACAGCTATGGCGACGTCCCGGCCTCTGCCGAGTTGCTTGTCGGTGACGACGACAACACTCTGGTGCCACGAGGCACGGTTTCAGCCTCGGCGCCGATCGGTGTTGCTGAAACTGCGTTGGGTGCGTGGTCGCGCAAATTGATCGACGAGACCAACCTGATTACGGTGGACCTTGGCGATGATGTCTTCAACAGCGTGACGCGCGACGTGCTGCTCGTCAACGGTGGCGAGTTCTGGGCGCTCGGCGCACCGGGCCGTTGGGAGATCGGCTGCTCTGCACTCGGCGCAAGCCTGGGAGGCGGGCGCTACATCCTGTCGCGTCACATGCGCGGGCTGTTCGGCACTGAGCGCTTCGCCGGAACGCACCAGGCCGGCGACACGATCGTGCTTCTTCGAATTGCCGGAATCCTGCGGCCGCCCATGCCACTCGGCGACGTGGGTTCCGTAAAAAGCTATCGCGCCGTCACCAAGGGCCGCAGTCAGGACTCGGCGCTGTCCCAGACCTACGCGAACACGGCCGAAGGTTTGATGCCGCTCAGCCCGGTCAACGCGCGCCGCGCTTTCGTCAACCGCGACATCCAGATCGACCGTCGCTCTCGTCTCACGATGAACAACGCGACCGGGTCGGTCCCTCTGGGCGAAGCCGGCGAGGCGTATCAGTGGCGCTTCTACACGTCCGGCGCGTTCACGACCTTGCTTGCGACGGTCGCAACGACCACGCCGACGATCACCGAAGCGCAGCAAACCGCCGCTGGCATTACTCCTTCCGCCACCGCATTCGTGCGCGTATCCCAGATTTCCGACAGCGTCGGCACCGGCCACGAACTCCAGGCAACCGTATGACCATCCTTCAAGACATCCTTGCCGCCTTTGGCTGGCAGGCGCGCGTGAACGAGAACTTCCGAAGCGTCGCGCCTGCAGCGCTATATGGCATCGATCCATCTAGCACAACCGGCCTGACGCTCGGCTACCTAGGCGGGGAATTCAACGGCGTGACGGTTGCCAATGGCATGGTCGCACTCACGGCCAGTGCGACGAACTACGTCGTGGCACACAAGACGACCGGTGTTGTCACGGCAGCAACGAATACGACCAACTGGCTGAACACGGGCACTTACCTGCAGCTCTATCAGCTGGTGGCTGGAGCATCAACTTTCACGATTGCCAGCACATCAGACAAGCGACAGGCCATCGGCGCAGCAGGCGGCGGGAGCGGGATGACGAACCCGATGACCACTGCGGGCGACATCATCTATGGCGGCACGAGCGGAACACCGACCCGGCTTGGAGTCGGCACGAATGGCTATGTCCTGACGCTGACGGCTGGTTTGCCAACGTGGGTGGCTTCGTCGGGCGGCGGGTTCTCAAACCCAATGACCACGAACGGGGACTTGATCCTGGGTGGGGCCTCGGGTGCACCAGGCCGCTTGGGGGTTGGTAGCAACGGGCAAGTGCTGACGGTGATCGGCGGCGCAGTTGGTTGGGCTGCTGCAGCTTCTGGGTTCGCCAATCCCATGACCACGGTCGGCGATCTCATCGTGGCCGGCGCAGCCGGAGCTGCTGGGCGTTTGGCTGCTGGAACCGCCACATACGTGCTGACGGCAAACGGCGCCGGTGTTGCCCCGACCTGGCAAGCGGTCCCGGGTGGCGGCGGTGGTCTCACGAGTTGGACGGAGGCACTGAACACTGCCAGCCCGAACGGAACAGTACCCGTATCATCCTTCACCGCGACGAACGCTGCAACCAACATCGACGCGGCCATTGTTCCTAAAGGAACGGGCGCTATTTCCGCGCAGGTTGCCGACAGTTTGACCGCAGGCGGCGGAAAGCGAGGGTCCAACTCTGTGGACTGGCAAATGTCCCGCACCGCTGCAGCGCAGGTAGCGTCTGCTTCGTTCTCCGTGATCGGCGGTGGCCGGAACAACACTGCGGCAGGCGGTGGTGGCGTCATCGCTGGCGGGAATGGGAACTCGATTGGCTCGGGCGTCACGAACTGCGTCATCAGCGGAGGCACCGTCAACGTTATCGGCAGCGACCTGTGCAGCATCGGAGGTGGCAATTCGAACCAGGCCAACGGTGTCAAATCGACGATCGGCGGTGGCGAAAGCAACCAAACGTCGGGCGGAGACTACGGAACTGTGGGGGGAGGCGACCGCAACCAAGCCACAAACTACAACGCGGCAGTGGGCGGCGGAAGTCAGAACATTGCGAGCGGGGATTCGTCGGCTATCCCTGGGGGTTCGTCCAATCTTGCGGAAGGCGCTGCCTCGGTAGCCATGGGGTCCTTCGCACGCGCCAGGGCCCGAGGCTCAGTCGCTCGCGCCGCCGGCAGCTTTTCTTCAGCGGGTGATTCGCAGTCCGAGAGCTACATCCACCGCCTCACCACCACAAGCGCCACGCCAGCGGCTGTCTCTGGCAACGGCTCCGCGCCATCGGCCACCACTTGTGTACTCCTGCCGAACAACTCGATGTTCGGCTTCGAGTGCATCGTCTCCGCAAAGGTGAGCGCTTTCGGTGACCGGGCTGTCTTCAAGATCACTGGAGCAATCTCGCGCGGCGCCAGTGCCGCCACGACTGCGATCGACGGCACGCCGACCGTGACTACGGTTGCCGCAATTGGAGGCGCTTCGGCCTGGAGTGTGGCGGCGGTGGCAAACGCCACGCTCGGCAGCCTGGAGATTCAAGTCACTGGAGCTGCAACCACGACCATCAAGTGGGTTGCGAACATCGTCACGACCGAAGTAGTCGGATAGCCGCTCCAGAAATCCAGCCTAGCCTGAAAGGCTTCCCATGACCACCATCTACACCTTCCTGCTGAACTGGCTCGTGAACAACTGGCGCAAAGTGCGCGAGTGGAAGAACAGGGTGAGCAAGTGAGCCGCGTCGTCCCAACCGATCCGGCTCAGTTCCGCCGCGACGTCGCAGCTGCTGCGGTGCCCGACGACGTCGAGCAGAACCGCATCGAGGTGCGCCTGCTGACCATCTTCGTGACGCTCAGCTTCATGAACGACCTCATCGGCCCGGTCATGTACATCCTGCAGATCCCGGCGTCGACGCTGTTCAAGGTTGCAGCACTCGGGCACTACTCATGGCTCGTCGGCGGCATGTTCGTGGTGTCGATCCTGCTGACCATCCCGCACTTCGTCTCTCTGCTGGTGCTCCCGCGTCTGCTGTCCTGCCGCACGCCGCGGCTGATGGCATGCGGTGCCGCCGTCATCAGCGCGCTGACGTGGATCTACTTGGCGGTGCTGGCGCAGCCTCTGGACTTCGCCGGGCCGATCTCTGTGCTGTACGGCCGGCAGAGCTTCGAGTCGCTCTTTCTTGCCCTGATCTACGCCGTGTCCCTCAACGCGCAGCAGCTGCGCGAGTACGCCCGCGAGATGGGTCTGATCCGATGAAAAACAAATTCACCGTCAACGTGCTGCTGTTCATGTGGGCGGTCTGCGCAACCCGTGTCGCCTACGCCGCCTCGTTCTCGCAGGACATGAAGGCGTTCGACCTCGAGTCGCTGATCTGGGGCGCCACTGCTGGCCTGCTGGCCGGCGTGCTGCGCACCATCTTCACGCTCGCCAGCGAGAACGTGGTCGTCTACAGCGTGCTCAAGGAAGCGCGCAAGGACCTGGTCGTCTCCTTCATCGTCGGCGGCATTGCCTACTTCCTGATGTGGGCGATCTCGTCGGTCTATCCGAACCTCATCACACGCGAAGTGCGCTTGGTGGTGATCCTCGCCGCGGGCTGGACGCGCGTGGCGTTCGTGAACCGACTCAGCCAGCTGGTGAACAGCAAGCTCGACCGCGCGAATGATGACCTGCGCGCCGGTGCGCCGATCAGCCCGCCCAGCTCGGGCGTCGTTCCCTTGGGCGAAAAGTAGTTACAGAAGGCACCCTTCGTGGTGCTTTCGCTTCAGCTCAACGTATGCAGCATGGGCCTCTTCAGCGGTTGCATGCGATGGGAAGACCCGAATCTTGCCTTTGATGTTGATGCGGGGCCAAAAGCGTTCACCTTGCTTAACTACACCCAAGAACCCTGAAGTGTTCTGACGGTTCGGCTTGTGCCTGTTGTGCACATTCATTGCATGCGGCACGTCTCGAAGATTGGCGATTCGATTGTTTGATTTCACACCGTCTCGATGGTCGATGCAGTGCTGCGGCCACTCGCCATGGACGTAGAGCCAAGCAAGGCGGTGCACGAGATAAGCCCGTCGATTGATACAGATCGATAGGTAGCCCTCCCGAGTTAGCGAGCCTGCAACATCGCCCGCCTTCGCTTGATTGTTCGAATCGCGGAGCCGAGTGAAAAGGCCAGTTTCGGTGTCGTAGGAAAAAAGATCCTTGAGTTGCTGCGCCGTAAGACCTAGCGGCAGCGGCTCGGTTCTTCTCTTTGCTGCAGAACTGCAGGCGTGTGAGCAGTAGCGACCTGCTCCTTTTGCGACAACAGAAGGCTTTGTAAGAAACGCTGCCGAGCATTGCTCGCAGGTACGATTGACCTTAGCCATGAAGACTCCTTAACAGTCGGATTGGTTAGAGCCCGCATCGCGTTGGTAGCGCTTTGCGGGCTCGCCTATTTTAGGCGTGGTCGTCCTCTTTTTCATAGGAGAAATGACCATGCAGACATCCAAGCGAGGCGTCGACCTCATCAAGCAATTTGAGTCTTGCAAGCTTGTCGCGTATCCGGATCCAAAGACCGGTGGCGACCCTTGGACGGTAGGGTGGGGCGCGACGGGGCGTGGCATCGGGCGCGGGACGATCTGGGAGCAGTCGCAAGCCGATCAGCGCTTAGCCGTCGACATAGCGGAGCGCGAAGCAATCGTGAGCGCGAACGTGACCGTGCCGATGACTCAGGGCCAGTTCGATGCCATGGTTTCGATCGTCTTCAACGTGGGGGCTGGGTCGGCCTCGCGCGACGGCATCATCCGCCTCAAGGATGGCCGGCCGTCGACCCTGCTGCGCAAGCTGAACGCGGGCGACTACGAAGGCGCCTCGCTGGCCTTTGACTCATGGGTGAGCCCTGGCAGCAACGTTGAAAAGGGACTGCGCCGGCGCCGTGCTGCCGAGCGCGCAGTCTTCGAATCATGATGGCGCTCATGTCGCCCAAGGTCTGGGTGGCGCTGGTGATCGCCTTCCTGCTGGCCATGGTCGGCGCCCAACAAGTGCGCGTCAGCAACGCGAAAGCCGCGCAGTCGCGCACCGCGGCCGAGTTCTCCGCATACCAAGCCACGCAGGCCGAGTCCGCGCGCCTGGCCGAGCGCTCGCGCCGCGACACCGAACAACGATGGGCCGCTACGGTCGAAGGAGTGAGCAATGAAGGACAGCAGAAGATCGATGTGGCCCGTGCTGACGCTGAGCGCGCTGGTGCTGCTGAGCAGCGGGTGCAGCAGCGTGTTGCCGCCTTCCTATCCGCCATCCGTAGAGCCGCCGAGGACTCCGGCGTTGCCACCACAGGCGCGACAGCCAGCGCTCGATCAGATCCCCTCGATCTGCTCAGCTACCTGTTCGCAAGGGCTGACAGCACGGCGGGAGAGCTGGCAGAAGCTCTTGATCGAAGCCGAATCTCAGGTCAAACCTGCGAGAAAGCCTACGACTCCTTGATCGCTAAATAGTGCAGGTGGAGTGGAGCTCCCGCTTCTTCGTAAGGTACGCCTCATGGGCGGCTTCTTTTGATCTGAAGGACCCGATGTAGAGCGACTCGCCATTCGTGCAAATCTTCGCCATCCATACTTTGTCCCGAGCATGCCAGTGCACCCCGAGCAATCCGGAAGCGCTGCCTACTTTCGCTCTGCGCTGGTTGTGCAGATTTTCGGTCTGAGGGATGTCCGCAAGTTGTCCCAGCGGTTGTCGTCCTTGATGCCGTTCCGGTGGTCAATCGTGCTCACAGGCCATGACCCTGTCATGTACAGCCAAGCCAATCGGTGCGCAAGAAATCGCTCGCTGCCCATGCGGATCAGGCGATAGCCTCGATTGTGTGCAGCGCCCACTACATCTCCAGCGCGGCGCCGCGCACCGGGGCCAGATGCATCTACTTTAGCTGTGAAGACGCCAGTGTCTGGGTCGTAGTGCAGGAGCGACCGCAGGATGCCGGCCGTTAAGATTGGGGTAGCCATGATGACCTCTCCTACAGGTTGATTGGTTAGAGCCTTCATCGCCTTGCCGGGCGGTGAGGGCTCGCCTATTTTAGGCCAGTCCCTAGACCCTGAGCCGCTATGCTGGCGGCATGGACCACCTACGCCGCCTCACCGTCTTCGTAGACGAGCCCGATCCGGGCGTCTTTCACTGGGTCATCATCGAGAGCAAAGAGGACGCCACCGTCTGGGAAGACGTCGAGGCTTCGATGGGCTCGTTCACGTCGTGGGCGGATGCGTGGGCTGCTGGCGTCAAGGCTTTGCACGGCCATGTCGCCGATCCGGCCGTCGGGCCGCGCGCTGAAGGTGAAGACGAGAACGCCGACCCTGTGGGGTAGGTCAGCCTGGCCCGTGCTTGCGCCCGTAGAGCTCGTCCTTTGCCGCCGTGACGCCGGTCGTAGCGCGCGTTCTCACCTCGCGTGAGCCTTGGATCGGCTGGGCACCCGGGAAGCGCCGCGCAGCTTCGTCCATCGTCATCTTGAACGTGGATGGGTAGGGCTTCTTGCTCCAGGCGTTCGGTGGCAGGGTGAAGGTATAGAAGTCGTCGGTCGGCATGCGAACACTGTACATCCGAACAGTGCTTTTCAGCCTTTCACCGCAGCAACAAGTACCCGATCACCAGCACAACGTCCAAGCCCATCATCCAGACAGTGCCCCAGATGAAGGCGCGTAGGAGCTGGGTTAGGCGGCTCATTCAGTGGGCGGAGCGCAGTCAGGCAAACATGCAAAGCGAATCAAGCTCGCTGTCGTACCTGATGCCACAACGTTGCAGGTCACGGATCTGTTCGTCGGTAGCCTTCTCCGCGAAGGCATCGCAGTCGATGTCCAGATAGAACTCGTCATGCTCGCTTGCAGAGATCAGATCCCGCTCTCCAGGCTGGATCTCGTCCAGCATCAAAAAAGCATGAAGGTCAGGGCGCTTCGACTTCGGGTTGTCGATGCGGTCAAATTTGAGAAACTCGTCTTCGTACTGTTCAAAGCGATCGTGCAGGTTCATTTCAAGCTCCTAAAAATGGGAACGGCTCAACACCGCTCCTTGTGGAACGGCAGCCCAGAATCGGGTGTCGTTGGGGTGGGGGAATGGCCGGAAACTGGGTGCGATTCCGCTCCGCAATCGACCCCCTACGAACGACGCAATGCGGGTCGGAATGCTGGGAAAGCAACCAGTGATGCGGAGCGCGAACCGTGCGCTATGCCGCGTGGTTGTTGACTTCTTACGCGAGCTTGTAGCGCTGGTATTCGGTGAGGGTGGCGAAGTCGATGTCCATCGTGTTTCCGGGGTGTTCACAGGCCGTTACCTGGGAGGGCGGCCGGGGGTTTGTAATGGGCGATGTCCGAAAGAACACCTGCAGATTTCAGGCCAGCCCGCGAATCGTCGGCCGGCGTCATTGTCGTCATCCTGCTCCTGGTCGCTGCTGTCGGCAGCGGCTGGTGGTATTGGGCACATCGGGAGAGGGCGACCCCGTCGCCATCGCCTGCCGTCAGTGCGCCGCCGCCGCCGGACATGCCCGCGCCAGCGCCGGCGATGGCCGCATCGGGACCCTTGAATCCCATCGACGCGGTGGCCGAGCCGGAAGCCGTGTTGCCGAGGCTTCCCGAGTCGGACGCCTTTATTGCCAAGGCGATCACCGAGCTGCTGGGGCGAAAGTCGGTGGCTTCGTTTCTGCAGCTCGATGGCTTCGTGCGCCGCTTCGTCGCCACCGTGGACAACCTGCCGCGCGGCCAGGCGCCTTCGCGCATGTGGCCGGTGCAGCCGACGCCGCAACGTTTCGCGGTGACCGGTTCCAGCGGCAACCAGGCCATCAGCCCGACAACGCGGCGCGGTATGCGGGCTTCGTCGGCCTCGTCGAGTCGGTCGACGCGGGGGCGGCGGCGATCCTTTACGCGCGGCTCTACCCGCTCTTCCAGCAGGCGTACGAAGAGCTCGGCTATCCGGGTCGCTATTTCAACGACCGGCTCATCGCGGTGATCGACCATCTGTTGCAGGCGCCGGAGTCCGACGCCATGCCGAAGGTGGTGCTGACCGAAGTGAAGGGCGAGGAGACCTCTTCTCGGCCCTGGGTGCGCTACGAGTTCGCCGATCCGAAGCTGGAGGCGATGTCGAGCGGACAGAAGCTGCTGGTTCGCATGGGCCCTGCGAACGAACGCCGGCTCAAGGCCAAGCTTGCGGAGTTCCGACGCCAGATCGCGACAGGCAGCGTGGCGAAAAAGCAGTGATTTGCACGAACTGGCCGATAGATTTCGCTCGCAGACACGGCTGCCGATCTTGTCCTACGGTCGCTTGGGGCAGCCTGTCGATACTCGGAAAGACCCATTCAATTCGCCGCGCGCGCCCGGGTCGACGATCTAGAAGCGGCTTTCCGAAAGGACTGGTTTGTCGCTGCCCACGTTCATCGCGATGGAAGCTCGCGATCGTCACCGAAAGCATGCGCACTCGCTGCATTGAGCAGTTCGATGCAGATGCGGTGTTCGACAAATCGACCGAAATCGACGCCTTGCTCGGCTACTGCCTGCAGCTTCAAGGCCCGACCTGAGGGCGCCAGCGCCCTGCAATGAGCGAGCTGCGGTGGTCGAGTCGCCGCAGGGGCTTTTCAGCGCTTGAGTTCGCTGCCCCCGATGTAGATGCGATTGAACACCGGTGTGATGACGAGCTCGTTGATGCACACGTGAGGCGGCATGTCGGCGATGAAGCGAATGGTGCGGCCGAGATCGTCTTCCTGCAGCATCAACGCCTTGTCCTCGGCACTCGGTTCGACCGGACGCTGCTTCAGGATCGGCGTCGCCACTTCGCCCGGGCAGAGCGCCGTCGCACGCAGGCCGTTCACGCATTCCTCGATGTTGAACGAATGCGTGAGCGCCATCAGCCCTGCCTTGCTCGCGATGTACGCCGGGCCGGTGAGGTAGCTGAAATGCCAGCCCGCGAACGACGCCACGTTGATGACGGTGCCGCGGCGCCGCGCCTGCATGCCCTTGAGCACCGCGAGCGTGCAGAAGGTGGCGCCGTTCAGGTTGATGGCCATCACCTTCTCGAAGGTGGCGGCGTCGGTTTCTTTCCAGAAGCGCTTGGGGAAGTTCACGCCCGCGCTGTTGACGAGGATGTCGACGCCGCCGTGCGCAGCTTCGATGGCCTGCGCCACGCGTTCGACGGCGACGCGGTCCGACACGTCCAGCGCCATCGCGGTGAGGCTGCCGGCCGGCGCGCCGCGTGCGGTGGCGTCGGCCAGCGCAGCGTCGAGCTTGCCCGCATCGCGGCCCGAGATCACGACGCGGCAACCCGCGCGCGCGAGCTCGATTGCGCCGGCGAGCCCGATGCCGCTGCCACCGCCGGTGATCCAGGCGGTTTGTCCTTCAATGGTCGTGGCGTTCATGGCGTGGGGTCCCGGGTGGATTCGTACAGTCCGACGGGCACGCAACTGCAGAACAGGTTGCGGTCGCCATAGACGTTGTCGACGCGGCCGATCGGCGGCCAGTACTTGGATTGCGTGAGCGAGGTGAGCGAGGTGAGCGGAAAGGCGCCGAGCTCGCGTGAATAGGGCCGCGTCCACTCGCTGCCGAGCAGGCTGGCGGCCGTGTGCGGCGCGTGGCGCAGCGGGTTGTCGTCCTGCGGCCAGACACCTTCCTCGATGCGACGGATCTCTCCGCGGATGGCGATCATCGCGTCGATGAAACGATCGAGTTCGGCCAGCGGCTCGCTCTCTGTCGGCTCGACCATCAGCGTGCCGGGCACCGGGAAGCTGAGCGTCGGCGCATGGAAGCCATAGTCGATCAGCCGCTTGGCCACGTCTTCGGCCGACACGCCGCTGGTGTCCTTGAGCGGGCGCAGGTCGAGGATGCACTCGTGCGCGACATGGCCGTTCGGGCTGGCATAAAGCGTCGTGTAGTGGTCCTTCAGGCGTGCGCTGATGTAGTTGGCGCTGAGGATCGCCGTTTCGGTCGCGGCCTGCAGGCCGTCGGCGCCCATCATGCGGCAGTACATCCAGCTGATCGGCAGCACGGCGGCGTTGCCGAGCGGCGCAGCCGATACGGCACCGACCACCGAACTTTCGCCTTGCGCGGTCACGTGCCCCGGCAGGAAGGGCACGAGGTCTTCGACCACGCACACCGGACCCACGCCGGGTCCGCCGCCGCCGTGCGGAATGCAGAAGGTCTTGTGCAGGTTCAGGTGACTCACGTCGCCCCCGAACTCGCCGGGCGCAGCGACGCCGACCAGCGCGTTCATGTTGGCGCCGTCGACGTACACGCGGCCACCGTGCGCGTGCACGAGTTCGCAGAGTTCCTTCACGCGCGTCTCGAACACGCCGTGCGTGCTGGGGTAGGTGATCATCACCGCGGCCAGCTGGGCGCTGTGCTTTTCGCAGGCGCGCTGCAGGTCGTCCATGTCGACGTTGCCCTGCGTGTCGCAGGCGGTGACGACCACCTGCAGCCCGGCCATCTGCGCGCTCGCCGGATTGGTGCCGTGCGCCGACGACGGGATCAGGCAGATGTCGCGCTGGCCGTCGCCGCGTGATTCGTGGAAGGCCTTGATCGCAAGCAGGCCGGCGTACTCGCCTTGCGAGCCGGCGTTGGGTTGCAGGCTGATGCCGGCGTAGCCGGTCGCTTCGCAGAGCCAGTCGCGCAGTTGCTGGTCGAGCTCAGCGTAGCCCGCGAGCTGATCGGCCGGCGCGAAGGGGTGAATGTCGGCGAACTCGGGCCAGGTGATCGGGATCATCTCGCTCGTGGCATTGAGCTTCATGGTGCAGCTGCCGAGCGGGATCATGCTGCGGTCGAGGGCGAGGTCCTTGTCGGAGAGGCTGCGGATGTAGCGCAGCATCGCGGTCTCGCTCTTGTGCGTGTTGAACACCGGGTGCGTGAGGAACGCGCTGGTGCGGCGCAGGTCTGCCGGGATGCGCGTCGTCGCAACTTCGGCCAGCAGTTCAAAGCGCGGCATGGCCACGCCCTGCGGCACGAACAGCGCCCACAGCGTTTCGATGTCGGTCCGCGTCGTCGTCTCGTCGAGCGAAATGCCGAGGTGCTGCTGTAGCCGATGGCGCAGGTTGAAGCTGGCGGCGGCCGCGCGTTCGAGCACCTGGGCGGTATCGTCGCCGCTCTTCACAGTGAGTGAGTCGAACGCCGTGCGGTTGACCAGCTCGCGGCCCATCTGCTCCAGCCCCTGCGCCAGGATCGACGTGAGGGCCGCCACGCGTTGCGCGATGCGGGTGAGCCCGGCAGGGCCGTGATAAACGGCATACATGCTCGCCACCACGGCCGGCAACACCTGTGCCGTGCAGATGTTCGACGTGGCCTTCTCGCGGCGGATGTGTTGCTCGCGCGTTTGCAGCGCGAGCCGGTAGGCCGGGGCACCGTGCGCGTCGACGCTGACGCCGACCAGCCGGCCCGGCAGCGAGCGCTTGAATGCATCGCGACACGCCAGGTAGGCCGCGTGCGGGCCGCCATTGCACAGCGGCATGCCGAAGCGCTGGGTGGTGCCGCACACGATGTCGGCGTCCCACTCGCCGGGCGGCGCGAGCAGGGTGAGCGCGAGCAGGTCCGCGGCCACGCAGAACGCGGCGCCGACCTGGTGCGCATGGCCGGCCAGTGGTCGGAGGTCGTGCACCTGGCCGGTGGTGCCGGGGTATTGCGCGAGCGCACCGAAGAATTCGCCGCTCGCCATCAGGTGCGGCAATGTTTCGGCGGCGGTGCTGATCTTCAGTTCGATGCCCAGCGGCCCGGCGCGCGTGCGCAGCACTTCGATGGTTTGCGGGTGGCAGTCGCCGGCCACGAGGAACACGTTGCTCTTGCTTTTCACGCTGCGTTTGGCCAGCGTCATGGCTTCGGCCGGCGGTGGCCTCGTCGAGCATCGACGCGTTGGCGATCGCCATGCCGGTGAGGTCGCACACCATCGTCTGGAAGTTGAGCAGCGCTTCCATGCGGCCTTGCGAAATTTCGGCCTGGTAGGGCGTGTAGGCCGTGTACCAGGCGGGGTTCTCCAGGATGTTGCGCAGGATGACGCCGGGCGTGTGCGTGCCGTAGTAGCCCTGCCCAATGAAGTTGCGCGCCACCTTGTTCTTCGACGCGATGGTCTTCAGTTCTGCGAGCGCTGCCGCTTCGCTCACGGGCGCCGGCAGGTCCATCGGCTTCGACCGCCGGATGGCGGGCGGCACGATGCCGTCGATCAGTGCCTTGCGGGTCTTCGCGCCGATGACGGGCAGCATGCGCGCTTCGTCCGCGGCTTCGATGCCGATGTGGCGCGCGATGAATTCGTCGGCGTTTTCGAGGTCGCGCAGTGAGGGCAGGGGGGTCATCGGCAGGGCCATGGGATCGGGTCAGTTGTCTTCGGCGAACTTGTCGTAGGTGGGTGCGTCCATGAGCGCATCGACTTGGGCCGGTTCGCTCAGCTTGACCTTGAAGAACCAGCCGGCCGCCAGCGGATCGCTGTTGGCGAGCGACGGGTCGGCGCGCAGCGCCTCGTTCACTTCGGTGATCTCGCCCGACACGGGCATGAAGACATCGGCCGCGGCCTTGACCGATTCGACGACGCCGGCCACTTCGCCCTGCGCGAAGGTCTTGCCGATTTCGGGCAGGTCGACGAACACCACGTCGCCCAGCGCATCCTGCGCGTGCACGGTGATGCCGACGGTGGCGGCATCGCTGCCGGTGGACTGGACCCACTCGTGGTCCTTGGTGTATTTGACGGTCATGAGAAATGCTCCTGGAAAAAATGGTCAGCCGCGGTAGTAGCGCGTCGGGACGAAGGGAAGGGTGGTCACTTCCATCGGCACGGGCTTGCCGCGGACGATGGCCTGCAGCCGGGTGCCGGGCTCGGCATAGGCCAGCGCGACATAGGCCATGGCGATCGGCCGATCCGCCGTGGGGCCGAGCAGCCCGCTGGTCACCTGGCCCACGGCCAGGCCGCCCTCGAAGGATTCGAGCAGCGTGCCGTCGCGCACCGGAATGCGTTCGAGCGCGACCAGCCCCACGCGTTTGCGTTTCAGCGTGTGATGGTCCGAATGGCCGGCCGCGCCGGTCGATGCGGTGAGCTGCGCGAGCACCTTGGCCGCACCGGGAAAGCCGCCTTCGCGCGCACCGCCGGCGCGCCGCACCTTGTGCATCGCCCAGTTGAGCGAGGCCTCGACCGGCGTGGTGGTGGTGTCGATGTCGTTGCCGTAGAGGCAGAGGCCCGCTTCGAGCCGCAGCGAGTTGCGCGCACCAAGGCCGACGGGTTTGACTTCCGGCTGCGCAAGCAGCAGGCGGGCCAGTGTGTCGGCCTGGTCACCGGCAACGGAGATCTCGAACCCGTCTTCGCCGGTGTAGCCGCTGCGGGTGACGCAAGCCGGAATCCCGCCGATCTGCACGGCAGCGCCCGTCATGAAGACGAAGCGGTCGATGCCGGGCGACAGGCGCGCCAGCGTCGCTGCGGCCTGCGGGCCCTGCAGCGCGAGCAGCGCGTGGTCCGGCAAGGTCTGCACGTCGCAGCGCGCGCCGATCTTGTCGCGCAGGTGCGCGATGTCGTCGACCTTGCAGGCACCGTTGACGATCACGAAGAGCGAGTCGTGCCCTTCGTTGAAGAACATCAGGTCGTCGAGGATGCCGCCGTCGTCGTTGAGCAAGAGGCCGTAGCGCTGCTTGCCGGGCGCAAGGCCGATCACGTCGACCGGCATCAGCGTCTCGAGGGCGGCTGCGGCTTCGGGGCCGATGAGGCGCAACTGGCCCATGTGCGAAATGTCGAAAAGGCCCGCCGCGGTGCGTGTGTGCCGGTGCTCGGCTATCAGGCCGGCCGGGTACTGCACCGGCATCGAGTAGCCCGCGAAAGGCACCATCCGCGCGCCGAGTTCGACGTGCAGGTCGTGCAGCGGGGTTGTGAGCAAGGTGTCAGAGGGAGCAGCCATGGGACAGGTTCCAGCGCAAAGGGGCAGTCTAAATCGGCGGCTCGCGCCATGCGACGCCGCGAATTTTCGCCGCACCCGGATGAATGGCCGCCAAGTATCGGTGGGTGCGAAGAAAAGCATCACGGCGCGCGTCGCCGCGTGGACTCGATCAGCGATTTCCGAAGCCAGGCCACACCCGGGTCTCGATGAACACGCGCATGCCAGATTTGACGGTAGGAGAAGGTGGGCGCAGTCGCAGGGAGCGCCATGACGGCAAGCGCACCGCTTGACGACAAATACATCGCCGCGCGACGCGGAAGCAGCATGACCCGGTCGGAGTCGCCAATCAGCGCGGCGGCGCTGGTGAAGTAAGGCACTTGCATGGCGATGCGGTGACTGCGCGCGCCCATGCGTTCGAGCACGTCGTCGGGCAGGTATTGCCGCCCGGCTGGGTAGCTTGCGGCAATGTGCGGGTAGCTTGCCAATTGCTCAATCAACTTGCGCCCGGTGGGGAGTGGGCGCTGTTGGGTCAAGGGGTGATCTGCGCGCAGCAACGCGGCGTAGCGCTCCTTGAACAGTTCGCGCGCGTGGAAGTCCGGGGGGAGCGGATCGTCTGCATACAGCGCAAGGTCGATGTGCCCTTGTTCCATTTCGGCAAGTGTTCCGTCGGTCCAAGGCTCAAAAACAAGTCGAAGCGCGGGCGCTGCCTTTCCGATTTGTAGCGACGCGGGGCCAGCCACTGCGAGCAGCCCGTAGTCTGTGGTCGCGATGCGAAGGGCTCGTGTGCTCGACGCCGGGTCAAACCCGGTGCGTTCAAACACCGCACGAACGGCATCGAGCGCCGTGCGCGCAAGCGGCGCCAGTGCCTCGGCGCGCGGCGTTGGAACGTACCCCTTTGCGGTTCGCACCAGCAAAGGGTCCCCAAGCGACTGGCGAAGGCGCGCAACCTGTCGACTGGTCGCGGGCTGGCTCAGGCCCAGGCGTTCGCCGGCCCGCGTGACGCTGCGGGTTTGCAGTAGCGCATCGAGCACGCGCAACAGGTTGAGATCCAGCGTTTCCAAGCCTCCATCGCCATCCGGTTCTTGCATGTTCATCATGCAAATTATGGGCTTTTCCGGATGGCGATATGTTTGGAAAATTGCGCGCTTCCAGTTCCACAACACCTGATCATGAATCGCAGAAGCGCCATGAAGCCCCTCGTTATCGCCGCCATGTCGCCAGCGGTCTTGCAAGCCCGTGCCGAAGAGTCGGGCGCCGCCAGCACGCCCGCGCATTTGCAGAACGCCAGCGCGGGCCCGTTCGCGACGCAGCCGTGGGGCGAGCATTCACGCATCGACGCGGGCAGCTACGCGGTGGAGCGGGTGCGCTACCCAAGTCAGGGCGTAGAGCTGGTGGGCAATGCCTTCGTGCCGCCTATCGCCGGGCGCAAGCCAGCCGTCGTTGTCATCGGGCCGGTGGCCTATGTCAAGGAGCAAGCGCCGCTTCAGTACGCAGCGCGTCTGGCGCGTGAGCGTTATGTCGCACTCGTCTTCGATCCACGCTTTCGCGGCGAGAGCGGCGGTGCCCCGAGAAACTTCGAATCCCGTCGGGCGAAGGTCGAGGATCTGCGAGCGAGCATCGACTATCTGGCGGCCCGCCCGATGTCGACCCGGAACGCATCTACGTGCTGGGCATTTGCCAAGGCGCCAACTGGGCCATCGAAGCGACCACACTGGACACGCGTGTGCGGGCGCTCGGCGTTGTGGCGGGCCATTACCTCGTGCCCGAAACGGCGGCGCTGTACCTGGGGTCTCAAGAGGAAATTGCCGATCGCTTGAGGCGTGCGGCTACCGCACGTGCCGCCTTCGAAAAAAGCGGTGAAGTGCGCTACATCCCGATCGTGAGCGCGACCGATGCACAGGCGCTGCTCAAGGCCCCTGTGATCCGGCAGTTCTACGAGCGCTGGGCCGATCGCGGCGCTTTCTGGAACTTCCATGGGCTGTGGGAGAACCGCATCACGGCCATGAGCGAAGCAGACATCTGGGGCCACCACGTCGATGAAGTGATCCGCAAACTTGAAACGCCGACGCTCATGGTGCACGCCAACCTTGCGGCGAGTGGGCCCGTCATTCCCCGAAAGATGTTCGAGCAGATTCCCGCCGCCAAAAAAGAACTGCTCTGGATGGGCGACAAGAACCAGATGCAGTTCTACGAAGACCCGATCACCATCGATCGGGTGGTGCCGCAGCTGGCACGCTTTTTCCGTTCTACATAAAAAGGGCTCCCGCATGATCCAAAAAAATGTGTACGCCGTGGTTGGCGCATCCGGCCAAACCGGCTCGGTTGTTGCGCGGACTTTGTTGGCGGGCGGGCACGCTGTGCGTGTCGTGCTTCGGCAAGAAAGCACCGTCGAGAGTTGGCGCGACCTAGGTGCCGACATCGCCTTGGCAGACGTCGGTGACGTGGCGGCCATCACCGAGGCCTTTCAAGGCTGCGCCGGCGCCTATTTACTGAACCCGCCTGCCTACCAGGACGCCGATCTTTTCGCGCGCGCCCACCATGCGCATGCAGCCATGGTTGCCGCCGTGCGGTCCGCGAAGGTGCACCGCATCGTTGCGCTCTCATCGGTGGGCGGCCAGCATGCTCAGGGCACAGGCAACATCCAGACCACCTACGACTTTGAGCAGCAATTGAAAGCACTCGACGGCGAGTTTGATGTGGCCGTGTTGCGGGCCGCGAACTTCATGGAGAACTGGATGTGGTTTGTTGCGCCAGTGAAGGCGCACGGGGTGCTGCCCTCCCTGTTCCAGCCGGCTTCCATGGCGTTTCCGAGCGTCAGCGTTTTGGACATCGGCCGCACGGCTGCATCCTTGTTGACCGACGGTGTGCCGGGTCGCCGCGTTGTCGAGCTGCATGGTCCTGCCGACAGCTCGCCGGTCGATGCCGCCCAAGTGCTGGCAGCGCTTCTGGGCCGTCCGGTGGAAGTCAGCGAGCCAGCGCGCGACACTTGGGCAGACAGCTTTGTCGCCAACGGGTTTTCTGCGCGGTCGAGCCAGGCGTTTTGCGAGATGTTTGACGGCTTCAACTCCGGCCACATCGCCTTCGAGGGCACGCATGAAACGCGACGCGGCACGGTGGGTCTGAGCGATGCGCTGGCGGCAAGCCTGCCGAGCCTGGCCAGTTCGGGCAATACGGACAAGCGCCATTGAGCATGTCCGGTAGGTTGCACCCTCTGACAGAGCCACGGCGCGCTGGCCACGAAGGCGGCCGACCGGGCGAATGGTCGCGCATCCAGGCATTGCACGCGGTCAGCGAACGCCACCGCCGTTCGCACGGTTGCGAGGCCTACACCTATTCCGACGGCGCCAGCCTGGTGGTGTTGTCTGCCGCCATGCACGCGCTGCGTGTTCTGGAGTTTGGAACCGCGTTGGGCTACACCGCCTGTTGTCTGGCGCACGGCAGCGCACGGGGCCACGTCGACACGGTGGAATTCGATGCAGCACACGTGGCGCTGGCCCGCGAGAACATCAAAAACCTGGGGTTTCAAAATCGCATCACGGTGCATGAAGGCGAGTTTGTGGCGGTGGCACAAACCTTCAGCGCAGACTACGACCTTGCCTTTTTCGACGGGTTTGCACCGACGCTTCCGCAGTTTCAATGCATGGAGCGGCTGCTCCGTCCCGGCGGCATGCTGATCACGACCAATCTGCAGCTCGGCGGCGATGCCGCGCTGTGGCGCCAGCTGCTCTCGGATGAACGCCGCTGGATGACCAGTGACATGGCAGAAGGTGGACGTACGGCCGTGAGCATCAAAACCGGGTGAAGCCGCGCGATCACCTCGCGCGGCGTTCCGAAGGTTGTGCGATCTACTTGGCGTACACCAAATCGCGCAGTGCCAGCGAAATCCACGGCACGTAGGTGATCACCATCAGGCAGGCCAGGATGACGAGCACGAACGGGATCAGGTGCTTGACGATGCGGTCGAGCGAGATGCGCGCCACCGTGCACGCCGCGAACAGGTTCACGCCGAAGGGCGGCGTGATCATGCCGAGCGCGAGGTTCACCACCATGACCAGGCCGAAATGCACCGGGTCGATGCCGAAATGCATCGCCACCGGCGCGAGGATCGGCGCCAGCACGATGATGGCTGCGCTGGTCTCGATGAACATGCCGATGAAGAACAGCGCCGCGTTCACGCCGAGCAGGAAGTAGGCGGGCGTCTTGAGCACGTCCTGCAGCCACACGCCGATCGCCTCCGGCACGCCCGCCCGCGTGAGCAGGAATGCGAACAGGCCCGCATTGGCGATGATGAACATGATCACGGCCGACGACAGCACCGACTTGCGCAGGATCAGGTACAGATCGGCCAGCCTGATCTCGCGGTAGATCACCACGCCGACGATGAGCGCATAGAACACCGCCACCGCCGACGCTTCGGTCGGCGTGAACACGCCGCCGTAGATGCCGCCCAGGATGATCACCGGCATCAGCAGTGCCCAGCCAGCCTGCCAGAGCGCCTTGCCGAAGGGCAGCCGCCCTTCGCCGTCGGTTTTGCCCCAGCCCTTCCACTTGCAGTACGCCCACACGAACAGCATGAGCGCGCCACTGATCAGGAGGCCGGGTCCGAAACCGGCAATGAACAGTTCGCCGATCGACACTTCGGCACTGACGCCGTACAGGATCAGCGGAATCGACGGCGGGATGATCACGCCGAGTTCCGCGCTGGTCGCCTGCAGTGCCGCCGCATAGCTGGTCGGGTAGCCGTGCTTGACCAGCGCAGGGATCAGGATGGCACCGATCGCGAACGTGGTGGCCACCGAAGAGCCCGACACGGCCGCGAAGATCATGCAGGTCAGCACGCAGGTCATCGGCAAGCCGCCCTGAACGCCGCCCACGATGCTCTTGGCGAATTCGACCAGCCGACGCGAGATGCCGCCGGTTTCCATCAGGTTGCCGGCCAGGATGAAGAAGGGGATGGCCGCCAGCGGAAACTTGTTGATCGAATTGAACATCTCCTTGGCGGAAATGAGCATGTTGGCGTTCGACACCTGCAGGCCGACGATGGAGGCGAGCCCGATCGAGACGGCCACGGAAACCGACAGTGCGAAGCACAACACCATCGTGACGATCATCGTCGGCGTCATTGCGCGGTCTCCAGTTCGAGCCGCTTGGGGTCGAGAAAATTGGCGGCGATGGCGATGAGGCTGAACACAGCGCCCACCGGCAGGGCCAGGTAGGCCCAGACCATCGAGATGCTCTCGAGCCCGGCCATGGACTGGACCCGGCCACGCATCGCGTAGTCCCATCCGTACCAGAGGATCACGAGCATCAAGGTGAGTGCGGCGATGCTGACCACCGCGTCGAGAACCCGCTTGATGCGCGGCGGACTCCAGCGGTGGAGCACGTCGACGCTGACCATGGCGCCCTGGCGGAAGGCCATCGGGATGCCGAGAAACACCATCCAGATCAGGCTCAACCTGATCAGGATTTCGCTCCACTCGGCGGGTTGCTCAAGGATGAAGCGCGTGACGATCTGGAACACGCCGAGGGCCGAGGCGATGACGAGCATCGCGCATGCTGAAACCATCGAGAAGCCGGTGGTCCAGCGCTCGATGCCAAGGAATTTTTCTTTCACTTGTAGTTGCGAATCTTGTCCAGGTTGGCCTTGCCGAACTGCTTCTCGAACTCTGCGTTGACAGGGGCCAGCACCGAGACGAAGCGGGGCTTGTCGACATTCTCGATCACCGTCACGCCCTGCTCCCGCAACATCTTCACGCCATTGGCATCGTCCTGGTCGACGCGGTCACGGTTGGCCTTCACGGCCACCTTGGCGGCTTCGAGGAAGGCCGTCTTGTCGGCTGCGCCGAGCTTGTCGAACATCTCCTTGTTCATGACGAAGATGCAGGGAGAGTAGACATGGCCGGTCAGGGACAGGTGCTTCTGCACCTGCGCGAACTTGGCAGACAGGATCACGGACAACGGATTCTCCTGACCGTCGACCGTGCCCTGCTGGAGCGCGGTGAACACTTCGGGGAATGCCATTGGCGTCGTGATGATGCCAAGCCCCTTGTAAGCGGCGATATGCACCGGATTTTCCATGGTGCGCATCTTCAGGCCCTTCAGATCCTCCGGTTCCTTCACGTCGCGCTTGCTGTTGGTCATGTGGCGGAAGCCGTTCTCGCCCCATGCCAGCGCCTTGAAGCCCTTGGCGTCGAACTTGCCAAGCAGGTCCTGGCCGATCGGGCCGTCGAGCACCGCGCGGGCGTGGGCCTTGTCGCGGAACAGGAAGGGGACGTCGAGGATCTTGGTTTCGGGCACGAAGTTGGGCACCGGGCCCGTCGACGAGAAAGCCAGCGCCTGCGTACCCAGCTGGACCGCTTCGATGGATTCGCGCTCACCGCCGAGCGAGCCGTTGTAGAAGGTCTCGATCTTGTAGCGGCCGCCGGTGCGGGCTGCGACTTCCTTGGCGAAGGTGTCGATGGCAACGCCCTGGTGGGAGTTCTGGGCGGTCGAGATGCTGATCTTCATCGCGGTTTGCGCGAAGGCGCCTGCACTCAGTGCGAGTGAAAGGCAGGCGGCGGCGATGTGGCCGATTTTCATGGTGTCTCCGGGAGTTGTTCGTCGGCGCGGAGTGCGCAACGGTCTGCCGCCGACTATGCCGCAACACCCCGTCTCGCCGCGTCGGGATTTTCACGGACATTCGCCAGCGCATGCCCGTGATCGGCCGGCATCACATGCCCACGTAGTTCGGCCCGCCGCCGCCTTCGGGCGTGACCCACACGATGTTCTGGGTCGGGTCCTTGATGTCGCAGGTCTTGCAATGCACGCAGTTCTGCGCATTGATCTGCAGGCGCTGCTTGCCCTCGGCGGCTTCGACGAATTCGTACACGCCGGCCGGGCAGTAGCGACTCTCGGGTCCGGCGAACTTCGCGAGGTTGATGTCGACCGGCACCGACGGATCTTTTAGCGTCAGGTGCGCCGGTTGCTGCTCTTCATGGTTCGTGTTGCTGATGAACACGCTGGAGAGCCGGTCGAAAGTGAGCTTGCCGTCGGGCTTGGGATAGACGATCGGTTTGCATTCAGAAGCCGGCTTCAGGTAAAGATGGTCCGGCTTGTTGCGATGCAGCGTCCAGGGGATGTTGCCCTTGAGCAGCCACTGCTCGATGCCGTTCATGAGCGTCGCGACAGTCAGGCCCTTCTTGAACCACGCCTTGAAGTTGCGCGCCTTCTTGAGCTCGGTGTACAACCAGCTCTTTTCGAACGCCGCCGGATAGGCGCTCAGTTCATCGTGCTGACGGCCTGCGCCGATGGCTTCGAAGGCTGCGTCGGCTGCCAGCATGCCGGTCTTGATCGCGGCATGGCTGCCCTTGATGCGGCTGACGTTGAGATAACCCGCCTCACAGCCGACCAGCGCGCCACCCGGGAACACTGTCTTGGGAAGCGACATCAGCCCGCCCGCCGTGATCGCGCGTGCGCCGTAGCCGATGCGCTTGGCCGGCTTGATGCCGTGCGCCTCGTCGCCTTCGAGGTACCAGCGGATGTTCGGGTGCAGCTTCCAGCGCTGCATTTCCTCGAACGGGCTCAGGTACGGGTTGCTGTAGTCGAGCCCGGTGATGAAGCCGAGCGTGACCTTGTTGTCTTCCATGTGATAAAGGAAGGCGCCGCCGTAGGTGTCGCTCTTCATGGGCCAGCCGGCGGTGTGCAGCACGAAGCCGGGCTGATGGCGTTGGGGATCGATCTCCCACACTTCCTTCACGCCGAGGCCGTAGGTCTGCGGGTCCTTGCCTTCGTCCAGCTTGAACTTCGAGATGAGCTGGCGGCCGAGGTGGCCGCGCGCGCCTTCGGCGAACACCGTGTACTTGCCGAGCAGTTCCATGCCGAGCTGGAAATTCTCGGTCGGCTCGCCGTCCTTGCCGACGCCCAGGTTGCCGGTCGCGACACCGCGTACCGACCCGTCTTCGTTGTAGAGCACTTCGGCGGCCGGGAAGCCCGGGAAGATTTCGACGCCGAGGTTCTCGGCTTGTTGGGCCAGCCACTTGGTGAAGGTGCCGAGGCTGATGATGTAGTTGCCGTGGTTCTGGAAGCACGCCGGCAGGAACATGTTCGGGGTGCGCAGGCCGGACTTTTCACCGAGGAACACCATGGCGTCGTCGGTCACCGGCTGGTTCAGCGGCGCGCCGAGTTCGCGCCAGTTGGGCAGCAGCTCGTTGAGCGCCTTCGGGTCCATGATCGCGCCCGACAGAATGTGTGCGCCCGGCTCCGAGCCCTTTTCGAGCACCACGACGGAAATTTCCTTCTCGTTGAGGGCGGCGAGCTGCTTCAGGCGGATCGCGGTCGACAGGCCGGCGGGCCCGCCACCGACCACGACCACGTCGTACTCCATGGCTTCGCGAGGGCCGAACTGGGCGAGGATTTCGTCGTGGGTCATGGGGGCTCGTCGATAATGTTTTGGAGGGTGCGCGGCACCCGGGATTCGAGAGATTTTATGCGGCGCGCCGGGCTTTGCACGTCGGCCATCGGCTTCACCTCCACGTCACATTCGCGACTCCAACCGGGATTTCTCTTCATGGCTTTCAGCATCGATCGATCCGGCCGAGTGGCCCTCCGGAGCAAAGCGAAGATCGCCGTCGACGACGGGCGGGTCGTCTGAAGCGGCACGCTCTCATTGGTATTGCGGCCGGCCTGGCGGCGGGTGCGTTGTGGGGCCTTGTGTTCGTTGTGCCCCGCATGGTCGGCCACATCGGCATGGTCGACATCGCGGCATCGCGATTTGCCGTGTTCGGGTTGATTTCTGCAGTGGCGGTGTTTGCCAGACCCGCTGCAGTGCGGTGGCCCACGTGGCGGCAGGCGCGCACCGCCGCCGCGCTGAGCCTGCTGGGTTTTACCGGCTACTACTTGCTGCTGGCTTTTTCGATCGAGGCGCTCGGTACCGCCGTGCCGAGCCTCGTGATCGGCACTATTCCGGTCTGGATGATGTTGCTCGGCAGGCCGGCCGGCCTTCGCTTGCGCTCGTTGCTCCCGGGATTGTTTCTCACCGCTGCGGGGATCGGATTGATGGTGGCGAGTGCATGGTCCGACGCAGGCGTTTCGAACGGTGGGCATTTTGGCGCTGGCCTCACGTTGGCAGTGCTGGCGATGGCGAGCTGGACCGTGTTCGGCCTGCTGAACGCCGCCTGGCTCAAGCACCATGCCGATGTGGCTGCCACGGACTGGGCTAACTGGCTTGGAATTTCCACGGGGCTCGGCGCGGTCGGGTTGTGGCTTGTCGCAGGGTCCGATGTGGCCGCGCTGCAGTCTCAGCCCAACGTCGGGCTCTTCTGGCTGCTTGCCCTGGCGGGCGGCATCGGATCATCCTGGCTGGCCACCATCCTGTGGAACGTTGCGAGTCAGCGTCTCTCGGCGAGTCTCTGCGGGCAACTGATCGTCAGTGAGACGCTGTTCGCACTGCTCTACTCTTTTGTATGGGACGGCCGATGGCCGCATGCGACCGAACTGGCCGCCGCAGCGCTCTTCGTCCTGGGCATCCTGGCATCGATCAAGGCACACCGATGAGAATTGAAATTCCGCACAAGAAGAAGCTCGTCTACGAGATGACCATCGCGATTCGCTGGGGCGACATGGACGCGATGGGGCACCTCAACAACGGCAGCTACTTTCGTTACCTCGAAACCGCGCGCATCGACTGGTTTCAGTCGCTCGGCCTCGATCCGTCGCCGGGCGGCGAGGGCATCGTGATCGTCAATGCGTTTTGCAACTTCTACCGCCAGCTCGAGTACCCGGGCAACGTGCTGTTGAAGATGTATGCGAGCGATCCGGCCCGCACCACCTTCGAAACCTGGGGCACCATGGCCCGGGCGGACGCGCCTGACGTGATCTGTGCGGCCGGCGGCGCGACCACCATCTGGGTCGATTTCCCCAAGCAGAAGGCGCTGCCGCTGCCCGACTGGCTGCGGTCACTCGTCACCGATTGAACGATCAGAAACCCGGCGCGGGTGTCAGCACGATGCGGGCCTCGAAGCCCGACACGCCACCGGCCGGTGGCGATCGGAGCACCAGTTGCGCATCGTGCTTGGCCACGATGGTCGACACGATCGACAGACCCAGCCCGTAGCCGGTGCGCTCGGCGCTGTGGCGTACATGGCGCAGTTGCAGGGTGCGCAGCTCGACGTCGTTCACACCCGGCCCCGAATCACGCACCACGAGCTGCCCGTCGGGCGTCGCCTCGATCTCCACCCGCGCGTCGCCCGCATAGTGCAGCGCGTTTTCCACGAGGTTGCGCAATGCGATGGCCAGCGCGTCGAAGTCGCCGAGCACGCGCGGGCCGGACCCGGTGTCCGGCACCGTGAGATCGAGCCGTCCGAGTGCACGCGGCTCCTGCCAGAACTCCTGCGCGACAGTCGCGACCAGTTGCACGAGATCGACCGGCTCGCGCCCCAACGACGCACCCGATTCGGCACGCGACAGCTGCAGCAACTTCTCGGCGCGGTGGCTCAGCGATTGCAGCGCGGTGAGCGCGGCCTCGACGTCGGTGCGCCGCAGGTCGTGGTCGAGCGCCGTTTGCAGGCGCAGCCGCGCGGCGGCCAGCGGTGTGCGCAGCTCATGCGCAGCGTTGGCGGCCAGCGCGCGTTCCACGTCGAGCGACTGTGCGAGCCGCTCCAGCAGGCGGTTCACATGATCGCCGACCAGGCTCAATTCCCCGGGCAGGCCGGGCAGCGCGATCGGCCGGAGGTCAGTGCCGCTGCGCTGGCCGATCTCGCCCGCCAGGCCCTGCAGGACCTTCAACTCATCGCGCGTGATGCGCGACAGCAGCAACGCGAGCAGCGGCAGCATGGCGCCGAGCAGCAGCAGCAGTCCGAACAACGTGCGATTGAGCGCGTCGCGCCGTTCGCTCAGCGGATCGGCGACCTGCAGGAACAATGGGCGCGAGGGATGTTTCACCGTGTAGATTCGCCACTCCTCGAGATTCGAAAAGCCAGAGGCGATCGGCACGTCGAAGGTGCCCGGTGGTGTCTCGGCCGAGCGCAGTAACACGCGCTCGTGCGAATCGACCACCTGGTAGATCACCGCCGCATCACGGAACAAAGGCGTCGGCGCGATGAGCGGCTTCGTCAGCGACGCCTCGGCTTGCCGGCGATCCAGTTCCTCTACCGCGAGATCGAACATGCGGTGCGACACCTCGACCAGTTCGTTGTCGAAGTTGTAGTTGATCTCCCGGTCCACGTACCAGACCACCGCCAGCACACTGAGCAGCCAGGCGCCACCGATCCACAGCACAAGCGTGCGTGTCAGTCGGCGCGACAACGTGTCGGCACCGCGCTGAAAGAAGGGCCGCGTGTTCATTCGCCGTCCAGTGAATAGACCAGGCGGTAGCCGAGGCCGCGCAAGGTCTGGATATGGGTGCGCCCGAGCTTGCGACGCAGTCGGCTGATGAAGACTTCGAGCGTGTTGCTGTCGGTGTCGTCGTCGAAGCCGTACAGCGCGTCCTGCAACGCCTCACGCGTGTGGATGCGGTCCGGACGCGTCGCCATCACACGCAGCAGCGCCCATTCTTTTTGCGTCAGCGTGACGGGCGCCCCGGCGCGGCGCACCAAGTCGCGCGCGAGGTCGATCTCGATGTTCCCGAGTTGCAGCAGCGGCGTGTTGCCGGCGCTGCGCCGGCGCTCGACCGCACGCAGGCGGGCCAGCAATTCGCCCGGGTCGTAGGGCTTGGTCAGGTAGTCGTCGGCGCCGGCGTCGAGGCCGCGGATGCGGTCGGTGACCTGGTCGCGCGCGGTGAGCACGATCACGATGGGGCGTTCCTTGAGCGCACGGATGGCCGGCAGCAGGGTCAGCCCGTCGCCGTCGCCCAGGTGCAGGTCAAGCAGCACGGCCGCGTACTGTGCCGAGATGAGCGCGCTGCGAGCCGCTGCCAGGCTGGGCACGTCGTCGACCACGAAGGCCTTGGCGCGCAGGTAGCCGCACACCGCCTCCGACAAGGCCACGTCATCTTCGACCAGCAATACGCGCACGCCAACCTCTCGGACCCAAAACCGGAAGTCTATCGGCTCGGCTTCAGGCTGCGTTCAGTCGAGGTGCCTACGCTCGCGCCTCGCATGACCCGTTTCAACCTTCGTGGCCCGCTCGTGGCCACCCTCGTCGCATTGGCCCTGGTGGTCGCATGGGACGCCTCCGGGCTCGATCTCGCAGCAGCGCAGTGGTTCGGTACGCCGAACGGCTTTCCGTGGCGCAGCAACCATCGCCTCATTCTCTGGATGCACGAAGTGCCGCGCTTCACGAGCTGGGCGCTGGTCATCGGCCTTTTCCTCGCGATCGGCTGGCCCGTCGGGGTCTTGCGGCGGCTCGACAAGGCCGCGCGGCTCCAGCTCGCCCTGACCGTGCTGGCCTCGGTGCTGGCCGTGTCGATGATCAAGACGCACAGCGCCACCAGCTGCCCCTGGGATCTCCGGCAGTTCGGCGGCATGGCGCGGCACGTCTCGCACTGGGCCTGGGGCGTGGATGACGGCGGGCCGGGCAAGTGCTTCCCCGCAGGCCATGCGTCGGCTGCCTTCGCGTACCTCGGGGGCTGGTTCGTTTTCCGCCGCGTGGCACCGCAGGTTGCATGGCTCTGGCTTGCGGTGGCGCTGGTCGTCGGGTTCGCGCTCGGTCTCGGCCAGCAGATGCGGGGCGCCCACTACATGAGCCACACTTTGTGGACCGCCTGGGTGTGCTGGGCCGTCGGGCTGGCAATGGACGTTGTGGCGACGGGCTGGCGTGGCCGCGCCTCGGCGGCGCGCATGCAGGCGAAGCTGAACCATTCCTGAGCGGCGCGTTCAGGCGGGGCTCAGGCCCGTTGAATAACGTCGCAGCATGCGCCGTCCTCTCACCCAATCCGTCACCGATTCGTCCGGTTCTGCGGTCGATCTTCCGGTTGCGCCAGCGTCCCGCTCGCTCCCCGCCTGGCTTGCCCGCATCGATGCGTGGATGGCCCGGCCTCGCAGCACGCGCAACGTCGTCCTCTGGCTCAGCGTGTACCTTGCCATTGCGGCCAACTGGCCGTTGTGGCTCGACCTGGCGCGCATCGGCGGTGCCCCCAGCGTGTACCTGCGCAGCGTGGGTGGCATGGCCTTGCTGTTGGTGGCCGGCACGGTCGCTTTGCTCTCGCTGACAGCCTGGTCGCGCTGGGTCAAGCCCCTGTGGTTTGCCATCGTGCTGCTGGCCGCCGTGGTGCAGCACTACATGCTGGCCTACCGCATCGTGATGGACCCCAGCATGCTGGCCAACGCCAGCCAGACCGATGCGCACGAGATCGGCGACCTGCTGAGCTGGCGCATGGTCTTCAATGTGATGCTGGTCACGGTACCGGCCGGCTGGTGGCTCTGGCGCGTGCGCATCGTGCCCATGCGCCTGTGGACGCAAACCTGGCGCAACCTCGCGCTGTGCGTCGGCGCGCTCGCGGTGGCCGTCGGCGGCGGCATGGCGATGAACCGCGAACTTGCGCCGCTCATGCGCAACAATGTGCACCTGCGCTACATGATGAATCCGCTGGCGACGCTGTATTCGGGCTCCACGGTAGCGTTGCGTCCGCTGCTCCAACACAGCCGCAAGCTCATTCCGATGACGGGTGGCGTGGCGCTCGGCGCCACTTACGCAGGGCAGGCGCGTCCGCCTTTGTTCGTGATCGTGGTCGGCGAGACCGCCCGTGCAGACCACTTCGCGCTCAACGGCTACGCGCGCGACACCACACCGGAGCTGGCCAAGCGCGATGTCTTGAGCTATCGCAATGTGCATTCGTGCGGTACCAACACGTTGGCCTCGGTGCCGTGCATGTTTTCACCGCTCGGCAAGACGGCGTTCGAGTCTCGCAAGGACGACTACGAGAACCTGCTGGATGTGCTTCAGGCCTCCGGCCTCGCTGTCTTCTGGATCGAGAACCAGGCGGGCTGCAAGGACGTCTGCAATCGCATCCCGAACGCGTTTGCCGTGAATGGCCTGTCGCCCGAAACGAAGGCCGCGCTGTGCGATGGTGACGAGTGCCTCGACCAGGCCCTGCTCAACGGGCTTGATGCGCGCCTCGCCGGTTTGCCAGCTGAGCGCCGCAACAAGGGGGTGGTGTTGGTGATGCACCAGATGGGAAGCCACGGCCCGGCGTACTACAAGCGCTCGCCCGCCGACGTGAAAGCGTTCAACCCCGAGTGCAAGAGCAATGCGCTGGCCGAGTGCGCGCACGCCGAGCTGCTGAACGGCTACGACAACTCGATCCGCAACACCGATCGCGTGCTCGCCAAAACCATCGACTGGCTCAAGTCGCAGTCCAAGACCTACGACACCGCCATGCTGTACCAGAGCGATCACGGTGAATCATTGGGCGAGTACGGGCTTTTTCTGCATGGCTTGCCGTACAGCATCGCGCCCGAAGTGCAGAAGCATGTTCCGCTCGTCGCTTGGTTCAGCGAAGGCATGCAGCAGCGCGAGAAGTTGTCGACGCGTTGTCTGCAGGGCAACCTCGACAAGGCCTACACGCATGACAACCTGTATCACACCGCCCTGGGTGTGATGGATGTGCAATCGCCGAGCTACAAGCCGGCGCTCGACATGTTCGCCGGATGCCGCACCGCCGGCTGAACTACCGGGCCCTGCCGTCCAGGTAGGGTTCGGGGTTCACCGCCACGCCTTTCTTTCGCACCTCGAAGTGCAGCTTGACGCGGTCGGTGCCGCTCTTGCCCATCTCGGCGATCTTCTGGCCCTGGCGCACCACATCGTTTTCCTTGACCAGTGCACGGTCGAGATTGGCGTAGGCCGTGAGGTAGGTTTCGTCGTGCTTCACGATGATCATCGTGCCGTACTGGCGCAGCGCGTCGCTCACGATCACCACGCGGCCGTCGCGCGACGCCACCACGGGATCGCCCTGGTTGCCGGCAATGTCCAGCCCCTTGCTCTGATTGCCGTCGAAACGCGCGATCGTCGGGCCGTTGGCGGGGCGAATGAAAGCCGACGGCGGTTTCGGTGCGGGCACCCCGGGCACCGGTTGCACGGATGGCGCGTTGGAGGGCAACGGCGTGGTCTGGCAGGCCACCAGTGCGGCGGCGGCGATCAGCACGAGGCCGGTGCGGATGACAAGAGTCGAGGGTTGCATGGGGCGATTGGAACGCAATCGGTGCGTTCAGGTTCCGTTGTAGCCCTTTTTTACCTCGTGGCTGTACGCAGTTGCGGCTGGCGCGCGAGCACTTCGTCACGCGGGCCGACATCCCGCACACGTCCTGATTCCATCAACACCACCGTGTCGAAATGGTCCAGCACGCTCAGCCGGTGGATCGACGCGATCAGGCACGCGCCAGGAAAATGCGCGGCGATTCGCGTGAGCACGCGCGCCTCGGTGGCGGCATCGAGCGCGCTGGTGGGTTCGTCGAGCAGCAGCAGCGAACTTCCCTCGGCCGCGAGCACGCCGCGCGCGAGGCACAGTCGTTGTCGCTGTCCGCCCGAGAGGTTGAAGCCGCGCTCGGTAAGCGGTGTGTCGAGGCTGCCGTTCATGGCGGCGAGCACCTCGTCGAACGCGCTGGCATGCAGTGCGGCGTCGAGCGATGCGTGTTCGTGCGCTTCGCCGAAGGTCAGGTTTTCGCGCACGCTGGCCTCGAAGACTTCGGTCTCCTGCGGGATCAGCGTGGCGAGCTTGCGCAGCGAGGCCCATTCGCGGAGAGGCGCGTCGTCGAAGGCGAGCGTCCCTTGCGTCGGGAGGTAGAGGCCGGCCAGCACCCGCAGCAGCGTGCTCTTGCCGCCGCCGCTCGGCCCGACCAGCGCGATGCGCTGCCCGCGCCGCAGGTCGAGCGTCACGTCGTGCAAACCGCCACCGCGCGAGGCGTCGGCGTAGCCCCAGCGCAGGCCGCGGATGGCGAGGTGTTTCCAGGGCGTCTCGCGGTCGATCGCTTGCGCGGCACCGGCTGGCGCCGAGGGCGTGTTCCACAGGGGTGCCGCGCTTTGAAAGTCGGTGTGCATGCGCGCGAAGCTCTGGAAGTTGGCCGCCATCGAACCGACGACCGACGCGGTTTGCTGCGCGTACTGGTAGATCATGAAGACGCCGCCCAGCATGACCGCCTGGCCCGGCGTGCGGGTCTGCCACACATAGAGCACGACCAGCGCCCAGGTCAGCGACAGGCCCATCAGGTCGACCGCGAACCACTTTCCTTCGTTGAGCACCACCGCGCGCTTGAGCGGCGCCGAGACCGCCGCCATGCGCCGGCCGAGCAGCGAGCGCGACGCCTGCTGCAGCCGCAGGCCGACCACCGTCGACGCGTTGCCGATGAAGTCGAGCAGGGCGGCCACGTAGCGGCGGTCGGCGTCGTTTTCGGTGCGGGCCAGCAACATGATCGCGCGGTCGAAGCGCAGGATGACGGCGGCGATCACCACGTAGCCGACCATCGCTGTCGCGCCGCTCACCGTCGAAAGCAATGCGAGCGCAATGAGCGGACCGACGAAGTTGACCGCGTTCTGCAGGTACACGAACTGGTTTTGCGCGAAGTCGGACAGTGCGCGGCTGGCCTGGTGAACGCGGTGCTGAAGTTCGCCCGAATGGTGGCCGTCGTGCCAGGTCAGCGGTGCGCCGGCGATGCGCGCGTAGAGCGTATCGGCCAGTGTTTCGCGCACCCGCACGCCGACGTTGCGCTCCAGCACGCGGCCTGGGCCATGCAGCAACCACGAGAAAAGATACACGCCGAGCAACAGCACGATCCAGCGACCCGACGCGGCGATTTCGCCGCGCTGAAGCGCATTGATGGCCTGGGCCGCAATCCACGGCATCGTGAGCCGGATGAGCTGCGACGCGGTGAGCAGCGCGCTCGCGCCGATGAGCTGGCCGCGGGCACCGGCGGCGTATTGCCAGAGCGCGCTGTATAGCTCGCGCACCGCGTTACCGGGTGCGAGGGCCGTCATCGGATCACTTGACCGGAATAGGCATCGCCCGATCGATCGGCACGGCGGTCACGCCGTTCTTGGGCGAGCCGTCGATCAGCAGGTCGGAGTAGGTGAGGTAGACCAGCGTGTTGCGCCGCGAATCGACCATGCGGACCACGCGCAGGCGCTTGAACAGGACAGACAGCCGTTCGCTGAAGATCTCGTCGCGCTTCTTCAGGGGCTCGGTGAAGCTCACGGGGCCGACCTGGCGGCACGCGATCGAGGCTTCGGCCTTGTCTTCGGCGAGGCCGATCGCGCCGGAGATGCCGCCGGTCTTGGCGCGCGAGACGTAGCAGGTCACGCCGTTGACCTTGGGGTCGTCGTAGGCCTCGACCACGATCTTGTGGTCCGGGCCGATGAGCTTGAAGGCGGTGTCGACATCGCCCACGATTTCGGCGTGCGCGCCGGCGAACAGCGTGAGCCCGAGAGCACAGGTCAGGAGGGTCGCACGGGTCAGAGTCTTCATGAATCTCATTCGATGTCGAGGGTGTGGACGGTGTCGAAGCTGCCGCGTTTGCGGTCGGCGAAGAAACGCTCGAGTGCCTCCCGAACCGTCCGGAAGGCGATCTCGTCCCACGGGATTTCTTCTTCGAGAAACAGCTTCGCTTCGATGGTTTCGTGGCCGGGGTCGAACACCTCGTCGAGCAGCTTGGCGCGGTAGAACAGATGCACCTGCCCGACACGCACCACGCTCATCACCGCGAACAGGCCCTGCATCTCGAAATGCGCGCCCGCCTCTTCGTCGGTTTCGCGCGCGGCGCCTTGCGATGCCGATTCGTTCAGCTCCATGAAGCCGGCAGGCAGGGTCCATTTGCCCCAGCGGGGTTCGATGTTGCGCTTGCACAGCAGCACGCGATCGCCCAGAACCGGAATAGTGCCGACCACGTTGAGCGGGTTTTCGTAGTGGATGGTGTTGCAGTTCGGACAGACGGCACGGTCCTTGGTGTCGCCGTCGTCCGGAATGCGGTAGACCACCGCGGTGCCGCAGTTTTTGCAGTGCTTGATCGGGACGCGAAAGGGCATGGCGGATGGCGCTCGCGAGGTTGCGACTAGACGATCTTGACGGTGAGGGTCGGCAAGCCGGCCACAGTGCCGACCAGCGTGTCGCCCTGCACCACGGCGGCCACGCCTTCGGGCGTGCCGGTGAAAATCAGGTCGCCGGGTTGCAGCTCCCAGGCGGTCGACATCTGCTCGATGGTTTCGGCCATGTTCCAGATCAGCTTGGCGAGGTTGCTGTGCTGGCGGTCGGTTCCGTTCACGGTGAGCGAAATGTCGGCGTTGACGATGTCGCCCGCAGCGGCGGCCGGAACGATCGGCCCGATGGGCGCGCTCTGGTCGAAAGCCTTGCCAATTTCCCAGGGCCGGCCCTGCTTTTTCATTTCGCCCTGCAGGTCGCGACGCGTCATGTCGAGACCGACCGCGTAGCCGTAGATGTGCTTCATCGCGTCGGCGGCCTGGATGTTCTTGCCGCCGGTGCCGATGCAGGCCACGAGCTCGATTTCGTGGTGCAGGTTTTTCGTCAGCGTCGGGTAGGGCATGGTGCCGGTCTCGCCCTCGCCAACGACCACCAGTGCATCGGCCGGCTTCAGGAAGAAGAAAGGCGGCTCGCGACCGGTGAAGCCCATCTCCTTGGCGTGATCTTCGTAGTTGCGACCGACGCAGTAGACGCGGCGCACCGGGAAGCGGGCGCGTTGCCCGGCGACAGGAATGGAAACCGCGGTGGGCGGCGTGACAACAAACTCGGAGGCCATGACGTCGTGTCCTTTTTGAACCAGATGATGGATCGGGAAGAGGGAAAAGGGGAAAACGGCAGTGTGCCAGAGGGTCGCAGCCGTCGCCGGCGCCGCTATGCTTGCCGGATGATGAAGCTGCACAACTACTTCCGGTCGTCCGCCTCCTACCGCGTGCGCATCGCGCTCAATCTCAAGGGTCTGGACTTCGATTACCTGTCGGTCCACATTGCGCGCGGCGAGCATCTCGCTGGTTCCTACGCCGCGATTTCCGCCGACCAACTGGTGCCGTTGCTCGAAGACGATGACCAGCGTTTCTCGCAATCGCTGGCGATCATCGAGTACCTCGACGAGACCCGGCCCGAACCGCCGCTGCTGCCGCGCGACCCGGTCGGTCGCGCCCATGTGCGGGCCCTGGCGCAGTCCATTGCCTGCGAGATCCATCCGGTCAACAACCTGCGCGTCTTGAAGTACCTGGTGCGCGAACTCAAGCTCGACGAGGCCGCCAAAAACGCCTGGTACCGCCATTGGGTGCGCGAGGGACTGGAGGCTTTCGAGCGCCAGCTGTTGCAGCATCCAGCAGGCATCTATTGCTGGGGCAACACGCCAACGCTGGCCGATTGCTGCCTGGTGCCGCAGATCTTCAACGCGCAGCGTTTCGAGTGCGATCTCGGCGGGCTGCCGCGCACCATGGCGGCGTACCACGCCTGCATGGAACTCGACGCCTTCCAGCGCGCGCAACCATCGCATTGCCCCGACGCGGAACCGTGATGCTCACGCCCGACTGGCCCGCGCCCGCCCATGTGCGGGCGCTGTGCACCACGCGCAGCGGCGGCGTGTCGACCGGGCGCTATGACAGCCTCAACCTCGGAGACCATGTCGGCGACCAGGTGCAGGACGTGGCCGCCAACCGCGCGCGGCTGGCGGGCACCGCAGCAGTCCGGCCGGTGTTCTTGCAGCAGGTGCATTCGACCGACGTGGCGGTGCTCGATGCGCAGACGCCCGACGGCACGGTGGCCGATGGCTGCACCACCACGGCGACCGGCGTGGCCTGCACGATCATGGTCGCCGATTGTTTGCCGGTGCTCTTCACCGATGCCGCGGGCGATCGGGTGGCGGCGGTGCATGCCGGCTGGCGCGGGTTGGCAAGCGGCGCACTGGAGCAGGCGTTCGGCCATTTCGGCAGCGGTCTTCCGACGATGGCGTGGCTCGGCCCGTGCATCGGTCCGAAGGCGTTCGAGGTCGGCGCCGAGGTGAAGGCCGCGTTCGAGGCGCAGTCGCCCGCCGCAGCGCAATGCTTTGCACCCTCGGCGTCGCCGGGGAAATGGATGGCCGACCTGCCCGCACTCGCGCGGCAACGGCTGCTCGCCATGGGCGTTGACGCGGTCTACGGCAACGACGGCAGCGAGCCCTGGTGCACCTTCAACAACTCGTCACAGTTTTTCTCGTACCGGCGCGACGGCGTCACCGGCCGCTTCGCCGCCCTCGTCTGGAAGGGGTGACGCCGCAGCGCCGCGCCGCGCGGCCTCTTGCGCGGCGAGTTCGCGCGCCTTGTTGGCGCGGCCCCGAGCGGGCGCCAGCATCAGGTAAACCACCAATGCGATCGGCAGCAAACCGTAAAGAAGAAATGTGAAGATCGCTCCCAGCACCGTTCCGGTGGTGCTGGTGGCCTCCGCCACCGCCATCATCACGACGACGTAACCCCAGGCAATGACAACGAGATGGATCAGCATGAAATACAGCATACTGAAAAGCCATCCGGACAAGGCGAGGCAGCAGGAAACACCATGACACAAGAAGCCACAGGGGGTGCCCCGCTGGATGCGCCCCCGTTCAGTTTTTCGCAAGACAAACTGCAGCAGCTGCAACAGGACTACCTGGCCGAAGCGGGCGACCTCTGGCGTCAGGGCCTGAGCATCAAACCCGTCACCGACAAACGCTTTGCCGGCGAGGCTTGGGGCAGCAATCCGGTGTCGTCGTTCACCGCCGCCGTGTACCTGCTGAACGGCCGGACGATGCTGAACATGGTCGAAGCGATCGAGGCCGATCCCAAGACCAAGTCGCGCCTGCGCTTCGCTGTCGAGCAGTGGATGGCGGCCGCATCGCCAAGCAACTCGCTCGCGTTCAATGCCGAGGCGCAGAAGCGTGCAATCGACACCCAGGGCGAGAGCATCGCCAAGGGCATCCACAACCTGCTGCACGACATGAAGCAGGGCCATGTGAGCATGACGGACGAGAGCGCCTTCGAAGTCGGCCGCAACGTAGCGACCACCGAAGGCGCGGTGGTGTTCGAGAACGAGCTGTTCCAGTTGCTCGAATACAAGCCGCTCACCGCCAAGGTGTACGAGCGCCCGTTCCTGCTGGTGCCACCGTGCATCAACAAGTTCTACATCCTCGACCTGCAGCCCGAAAACTCGCTGATCCGCTACGCCAACGAGCAGGGGCACCGGGTGTTCGTGGTGAGCTGGCGCAATCCCGACGAGTCGCTGCGCGACTGCACCTGGGACCAGTACATCGAAGATGCCGCCATCCAGGCGATCCACACCGTGCAGGCCATCAGCGGCAGCAAGCAGATCAATGCCCTCGGTTTCTGCGTCGGCGGCACGATCCTGAGCACCGCGCTGGCGGTGCTGGCGGCTCGCGGCGAGAAGCCGGCTGCGTCGGTCACGCTGCTCACCACGCTGCTCGACTTCGACGACACCGGCATCCTCGACATCTTCATCGACGAGACGATGGTCAAGTTCCGCGAGATGCAGATGGGCGACGGCGGCTTGCTGCCCGGCAGCGACCTGGCGTCGACCTTCAGTTTCCTGCGGCCGAACGACCTGGTGTGGAACTACGTCGTCGGCAACTACCTCAAGGGCGAGACGCCACCCCCGTTCGACCTGCTCTACTGGAACAGTGACGCGACCAATCTTCCGGGCCCTTTCTACACCTGGTATCTGCGCAACACGTACCACGAGAACAAGCTCAAGGTACCGGGCGCGCTCACGGTGTGCGGCGCGCCAATCGACCTCGGCGCGATCGACGCCCCCGTGTACATCTATGGCTCGCGCGAAGACCACATCGTGCCGATCGGCGGCGCCTACGCATCGACGCAACTGCTCAAGGGCAAGAAGCGTTTCGTGATGGGCGCGTCGGGCCACATCGCCGGCGTGATCAACCCGCCCGCCAAGAACAAGCGCAGCCACTGGATTCGCGAAGACGGCAAGCTGCCGACGACGCAGCCCGAATGGCTGGCCGGTGCCCAGGAGCATCCGGGCAGCTGGTGGACCGACTGGTCGAAGTGGCTGAAGGGCCACGGCGGCAAGCAGATCCCCGCACCCAAGACTTATGGCAAGGGCTCGGCCTACAAGGCCACGGAGCCCGCCCCCGGCCGCTACGTGAAGGCCAAGGCAAAAGCCTGATTCCCACACCATTCAGTCACATCAACGGAGAGAAAAGCATGGAAGACATCGTCATCGTTTCGGCCGCACGCACGGCGGTCGGCAAGTTCGGCGGATCGCTCGCGGGCATCGCCGCCACGGAGTTGGGCGCGATCGTGATCAGGGAAGTGATCGCGCGCGCCAGGCTCACGCCCGAGCAGATCGGCGAGGTCATCATGGGCCAGGTGCTCGCAGCCGGCGCGGGCCAGAACCCGGCGCGCCAGGCGTTGCTGAAAAGCGGCATCGACAAGTCGACGCCGGCGCTCACCATCAATGCCGTGTGCGGCTCGGGCCTGAAGGCCGTGATGCTGGCGGCGCAGGCCGTCGCCACCGGCGACAGCGACATCGTGATTGCTGGCGGGCAGGAGAACATGAGCGCATCGCCGCACATCCTGCCGAACTCGCGCAACGGCCAGCGCATGGGCGACTGGAAAATGGTCGACACCATGATCGTCGACGGTCTCTGGGACGTCTACAACCAGTACCACATGGGCATCACGGCAGAGAACGTGGCCAAGCAGTTCAACATCGACCGCGCGGCGCAGGACGAACTGGCCTTGGGCAGCCAGACCAAAGCCGCCGCCGCACAGGATGCCGGCAAGTTCAAGGACGAGATCGTCGGTGTGAGCATTCCGCAGAAGAAGGGCGACCCCGTTGTCTTCGACCAGGACGAGTTCATCAATCGCAAGACCACCGCGGAAGTGCTGGCCGGTTTGCGCCCTGCCTTCGACAAGGCCGGTGGCGTGACCGCCGGCAACGCGTCGGGCCTGAACGACGGCGCGGCCGCCGTCATGGTGATGACCGCGAAGAAAGCCGCTGCGCTCGGCCTGAAGCCGCTCGGCCGCATTGCGAGCTACGCGACCGTCGGCCTCGACCCCGCGATCATGGGCATGGGCCCTGTCGGCGCTTCGAAAAAGGCGCTGGAACGCGCCGGCTGGAAGCCGCAGGATCTCGACGTTCTTGAGATCAACGAAGCTTTCGCCGCGCAAGCCTGCGCCGTGAACCGCGAAATGGGCTGGGACGTCAACAAGGTCAACGTGAATGGCGGCGCCATCGCCATCGGCCATCCGATCGGCGCGTCGGGCTGCCGCATCCTGGTGACGCTGCTGCACGAAATGCAGCGCCAGAACGCAAAGAAGGGCATTGCCTCGCTGTGCATCGGCGGCGGCATGGGCGTCGCGCTGACCGTCGAACGCTGAGGGGGAGGGCGTGCGGGCCGGCAAGCGGCGCGGTGCCCATCCACAGCCGTTGGTTAACGTCTCGCCCAGAGTGCGCCGAGGATGAAGCCGGCGCCGGCCGCCATAGCGAGCGTGCCGACGGGGTGGGTCACGGCCGATTCGCGAACCTGGTTCAGCACGTCGCCATAGGCTTGCTGGACCTTGCCGGCAGCTTGCCGGGTCTTGCCTTCAGCCTCTGTGGACGCGTCGCCCGTCGCGCTGCCGACGGCTTCCTGGACTCGGCCTGCGATGTTTTGCAGGGTGCCTTCTGCTTTTTCGAACATGGTTTTTCCTTGGGTTGCATCGCGAGATTTGCGAGTGACCAAATCGTAGGTCGATGTGGCGGGGCCGCACTGCCTTCAATTGCACCAGCCCGTGTAGTGCATTCGACCTTGCCAGCGTCGGCTGCCGGCGTATCGGCGGCTAACCGAGCACCAGCAGCACCGGCTGATGGTCGGACGCCTGCGTCGCCAGGTCGACGTCCACACGTTCAACCCTGGGTGCCAGCCCGTCGCTGACAAACGCGAAATCGCACGCCACCGGCTCGGGCCCATAAGTGCGGTCGAACAGGCGGAAGGTCGGCGCATGTGGCGCTACGCGGTTGGCCAAAGGCCAGGCATCCTGCAAGCAACGGGTCGGCGTGCCGGTGTCCAGCCCGAACGGCGCCTGCATCACCGCGTATTCGGGTTCCTCTGCGCCGAGGTTGAAGTCGCCACAGAGGATGGCGTGCGGCGTGTGCACCTTGTTCTGGAAGGGCGATCGGCTGGTGTCGTAAAGAGGCGGCTCTGCAGCGTGGCCGCAGGCTTCGATGTGCAACTGCCGCAATGCGCGCGCCTGCGCCATTCGCTGCACCTTGCTGTAGTACTCGAGGTGCGTGGTCATCACGCGCAAGGGGCCAATCAGCGGGTCGCGCACCGTCACTACCGTGCACATGCGCGGCATGCTGCGCACGCCCGCGTCGGCCGGGCAGGGCAACGCATGGTGTTGAACCTGCAGCACGGGCAGACGTGTCGCGATCAGATTGCCAAAGCGCTGGCGTGTCCCCTGCGCGTCGAATTCGTCCACGGCCGCGCCGAAGAAGAGCTGGAATCCTGGCAGCAACGCCTGCAGTTCCGCGGGCTGGTCGCCCGGCGCACCCGGCATTCCGGCGTAGCCCTGGGCGATTTCCTGCACGCACAGCACATCGAAATCGGCCATGGCACGCGCGCCGTCGACGATGCGCTGCACGCTCACGATGCCGTCGAGCCCGCGGCACCACTGGGTGTTCCACGTCACGAGTTTCATTTGATGCCGGCGCGCATGAAGCTCTGCACGAACTGCCGCTGGAACAACAGAAACGCGATGAGCAAGGGGGCCGAGGTCATCAGCGTGGCCGCCGTGATGATCGACCAGTCGACGCCCTGATCGACGGACGAGAACACCTGCAGTCCGACCGTGAGCGGCCGCGAATTGACGCTGTTGGTGACGATCAGCGGCCACAGGAAGTTGTTCCAGTGGAAGCTGACCGACACCAGCGCGAAGGCCGTGTAAACCGGCTTGGCGAGCGGTACGTAGACGCGCCACAGCGTCTGCATCGCGCTGGCGCCTTCCACCCGTGCCGCGTCGTCCAGCTCCTTGGGAATGCCCATGAAGGTCTGGCGCAGCAGAAAGATCGCGAACGCGGAGGCGAAGTAGGGCAGGCCGATCGCGAGCAACGTGTCGATGAGGCCGAGGCGTGCCATCGTCTTGTAGTTCTCCACCACGAGGATGTCCGGCATGATCATCAGCTGCACCAGCACGAGCGCGAACGCGATGTTCTTGCCGCGAAACTCGTAGCGTGCGAACGCATAGGCCGCGAGCGTGCCCAGTACCAGTTGCACGACGAGGATCATTGCCACCAGCAGGGTGGTGTTGAGAAAGTAGCGCGCGAAGGGCGCTGCTCCCCAGGCGCGGCGGAAGTTGTCGAGCGTGAGCGGCGCGAAGAGATCGAAGCGCGTCGAATACTCCGACGGATGGAAAGCGGTCCACACCGCATACACCAGCGGCAGGATCCACAGCAGCGCGAGCAGCCACGCTGCGAGGGTGTCGAGCCAGCCTGGCTCGTTGTAGGCCAGGCGCTGCGAAGGCACGGCGATGCTCATTTGTAATGCACCTTCCGGTCGAGCACGAAGAACTGGAAGAGCGCGATGCCCGCCAGCACCACGACCAGCACCACCGTGATCGCCGACGCGTACGCCGTGTCCCAGAAGCTGAAGCCGACTTCGTACAAGTGATAGAGCAGCAGCGTCGACGCGTTGTCCGGCCCGCCGCGCGTGAGCACGAAGAGATGGTCGACCATGCGGAAGGCGTTGATGAACGCATTGACCAGCACGAAGAGCGTGGTCGGCATCAGGAGCGGCCACTGCACGCGCCGGAAGAAATACCAGCGCGACGCACCTTCGATGGCGGCCGCTTCACGCAGGCTCGGGTTGAGCGTCTGCAGCGCGGCCAGATAGAAGATCATGAAGAAGCCAGCTTCCTTCCAGATCGCCACGACGGTGACCGCGCCGAGCGCCGTCGACGGACTGCCGAGCCAGTTGTGCGAAGGCAGCCCGAGCGCGCCGGTGATTTGCTCCAGCAACCCGTACTGCGGCGTGTAGAAGAAGAGCCAGATGTTGGCCACCGCAATCATCGGCAAGACGGTCGGCGTGAAATACGCCATGCGCAAGAACGCACGGCCGGCGATGCGCTCGTTGACCCACAGCGCCATCACGAGCGCGAGGCCGATCGAGCAGGGAATCGTCGCGCCCGCGAACCACAGGTTGTTGCGCACCGCCTTCCAGAACACCGGGTCGGACGCCATCACATCGTAGTTCTCGAGGCCGACCCACACGCCGGGCCGCGCGCCCTTGGGCGTTGAGTAGAAGCTGTCGACCAGCGTCGAGACCGCCGGCCAATGCGTGAACGCCACCAGCAGCGCGAGCGCCGGCAGCAGCATCAACCACGCATGAACCGAGCGCTGTTTCATGTCACCGCGTCACTTGTACGAACGCAGGATGCGGTCCGCTTCCTTCTGCGCGTCCTGCATGGCCTGACCCGCCGGCTTGGTGCCGGTCAGCGCAGCCTGCAGGCCGTCGTTGAGCGCCTTGGTCACGCGTTGGTTTTCGTGCGTGGAGAACTCCGCCACCGACACGGGCAACTGGTCGCGCGCCACGAGTGCGGCCGGGAAGTCGGCGCCGTACTTCTTGAGCGTCGGCGTGTCGTAGGCGGCTTGCGAGACGGCGACGTAGCCGGTGTCCATGCTCCACTGCGCGGCACGCTCGGGCTGCGTCACCCACTTGATGAACTTGAAGGCCGCTTCCTGCTGCGCAGGTGTGGATTTCTTGAAGATGTAGAAGTTGCCGCCGCCCGTGGGCGAGCCCTTGCGCTTGTTGCCGGGGATCATGCCGACGCCGAAATCGAACTTGGCGTTCGCCTTGATGTTGGTCAGGTTGCCGGTGGTCGTGTAGATGATCGCGGCCTTCTTTTCGAAGAAATCCTTGGGCGTCGTGCCCCACTCGACCACGCCCGGCGGGTGAATACCGGCCTTTCCGAGATCGACCCAGGTCTGAAGCGCCTCGACGACCTTCGGGTCGTCGAATTTCACCTGCGTACCGGTATCGTTCGCGAGGATGGCGTCGTTCGGCGTGGTCAGCGTCTGGAAGAGCCAGTACGGGAAACCGCTGGAGGGAATCTGCACGCCCCATTGCGTGACCTTGCCGCTTGCGTCTTTCTTGGTGAGTTTGGTCGCGGCTTCCTTCAGCTCGGCCCAGTTTGTCGGCGGCTTGTTCGGATCGAGGCCGGCTTCCTTGAAGGCTTCCTTGTTCCAGTACATGACGACCGTCGAGCGCTGGAACGGGATGCCCCAGGTCTTGCCGCCGGTCTGGCTGTTGGCCATGAAAGCCTTGTAGAAACTGCCCATCCAGGCTTTGTCGTCGGCGGTCTTGGCGAACGTGTCAAAGGACACGATCGCGTCCTCGTCGATCAGCGTGAACATGTCGGTCGACAGCAGCACCGACGTGACTGGCGGCGTGCCCGACTTGTGGGCGGTCAGCGCCTTCACGATGGTCTCCTGATACGTGCCGGCGTAGATGGGCGTGAGTTTGATGCCGGGGTTCTCCTTCATGAAGCCTTCTGCGAAGCCGTCGATCGTCTTGGCGATCGGGCCGCCGACCGCGACGGGGTAATAGAAGGGCACTTCCACCGGCGTTTGCGCCATGGCGTTGACGCCGGTGAATGCGAGAAGGCCGGCGACGGAGTGGCGCGCGATCGCGCGCAGAAAAGTCTGTCTCTTCATGGGATTCGTCCTGTTGAAAAAAAAGCGGTCAGAGAATGCGTTGCCCGTCGGTCGTGAAGCCGTGGCTGTCTTGCGGGGCCCAGTGCAGGCGAACGGTGTCGCCCACCTCGGCGTGGTGCTGGCCTTCGGTGCGCACCAGCATCGTCTGGCTGCCGACCTCGCAGCGGAGCACCAGATCGGCGCCCAGGTATTCCGCGCTCGCGACGCGGGCCGGCACGCCGGCGCTTTGCGGGTTGTCGGCGCTCGGTGCGAGCGAAATGGCCTCAGGTCGCACGCCCAGCGTCGCGGCCGTCAGACCGACGGCGACGTCGCTTCCCGTGATGCGGCCGGCCTCGAGGGCGATGAGGTTCATCGGCGGGGTGCCGATGAAGCGCGCGGCAAAGGTGGTCGCCGGCTTGGCGTAGAGCTCACGCGGCGGACCGGATTGCTCGACGCGACCCTGGTTCAACAGCACGACCTGGTCGGCCATGCTCATCGCCTCGGTCTGGTCGTGCGTCACATAAACCACTGTGAGGCCGAGCTTTTGCTGAAGTTCGCGCAGTTCGCGCCGCATTTCTTGGCGCAGTTGCGCATCGAGGTTGGAAAGCGGCTCGTCCATCAGGCAGACCCTTGCCTGCGCCACGAGCGCGCGTCCCAGTGCCACGCGTTGCTGCTGGCCGCCCGAGAGTTGGCCGGGTCGACGGTCAAGAAGGGCGCTCAGGCCGAGCAGCGCGGCCGTGTCTTTCAAGCGGGTCGCCGCTTCTGCGGCAGGCGTCTTGCGCACGGAAAGGCCGAAGGTGATGTTGTCGGCCACGCTGAGGTGCGGGAACAGTGCGTAGTTCTGGAACACCATGGCGATGCCGCGCTGGGCCGGCGGAAGGTTCGTCACATCGCGCCCGTCGATCAGGACCCGCCCGGCTGTCGCCGCTTCCAGGCCCGCGACGATGCGCAAGGTGGTTGACTTGCCGCAGCCCGACGGACCGAGAAGAACACAGAACGAACCGGCGGCAATGCGCAGGTCGATGGCGTGAAGGGCGGTGCTGGTGCCCCAGGATTTTGCGATCCCGTTGAGCTCGATCGAAGACATTGATCGAGTATAGGAAAGGCTTGTGACAGCTGGTTGCAACCCGGGCTCAGTGTTTTCCTCACCCGGTGAAGCACCAAATTTTCGCTACAGTGATTGCGCCAGTTCAGGCTGTTCGAATCAAGGAAAAAACATGAGCAAGAAAGTCGCATACGTCACCGGGGGCATGGGTGGCATCGGAACCGCCATCTGCCAACGCCTTCACAAGGACGGATTCACCGTGATCGCCGGCTGCGGACCGACACGCGACCACGCCAAGTGGCTGGCTGAACAAAAAGCCGAGGGGTACGAGTTCTTCGCCTCGGTCGGCAATGTCGGCGACTGGAATTCGACGGTGGACGCGTTCTCCAAGGCCAAGGCCGAGCACGGCAGCATCGATGTGCTCGTGAACAACGCCGGCATCACGCGCGACCGCATGTTCATCAAGATGACGCCCGAAGACTGGAGCGCGGTCATCGAAACCAACCTCAACAGCATGTTCAACGTGACCAAGCAGGTCGTCGGCGACATGGTCGAAAAGGGCTGGGGCCGTATCGTGAACATCAGCTCGGTGAACGGCGCCAAGGGCCAGGCCGGCCAGACCAATTATTCGGCGGCGAAGGCCGGCATGCACGGCTTTACGATGGCGCTCGCCCAGGAAATGGCCAACAAGGGCGTCACTGTCAATACCGTGAGCCCGGGCTACATCGGCACCGACATGGTGAATGCCATCCGCCAGGAAGTGCTGGACAAGATCATCGCGACCATCCCGGTCAAGCGTCTGGGCAAGCCGAGCGAGATCGCCTCGATCATCTCGTGGCTCGCCACTGACGAAGGGGGCTATTCCACCGGCGCCGATTTCTCGGTGAACGGTGGCCTCCACATGCACTGAGATGGCCACAACGACCTGACTTCACCACCCGCTTCGGCGGGTTTTTCGTTTTCAACGGATGTGGGTTCTACGCATGGCATTGGGCCCGCAAGGCGCTTACATTCCCCCACTCTTTCCGGAGGCAACATGGCAACCATAACGACTACATCCGCTAAAAAGCTCCCTCTCTACCGATCGCTCTATGTGCAGGTGATCACCGCCGTGATCATCGGCGTGCTGCTCGGGCACTTCTACCCGGCGGTCGGCGAAAGCATGAAGCCGCTGGGCGACGGCTTCATCAAGCTGATCAAGATGATCATCGCGCCGATCATCTTCTGCACGGTGGTGATTGGCATCGCCGGCATGGAAGACATGAAGAAGGTCGGCAAGACCGGCGGTCTGGCGCTGCTCTATTTTGAAGTCGTCAGTTCCATTGCGCTGGTCGTGGGGCTGGTGCTGGTCAACGTGATCAAGCCCGGCGCCGGCATGAACATCGACGCGGCCACGCTCGACACCAAGGCGATCGCCGCCTATACCGGCCCTGGCAAGATGACTGGCACGGTCGATTTCCTGCTCAACGTGATCCCGACGACCGTGGTCGACGCGTTCGCCAAGGGCGAAGTGCTGCAGGTGCTGCTGATCGCGGTGATGTTCGGCTTCGCGCTGCACAAGTTCGGTGGCCGCGGCACGCTGGTGTTCGATGTGATCGAAAAGGGTTCGCACGTGCTCTTCACGATCGTCGGCTACATCATGAAGCTGGCGCCCATCGGCGCCTTCGGTGCGATGGCGTTCACGATCGGCAAATACGGCGTGGGCAGCCTGTTCTCGCTGGGCAAGCTCATGGGCACTTTCTACATGACCTGCCTCCTGTTCATCTTCGTGGTGCTCGGGCTGATCGCGAGGTTCCACGGGTTCAGCATCTGGAAGTTCATCAAGTACATCAAGGAAGAACTCCTGATCGTGCTGGGTACTTCGTCGTCCGAATCGGTGCTCCCGCGCATGATGGAAAAGATGGAAAACCTTGGTGCCGCCAAGACCACGGTCGGCCTGGTGATTCCCACCGGGTACTCGTTCAACCTCGACGGTACATCTATCTATCTCACGATGGCAGCGGTGTTCATTGCGCAGGCCACGAACACGCCGATGACGCTGATGCAGGAAATCACGCTCCTCGCGGTGCTGCTGCTGACGTCCAAGGGCGCGGCAGGTATCACCGGCAGCGGCTTCATCGTGCTGGCGGCGACGCTGTCGGCGGTGGGGCATGTGCCGGTGGCCGGACTGGCGCTCATCCTGGGCATCGACCGCTTCATGTCGGAAGCACGTGCGCTGACCAATCTGGTCGGCAACGGCGTCGCGACGCTGGTCGTCGCCAAGTGGACCAACGAGCTCGACATGGACCGGCTGCAGGCCGGGCTCAACGGCGAGACGTGGGTCGAAGCGCAGGCGCCCGAGGTGTTGATCAACGCCAAAGACAGCCACATGGCGAAGTGACCTGCTTGGAGCCGCCGGACATTTTTCCGGCAACATGGGACGCATGCCCCATAGCGTTTCCCTGATCAACACAGTCGCCGCAGGGCTCGGGCTCGCCCTGCTGTTCGGCTTCCTCGCCGTGCGTCTGAGGCTGCCGGCTCGCTCGCCGCGTGCGCGCTGGTGCCGGTGCTGCGCTATCCGCTGGGCGCCGCGCTCACGGTGAGCGCGAGCCTGGCGCAGATCGGCGAGTTCTCTTTCATCCTGGCGGGACTTGGCGCGTCGCTCCGGCGGCCATGGCCGCGTCGGACGGCGCATTGCCGTCGCGCTGGCTGCGCACGACATCCCCCTCGTGGTCGCTGGGCCAAGTCGCGAAGTCGTCGGGAAACTGCGTGCGAGCGGCGTGGCGCCTGTACGGGGTGACGCCGCCGATCCGGCCGTGCTCGTCCAGGCCCACGTCGCACGGGCTCGCGTGATCGTCACGCCGGACACGTTGCACGCTCAACCCGGCGATCGCGACCTTGATCCGCAGCCACAACGAAGCACGGGCGAGACTCCTCACGCAGGAAGAGGGCGCCACGGTATTCCTCGGCGAGAACGCACTGGCGCAAGCAATAGCCAGCGGAACCGTGCGTCGCGCGCTGGCGGGCTGATCGGCTGACGTTCTCGCTTCGGGCTTAAAGGTCTTCGATGACCAGCGCGCGATAGCGCTGGGCCATCGAATACGGCACCTGCCGGACCCGCTTCATGAGCAGCTCGGCCGCCGCCTCGTCGTCGGTCTTCACCAGCAGGGCGGTGTGTCCTTCGCGCGCGAGCTTGGTGTAGGCGCGAACCGTCGCGCCCTCACTGCCGGCGGATGGCAGCGGATTGTCGGCATCCGCGACGGTCGGCGTGATCTGCGAGAGGATGACTTCAGGCGGGATCAGATAAATCGCATCACCGCTCACGCCATCCGACATCACGTCCTGGCCGACCTTGCGGGCATGTTCCGCGTCGGGAAACAGCACCATCGAATGGCCCGTGGGATAAAACGCGCCGCCGATCATTGCGCGCATTTTTGAATCGATTGCGAATGGCTTCATGGGTAGGGTCTCCTTGTCAATCCGTCGGAATACCTTGCAAAGGTTAGGGACCCCGGACAGCGCGCGATGTAGGAGGCAAGACCTGCGGCAGCAAGGCAAATCGGACGAATTGCACCCATCGCACTGGTTGCCCCCATCGGTCTTATTACTAGTTGTCACATTTGTAGCAAAACGTGAATTTGTGCTTTTGCGTTCAGGGGGCAGATCCATAGGATCGGCGCAGTTCCAATTCAATTTTTCTCTCTTCACCCTTTCTGACCCCCCTCCAATGCCGAAACTGCGAAATATCGCGTTGACCGTCCAGGAACTCGAAGAGGGCGAGTTCTATTGGGTGTTGCTGGAAGCGACGGACTCCATGATGGAAGACGCGCTGCCCTATTTGCCGGTGGAAGCCGCGGTCAAGCCGTATTCGAATTACGGTGACGCCTGGGTCGCGGGCCTCGCGATGATTCGAAAATCGTTTGGAAGAGAAGGTCCGCGTGCTTGAATCGGCGCGTTCCTGGAGGGAAGACATGCGTAGAACTCAAATGGCACTGGCCGTCGTGCTGATCGTTGCGGGCGTCATCTTCTGGTTTCATCGCCCGACGACGCAAGGCGAATGGGCCGCCTGGGTGCAGGCGTTCGGCGTGCTGGCAGCCATCGGTTGGGCGTTGCGGGCGCAGGAACGTTTTGCCCAGCAGAACGCCCGTCAGGCCGCACAGGTGGCAGCGATGTTCGCTTCCAACATGCATTGGGTGTTTCGCGAACTGAGCGATGCGTGCAGCAAACAGGCGTGGGCCGACTACACCGTGCATCGCCGCATCCTCGAAGAAATTCTGGCGCAGGGCCGCGAGGTGACCTTGCAATTGCTCGACGGCCGCTCGCTCGCGATGGTCGGCAGCCTGCGTGCGATCGCGGTCGAAGCGCTGGAGATCACGGCATTGCATGCCGAAGGCCGCAAGTGGCGCGAGCTTCACGCGCATTTCGAAAAGCGCTTGCCGAGCATCTCGGCATGGCTGTCGGCCACCGGCAATCCGCCGGAAAGCAGCGGCCCCACCGACTACGCGGACTGCGCACCTCGTTCGGGCAAATCGGCAACCCCTGAGAGACAATCGAAGGCTTTGCCGGGCCGCGCCCGGCCAACCGTTTTCGTCCCATGTCCACGCCCGATCCCATCGCCAGTCGTTTTTCGCCAGACCGCGTGAGCGTCGCGCCGATGATGGATTGGACCGATCGGCACTGCCGCTACTTCCATCGGCTGCTGACACGCCACGCGCTGCTCTACACCGAGATGGTGACGACCGGCGCCCTCATTCATGGGGACGTGCCGCGCCACTTGCGCTTCAACGCCGAAGAGCACCCGATCGCCCTGCAACTTGGCGGCAGCGAGCCGGCCGATCTCGCCCAGTGCGCGAAGCTCGGCGAGCAATGGGGCTACGACGAGATCAACATCAATTGCGGCTGCCCGAGTGAGCGTGTGCAGCGTGGCGCCTTCGGGGCTTGCCTGATGGCCGAGCCGCAGCTGGTCGCCGACGGCGTGAAAGCGATGCTGGACGTGGTGAGCGTGCCGGTCACCATCAAGCACCGCATCGGCATCGACAAGACGGAAAACTACGAGTTCGTGCGCGATTTCGTCGGTACGGTGGCCGAGGCGGGCTGCAAGACATTCATCGTTCATGCGCGCAACGCCTGGCTCAAAGGCCTGTCGCCCAAGCAGAACCGCGAAGTGCCGCCGCTGCGCTATGCGCTGGTGCACCAACTCAAGCACGACTTTCCGGCGCTGCGCTTTTCGATCAACGGCGGCTTCGCCGAGCCCGGCCAGGTGCACGAGCAGCTGCGCCTGCTCGACGGTGTCATGGTCGGCCGCGAGGCGTATCACAACCCCTGGTGGCTGGCTGGCTGGGACGCCGACTTCTTCGGCATCACGCCTCGCGACATCACCCGCGAAGGCATTGAGGCGCAGATGTGCGATTACATGTTGCGCGAGGCGGCTGAACACGGCACGCCGTTATCGAATATCGCGCGCCACATGCTCGGCCTGCGCAATGGCCTGCCCGGTGCGCGCCGCTGGCGGCAGGTGTGGAGCGACCACAAACTCAAGGACATGCCGCCGCACGCGGTGATGGCGCTGGCGCACGAGCCGGTGGCGCTCGCGGCCTGAGTCACGCGTCGCCGTGCTGAAGGTCGCTCAGGTAGCCGCTTCGAGCCCGCTGGCAAAGTGTTCGCGCATGCGCGCCGCCGCGGCCTGTGGTTCCCGCGACTCGATGGCGGCCATCAGCGCCCGGTGTTCGGCCAGCGATTCGACGAGGCGGCCCGACTTCAGCAGCGAGTTGTGCCGGTTGAGCTTCATCACTTTGCGCAGATCGGCCACCACCTGGTCGCGCCAACGGTTGTCGGCGATGGCGAGCAGGCGCATGTGAAAGCGCTCGTTGATCGCGAAGAAAAGTTCGCGGTCGACGTGGCCCGGACAGGCGGTCGCTTCGAGTTCGTCGTGCAACCGGCGAAGATCGTTCAACTGGGCCTCGGTCGCGCGCTCGGCGACCACACCGGCCGCATCGCTTTCGAGCAAGCTGAGGAGGTGATAGACATCTGTCAAGTCCTGCTCCGACACCTCGGTCACGTAGGCACCGCGCCTCACTTTCATCGTCACCAGGCCCTCGGCGGCGAGCACCTTCAGCGCCTCGCGCAGGGGCGTGCGACTGATGCCGTATTCCTCGGCCAGCTTCATCTCGTCGATCCAGCTGCCCGGCTCGAGTTCACGCTGGAAAATGCGCTGACGCAGCCCTTCGGCCACCTCTTCGTAAAGGGCGCGCGGTGTCAGGGTGAAGGCGGACATGAGCGCGACTGTACTTCAGAAATCTCGATTGAATTAATAATTACGGACGGTTAGACTTGCCAAAACCTGCACGGACGCCGACGCCTCGCCATGAGTACACCTGAACCGATCTTCAAGCCCGCCGACCTCGCTGCCTGGACACTGGCCGCCGCCAAGTCGGCGCCCGGTGGCGATGTGAGCGCACTGAACTGGCGCACGCCCGACGGCATCACGGTCAAGCCGCTGTACACCGCGGCCGATCTTCAGGGCCTCAAGTACACCGACACGCTGCCGGGCTTCGAGCCGTATTTGCGCGGCCCGCAGGCCACCATGTACGCGGTGCGGCCATGGACCATCCGCCAGTACGCGGGCTTCTCGACGGCGGAAGAGTCGAACGCCTTCTATCGCAAGGCGTTGGCGGCCGGCGGACAAGGCGTGTCGGTCGCCTTCGACCTGGCCACGCACCGCGGCTACGACAGCGACCACCCGCGCGTGACCGGCGACGTCGGCAAGGCCGGCGTGGCGATCGATTCGGTCGAGGACATGAAGATCCTGTTCGACCAGATCCCGCTCGACAAGGTCTCTGTGTCGATGACGATGAACGGCGCGGTGCTGCCGGTGCTGGCGGGCTACATCGTGGCGGGCGAAGAGCAGGGCGTGGCGCAGGACCAGTTGAGCGGAACCATCCAGAACGACATCCTCAAGGAGTTCATGGTCCGCAACACCTACATCTTCCCGCCCGCGCCGAGCATGCGGATCATCGGCGACATCATCGAGTACACGGCGCACAAGATGCCCAAGTTCAACTCGATCAGCATCAGCGGCTATCACATGCAGGAAGCCGGCGCCAACCAGGCGCTGGAGCTGGCCTTCACGCTGGCCGACGGCAAGGAGTACGTGAAGACCGCGCTGGCCAAGGGCCTCGACGTCGACGTGTTCGCCGGGCGCCTCTCCTTCTTCTGGGCCATCGGCATGAACTTCTATCTCGAGGTCGCCAAGATGCGCGCGGCGCGCCTCCTGTGGTGCCGGATCATGAAGGACTTCGAGCCGAAGAACGCGAAGAGCCTGATGCTGCGCACGCATTGCCAGACCTCGGGCTGGTCGCTGACCGAGCAGGACCCTTACAACAACGTGGTGCGCACCACCATCGAGGCGATGGCCGCGGTGTTCGGCGGCACGCAGTCGTTGCACACCAACGCCCTCGACGAAGCCATCGCGCTGCCGACGGAGTTCAGTTCGCGCATTGCGCGCAACACGCAGCTCATCATCCAGGAAGAGACGCACATCACCAGCGTGATCGACCCGTGGGCCGGCAGCTACATGATGGAGAAGCTCACGCAGGACATGGCCGATGCCGCGTGGACGATCATCGAAGAGGTCGAGGCGATGGGTGGCATGACCAAGGCCGTCGACAGCGGCTGGGCCAAGCTCAAGATCGAGGCGGCCGCGGCCGACAAGCAGGCGCGCATCGACTCGGGCCGCGACGTGATCGTCGGCGTCAACAAGTACAAGCTCAAGACCGAGGACGCGATCGACAGCCTGTCGATCGACAACGTGAAGGTGCGCGATGGGCAAATCGCCAAGCTGCACGCCATCCGCGAGAAGCGCGACACCGCGAAGACGCAGGCCGCGCTCGACGCGCTGACCGCTGCCGCCGAGAGCGGCGAAGGCAACCTGCTTGCGCTCAGCATCGACGCGGTGCGCCTGCGCGCGACGGTCGGAGAAATCAGCGACGCGCTGGAGAAGGTCTACGGCCGCCACCGCGCCGACACGCAGAAGGTCACGGGCGTCTACGCCGCTGCCTACGACTCGGCCGAAGGCTGGGAGGCGCTGCAGCACGAGATTGCGGCCTTCGCCGAAGAGCAGGGCCGCCGTCCGCGCGTGATGATCTCCAAGCTGGGCCAGGACGGGCACGACCGCGGCGCCAAGGTGGTGGCCACCGCCTTCGCCGACCTGGGCTTCGACGTCGACATGGGCCCGCTGTTCCAGACGCCCGAAGAGTGCGCCCGCCAGGCCATCGAAAACGACGTGCATGCCGTCGGCGTGAGCACGCTCGCAGCTGGCCACAAGACGCTGGTGCCCGCGATCATCGCGGAGCTCAAGAAGCAGGGCGCCGACGACATCATCGTGTTCGTCGGTGGCGTGATTCCGCGCGGCGACTACGAAATGCTGTACGAGGCCGGCGTCAAGGGCATCTACGGCCCGGGCACGCCGATCCCTGCGAGCGCGAAGGACGTGCTGGAGCAGATCCGCGCCTCGCTGGCAACGGCCTGAGCGGAGCGCGACGTGGAGGATATTTCGTCGCGGCTGGCGTTCCAACCGGTGGTGGACAACGATTTCGAAGCCATGCTGGCATTGCGCATCGACGCGATGCGCCCGAGCCTGGAGCGCGTGGGTCGCTTCGATGCCCACCGCTCGCGCGAGCGGTTGAGCGCCGGTTTCGTGATTCCTTTCATGCACCACATCGTGCTCGACGGCGGCCAGCGCGTTGGTTTCGTCACGCTCAAGCCCGAAGGCGCCGACGCCTTGCGGCTCGACCATTTGTACTTGCGCACCGGCTTCCAGAGCATGGGCATCGGCGACTGGGTGCTGCGATGGGCGATGGCGCATGCGCGCGAACAGGCGCGCGACATCAAGCTCACCGCGCTCGTGCAAAGCGACGCCATCCGCTTCTACCAACGCCACGGATTCGTCCTCGAAGGCGAAGAGGGTGTTGACTTGCACTACCGTTGGCGCGTTCAGGAGGCGATGGCTTGACGGCGGTGGCAGCACTTGAAGCCGCGCTGATCGCCGACGCCGCGATGCCGCAGCGCCGCGCCATCGCCAAGGCGATCACGCTGCTCGAATCCACGCGCCCCGACCATCGGTTGCAGGCCGACGAACTGCTCACGGCGCTGCTGCCGCGCACCGGAAACTCGTTTCGCCTGGGCATCTCCGGCGTGCCGGGCGTGGGCAAGTCCACCTTCATCGAAACGCTGGGCCTGTTCCTCATCGACCTGGGGCACCGCGTCGCCGTGCTCACCATTGACCCGTCGTCGACCGTGTCGGGCGGCTCGATCCTCGGCGACAAGACGCGCATGGAGCGGCTGTCGGTGCACGAGCGCGCGTACATCCGGCCGAGCCCGTCGTCGGGCACGCTGGGCGGCGTCGCGGAGAAGACGCGCGAGGCCATGCTGGTGTGCGAGGCTGCGGGCTATGACATCGTCATCGTCGAAACCGTGGGGGTGGGCCAGAGCGAAACGGCCGTCGCGGGCATGACCGACATGTTCGTGCTCATGCAACTGCCCAACGCCGGCGACGACCTGCAAGCGATCAAGAAGGGCGTGATGGAGCTGGCCGACCTCGTCGTCATCAACAAGGCCGACATCGACAAGGATGCGGCCACACGCGCGCAGGCGCAGATCACGTCTGCAATGCGGCTCTTCGGTCACCACGGCAATCCGGCACACGCGCAGGCCATGCACGCGGCGCATGCCACGCCTGGCTCGCCCGAGGCCGAAGTGCGCTTCTGGCTGCCGCGGGTCATGCAGCTCAGCGCACTGCTCGGCACCGGCGTCGACACGTTCTGGGCATCGGTCAGCGAGTTCCGGGCGCTCCAGACAGCCAACGGCAAGCTCGACACGCGACGCGAGAAGCAGGCGCTTTCGTGGATGTGGGAGCGCATCGACGCGGGTCTCAAACAGGCTTTCAAGCAGCATCCGCAGGTACGCGAGTTGTTGCCGGAATTCACGCGACAGGTGGCGGCGGGCAAGTTGCCCGCATCGACCGCCGCACGCAATTTGCTCGCCGCGTCGGCCGGGCCGGCGCAGGCCGCCATCTAGAAATATTGCCAATCGAATCTTCAGCCTCGGAAACACCACACCATGCAAGAACTGATCGACCAACTCGAAGAACGCCGCGCGAAAGCCCGCCTCGGTGGCGGACAGAAGCGCATCGACGCGCAACACAAGAAGGGCAAGCTCACCGCGCGCGAGCGCATCGAACTGTTGCTGGACGACGGCACTTTCGAAGAGTGGGACATGTTCGTGGAGCATCGCTCGGTCGACTTCGGCATGGCCGAGCAAAAGATCCCGGGGGACGGCGTGGTCACCGGCTACGGAATGATCAACGGCCGCCTCGTGTTCGTGTTCAGCCAGGACTTCACCGTGTTCGGCGGCGCGCTCAGCGAAGCGCACGCCGAGAAGATCTGCAAGGTGATGGACCAGGCAATGAAGGTCGGCGCACCGGTCATCGGCCTGAACGATTCGGGTGGCGCGCGCATTCAGGAAGGGGTGGCCTCGCTCGGCGGCTACGCCGACGTGTTCCAGCGCAACGTGATGGCCAGCGGCGTGGTGCCGCAGATCAGCATGATCATGGGCCCGTGCGCGGGCGGCGCCGTCTATTCGCCGGCCATGACCGACTTCATCTTCATGGTGAAGGACTCGAGCTACATGTTCGTGACCGGCCCCGAAGTCGTGAAGACGGTGACGCACGAAAACGTGACGGCCGAAGAGCTCGGCGGCGCCATCACCCACACCACGCGCAGCGGCGTGGCCGACATGGCCTTCGAGAACGACGTCGAGGCGCTCATGATGCTGCGCCGCCTCTACAACTACCTGCCGCTCAACAACCGCGAGAAGCCGCCGGTGCGCCTGGGCAACAACGGCAAGGGCGACCCGGCCGACCGGCCGGACTATTCGCTCGACACGCTCGTGCCCGACAACGCCAACAAGCCCTATGACATGAAGGAGCTGATCGTGAAGGTCGTCGACGACGGCGACTTTTTCGAGTTGCAGCCCGAGTACGCGAAGAACATCGTGATCGGCTTCGCGCGCATGGAAGGCCAGACGGTCGGCATCGTTGCGAATCAGCCGCTGGTGCTGGCGGGTTGCCTGGACATCAAGTCGTCGATCAAGGCGGCGCGCTTCGTGCGCTTTTGCGATTGCTTCAACATTCCGGTCGTCACCTTCGTCGACGTGCCCGGCTTCATGCCCGGCACGGGGCAGGAGTACGGCGGCATCATCAAGCACGGGGCCAAGCTGCTCTATGCGTACGCCGAGTGCACGGTGCCGAAGATCACCGTCATCACGCGCAAGGCCTACGGCGGTGCTTACGACGTGATGGCGTCCAAGCACCTGCGCGGCGATGTCAACCTCGCCTGGCCGCGCGCCGAGATCGCGGTGATGGGCGCGAAGGGCGCGGTCGAGATCATCTTTCGCGAAGACAAGAACGAACCCGAGAAACTCGCCGCACGCGAGGCCGAATACAAGGCGCGCTTTGCCAACCCGTACGTGGCGGCAACGCGTGGCTACATCGACGACGTGATCCTGCCGCACGAGACACGCAAGCGAATCTGCCGGTCGTTGGTGATGCTGCGTGCCAAAAAACTGGAAAACCCGTGGCGCAAGCACGGCAACATTCCGCTCTGAGAAGAACAACATGTTCAAGAAAATCCTGATCGCCAACCGCGGCGAAATCGCCTGCCGCGTCATCAAGACCGCGAAGAAGATGGGCATCCTCACGGTCGCCGTCTATTCTGACGCCGACAAGGAGTCGCGCCATGTCGAGCTGGCCGACGAGGCGGTACACATCGGTGCGGCGCCGTCGCGCGAGTCGTACCTGCAGGCCGATCGCATCATCGCGGCGTGCAAGAAGACAGGCGCCGAGGCGGTGCACCCGGGCTACGGCTTCCTGTCGGAGAACGAAGCCTTCGCGCGCAAGGTCGAAGAAGAGGGCATCGTCTTCATCGGTCCCAAGCACCATTCGATCGCGGCGATGGGCGACAAGATCGCTTCCAAGAAGCTCGCGAACGAGGCGAAGGTCAACACGATCCCGGGCTGGAACGAAGCCATCGAAACTGCCGAGCGTGCCGTCGAGATCGCCAAGGACATCGGCTACCCCGTGATGATCAAGGCCTCGGCCGGTGGCGGCGGCAAGGGCCTGCGCGTGGCGCACGACGACAAGGAGGCCTTCGAGGGTTTCACCGCCTGCCGCAACGAGGCGCGCAACTCCTTCGCAGACGACCGCGTCTTCATCGAGAAGTTCGTGGTCGAGCCGCGCCACATCGAGATCCAGGTGCTGGGCGATTCGCAGGGCAACGTGATCTACCTGAACGAGCGCGAGTGCTCGATCCAACGGCGGCACCAGAAGGTCATCGAAGAAGCGCCGTCGCCATTCATCACCGACGCCACGCGCAAGGCGATGGGCGAACAGGCGGTGCAGCTCGCCAAGGCCGTGAAGTACCAGAGCGCGGGCACGGTCGAGTTCGTGGTCGGCAAGGACCAGAGCTTCTACTTCCTCGAGATGAACACGCGGCTGCAGGTGGAGCACCCGGTCACGGAGTGCATCACCGGACTCGATCTGGTCGAGCTGATGATCCGCGTCGCCGCTGGGGAGCCGCTGCCGCTCAAGCAAGCCGACGTAAAACGGGAAGGCTGGGCCATCGAGTGCCGCATCAACGCCGAAGACCCGTTCCGCAACTTCTTGCCGTCGACCGGTCGACTGGTCAAGTTCCAGCCGCCGACCGAGACGATGTTCTCGGCCGACACCGACCACCTGTACGGTGTGCGCGTCGACACCGGCGTGTACGACGGCGGCGAGATCCCGATGTTCTACGACTCGATGATCGCCAAGCTCATCGTGCACGGCAAGGACCGCAACCACGCGATCGCGAAGATGCGCGAGGCGCTCAACGGCTTCGTGATTCGCGGCATCAGCAGCAACATCCCGTTCCAGGCGGCGCTGCTGGCGCACCCGAAGTTCGTCTCGGGCGACTTCAACACCGGCTTCATCGCCGAGCACTACGGCCAGGGTTTCCTTGCCGAAGACGTACCGCACAGCGACCCTGAGTTTCTGATCGCGCTGGCCGCCTATGTGCACCGCCGCTACCGCGCGCGGGCGTCGGGCATCAGCGGTCAACTCGAAGGGCACGGCGTCAAGGTCGGCGAGCAGTTCGTGGTGGTCGAACTGGGGCCGGAAGGCAAGCATGTGCACCACCCGGTGTCGGTCACCGACTTCCAGGGGCGCAATGGCGCCAGTGCCGTCGCGGTGGGTGATCGCAGCTACAAGATCGACAGCAACGGTGCGCTCGGCAGCATTCGCGTGGAAGGCACCACAAACGACAAACCGTTCGTGGCGCAGGTCGAGCGGGGTGCGGGCAAGAATCCATTGGCGTTGCGCGTGTCGCACGACGGCACGCAGATCGAGGCCATGGTGTTGTCACCGCTCGGCGCACGTCTCCTGGAATTGATGCCCTACAAGGCGGCGCCGGATTTGAGCAAGTTCCTGATTTCGCCGATGCCGGGCCTGCTCGCCGAAGTGTCCGTGCAACCGGGTCAGCAAGTTCGCGCCGGCGAGAAGCTCGCGGTGATCGAGGCCATGAAAATGGAGAACGTGCTGTTTGCCTCGCAGGACGGCGTGGTCGGCAAGATCTCGGCGAACAAGGGCGAGTCGCTCGCGGTCGACCAGATCATTCTGGAGTTCACATGAACGCGCGGCCCCTTCGACAAGCTCAGGACAGGCCTTTCAAGGTGCTGGGCATCCAGCAGATCGCGATCGGAGGCCCGGACAAGCTGCGCCTGCAGAAGCTCTGGGTCGACATGCTCGGCCTCGAAGTGACGGGCACGTTCAAGAGCGAGCGCGAAAACGTCGACGAAGACATTTGTGCCATCGGCAGCGGTCCGTTCAAGGTCGAGGTCGATCTGATGCAGCCGCTCGACCCCGACAAGAAGCCGGCGGTGCACAACACGCCGCTCAATCACATCGGGTTGTGGATCGACGACTTGCCCGTCGCCGTCGAATGGCTGACGGCGCAGGGCGTGCGCTTCGCGCCGGGCGGCATCCGCAAGGGCGCGGCCGGCTTCGATATCTGCTTCATGCATCCGAAGGCGAACGATGAGTTCCCGATCGCGGGCGAGGGCGTGCTGATCGAAATGGTCCAGGCGCCGCCGGAAGTGGTCAAGGCCTTCGCGGCGCTCTCGGCCGGCTGATCGGCATCAGGGCTTGCGCGCCGCCGACGCCGCGCGGGCGCGCGCCAGGGCGGCTTCGACGATCGCGCGCTTGCGACTGCCCGCGTCGTCGAGCGGCGCTTCTTCTGGCGCTTCGGGGTTCTGGCTCCCGGCAACAGGGCGATGCGTGGCATGCAAACGATAACGCTCGCGCGCACTGTTCGCTTGCGTCGCCGACCAGGCCTGCCAACCCGTTCGACCCGGCGTCTCGACTTCCAGCGAGATGCAGTCGACCGGGCACACCGGGATGCAGAGCTCGCAACCGGTGCAATGCGCCTCGATGACCGTGTGCATGTGTTTGTGGATGCCGACGATCGCGTCGGGCGGGCAGGCGTCGAGGCAGAGCGTGCAGCCGATGCACCAGGCCTCGTCGATGACGGCCATCGAACGCGGTCCTTCGGTGCCGAATTGCGGGTCGAGTGCGAGCACCGGTCGACCCGTCAGCCGCGCGAGCCGAGCGATGCCTTCGGCGCCGCCCGGCGGGCACTGGTTGATGCCCGCTTCGCCCGCGGCGATCGCGTCGGCATAGCCGGCACAGTCGGGATAGCCGCAGCGCGTGCACTGCGTCTGCGGCAGCGCGTCGTTGATGCGCGCTGCCAGCGTCGCTGTCATGACCGCGCGTCTTTCTCGGGTGCGCTCAGCGCGCGCTGGTGCTGCGCGCCTTGCGTGCAGGCTTCGCGGCGGCCAGCGCCTTGGCCGGGCGCTTGCGAGCGGGCTTGACCGTTTCTTCGGCGGTGACTTCGACGGCAGGCGTCTTGGCGCCGGCGCGCTTTTGTGGCGTGTCGTGTGCGGCGATGAATTTCTGCACCTTCGGGTAGACCGTTTCGCGCCAGCGGCGGCCGCTGAAGATGCCGTAGTGGCCGGCACCTTTGGCTTCGAAATGCTCGCGCTGGGTGGCTGCAATGCCGGTGCACAGGTCATGCGCGGCCTCGGTCTGGCCCGAACCCGAGATGTCGTCGAGTTCGCCTTCGACGGTGAGGAGCGCGATGGTGCGGATGTCCTGCGGACGGACGCGCTCGATTTGCCCGGCCGGGTTCTTCACATCCCACGTGCCATGCACGAGGTTGAAGTCCTGAAACACGGTGCGGATCGTGTCGAGGTAGTAATCGGCGTCCATGTCGAGCACCGCGTTGTACTCGTCGTAGAACTTGCGATGGGCCTCGACGCTCGCGTCGTCACCCTTCATCAGGTCCTTGAAATAGTCGTAGTGGCTGGTCGCGTGGCGGTCCGGGTTCATCGCGACAAAACCGGTGTGCTGCAGGAAGCCGGGGTACACGCGGCGGCCCTCGCCGGCAAAACCTTTCGGCACACGATAGATCACGTTGTTTTCGAACCAGTCGAAGCCCTTGGTGGTCGCGAGATTGTTCACCGCGGTCGGCGACTTGCGAGCGTCGATCGGGCCACCCATCATGGTCATCGTGAGCGGCAGTGTCTCGCCGCGACTGGCCATGAGCGAGACGGCGGCCAGCACCGGCACCGTCGGCTGGCAGACGCTCACCACGTGACAGTTGCCGTATTCGGCCTGCAGATCACGAATGAATTCCTGCACGTAGTTGATGTAGTCGTCCAGGTGGAATTCGCCTTCGGAAGTCGGCACCAAGCGCGCGTTCTTCCAGTCGGTGATGTAGACCTTGTGGCCCTGCAACATGGTGCGAACCGTGTCTCGCAGGAGCGTGGCGTAGTGGCCCGACAGGGGCGCCACGATCAGCACGACAGGCTGGCTCTTGAGCTTCTTGAGCGTGTCGGGCTCATCGGTGAAGCGCTTGAAGCGGATCAGCTGGCAGAACGGCTTGTCTTTTGCCACCGCCTCCTGGATCACGACATCGTCGCCATCGACATTCACGCTCTTGATGTTGAACTCGGGCTTTTCGTAGTCCTTGCCCAGACGATAAAGAAGGTCGTAGCCGGCAGCCATGCGCTGTGCCATCGGCATCTGGCTCCAGATGGCACCGGGGCCATACAGCTTGGATGCAGCCTGTGCGAAATCGGAAAACGGTTCCATCAAGGAACGTTGCGCTTCGTAGAGTTGATACAGCATGGGACCCTGGGGCTTGTTATGTTGCGGTGCAATATATCAGCAGCATTGCGCTGCCGAAGTAGGCACAAACACCCAGAATGCGTCGCCTCGGTGACGCCCTGAAACGCCATTCAGGTGGCTGCGTGGCGATCCGGTTTGTGGTTGATCCACAAAAACCGGCCCATCACCACGGCGGCCAGAACAGACCAGGCCACCCGCTGCGAAGGAATGATCAACAGGGCCCGCAACACCACGCTGCAGTCGATCACGATTTGCACCTTTCCGGCCGGTCGATGGAAAACAGGCGCGGCGCCCACTCGGTCATGGCCGGCAACAGCGCGATGGCGATGGAGGTCTTGATGGTGAAAGGGCGGCCCATGCGGCGCAGAAAAGCGGTCCCGGCCGTGCCGCCCGTGAGCAGGCCGGCCTGTCCGAACAACTGCATCGCCATGGCGACGAAGAGGGTGCCCGAGAAGATCGCCTGCGCATCGTCGAAAGGGGTGTGCCGCAGCAAATCGTGCAGCGGAGGATGCGGTGGCGCGTTCATGGCCAGAGGCCACGCAAATCCCGCGCCACCGTCCTTCGGGTCAGATCACCTTGGCGATCGAGGCGCAAACGTAGTCGATGTTCTTGCTGTTGAGCGCGGCCACGCACATGCGGCCGGTGTCGGTGCCGTAGACGCCGAACTCGTTGCGCAGGCGAACCATCTGGTCCTTGTTGAGGCCCGAATAACTGAACATGCCGATTTGCGTCGTGATGAAGCTCATGTCCTGCTGGATGCCGGCCGCCTTGAGGCCGTCGACCAGCTTCTGACGCATCGCCTTGATGCGCACGCGCATTTCGGCGAGCTCTTCTTCCCACTGCGCGCGCAGGGTCGGGTCGTTGAGCACCGCGGCGACCACGGCGCCACCGTGGATCGGCGGGTTGCTGTAGTTGGTGCGGATCGCGATCTTGAGCTGCGACAGCACGCGCGCGGCTTCTTCCTTGCTCTCGCACACCACCGACAACGCGCCGACGCGCTCGCCGTACAGGCTGAAGCTCTTGGAGAACGAGGTCGACACGAAGAAGGTCAGGCCGGCCGCGACAAACTTGCCGATGACGGCGCCGTCTTCCTGGATGCCGTAGCCGAAGCCCTGGTAGGCCATGTCGAGGAAGGGCACGAGGTTGCGCGCCTTGACGGCGGCGATCACCTGGTCCCACTGGGTCGCGCTGATGTCGTAGCCGGTCGGGTTGTGGCAGCAGGCGTGCAACACGACGATGGTGCCGGCCGGCGCGGCGTCGAGCGCTGCCAGCATGCCGTCGAAATTCACGCCGCGCCTGGCCGCGTCGTAGTAAGGATATGTCTCGACCGGGAAGCCGGCCTGGGTGAACAGGGCGCGGTGGTTTTCCCAGCTCGGATCGCTGATCAGGACGGTCGCGTTCGGGTTGAGCTTTTTCAGGAAGTCGGCGCCGACCTTCAGGCCGCCGGTGCCGCCGATGCCCTGAACGGTCGCCACGCGGCCGGAGGTGACGGGCTCGCTGTCGGCGCCGAACACCAAGCCCTTGACCGCGTTGTCGTACGCCACGATGCCGTCGATCGGCAGGTAGCCGCGCGCGCTCGGGGTCTGGATCATGGTCTGTTCCGCGGCCTGCACGCACTTGAGCAAAGGCAATTTACCGTTGTCGTCGTAGTAGACGCCCACGCCGAGGTTGACCTTGTTGGGGTTGGTATCGGCCGCAAATTGCTCGTTGAGACCGAGGATCGGGTCGCGCGGTGCCATTTCGACCGCGGTGAACATAGACATGGAAAGGGTCCTTTGGGGTGAATCTTGGCGTGCAACCGGGAGAGCGCTTAAGCTTTCCGGTTGCCTTGAATTTTACCGGCGCCAGCGCCACCTGACAGGTACAGCCATGCCAGAGATCACTGAAGCCATCACAGACACGCATGATCCCGCAGGGGTCGGCCCCGCCCCCGAAGGGCAGTTCGTCAAGTTCGAGGGCTCGCCGTTCGAGCTGTTCCAGCCCTATCCGCCCGCCGGGGACCAGCCCAAGGCCATCGACGGACTGGTCGAGGGCGTGAACGACGGCGAGGTGTTCCAGACGCTTCTGGGCGTCACGGGCTCGGGCAAGACGTTCACCATGGCGAACGTGATCGCGCGACTGGGCCGGCCGGCCATCGTGTTCGCGCCCAACAAGACGCTGGCGGCCCAGCTCTACAGCGAATTCCGCGAATTCTTTCCGAAGAATGCCGTCGAGTACTTCGTGAGCTACTACGACTACTACCAGCCCGAAGCCTACGTGCCGCAGCGCGACCTGTTCATCGAAAAGGACAGCTCGATCAACGAGCACATCGAGCAGATGCGCCTGTCGGCGACCAAGAGCGTGCTGGAGCGACGCGACACGGTGATCGTCGCGACGGTGAGCGCGATCTACGGCATCGGCACGCCGGAGGACTACACGCAGATGCGTTTCATCATGCGCGTCGGCGACAAGATTGGGCAGCGCGACGTGATCGGCCGCCTGATCCGCATGCAGTACACGCGCAACGAGCAGGATTTCTCGCGTGGCACCTTTCGCGTGCGCGGCGACACCATCGACGTGTTCCCCGCCGAGCACAGCGAACTGGCGATCCGCATCGAGCTGTTCGACGACGAGATCGAATCGCTCCAGCTGTTCGATCCCCTCACCGGCCGCATCCGTCAGAAGATTCCGCGCTTCACGGTGTACCCGTCGAGCCACTACGTCACGCCGCGCGACAAGGTATTGGGCGCGGTGGAGACCATCAAGCTCGAACTGGCCGAACGGCTCAAGGAATTCATCAGCCAGGGCAAGCTCGTGGAGGCGCAGCGCATCGAGCAGCGCACGCGCTTCGACCTGGAAATGCTGGCCGAGATCGGCCACTGCAAGGGCATCGAGAACTACTCACGGCATCTTTCGGGCGCGGCGCCGGGACAGCCGCCCGCGACGCTGACCGACTACCTCCCCAAGGACGCGCTGATGTTTCTCGATGAAAGCCATCAGATGATCGGCCAGCTGAACGGCATGTACAGCGGCGACCGCGCGCGCAAGACCACGCTGGTCGAATACGGTTTCCGGTTGCCTTCGGCCATGGACAACCGCCCGCTCAAGTTCGACGAGTTCGAGACGCGGATGCGCCAGGCGATCTTCGTATCAGCCACGCCGGCGCAGTACGAAAAGGACCATTCGGGCAACACCGTCGAGCAACTGGTGCGGCCCACCGGCCTGATCGATCCCGAGGTGGAAGTGCGGCCGGCCACGCACCAGGTCGACGATGTGTTGGGCGAGATCCGGCTGCGCGTCGACAAGCACGAGCGGGTGCTGATCACCACGCTGACCAAGCGGATGGCCGAGCAACTCACCGATTACCTGAGCGACAACGGCGTCAAGGTGCGCTACCTGCACAGCGACATCGACACGGTGGAGCGGGTGGAAATCCTGCGCGACCTCCGGTTGGGCACGTTCGACGTGCTGGTCGGCATCAACCTGCTGCGCGAAGGCCTGGACATTCCGGAGGTCTCGCTGGTCGCGATCCTCGATGCGGACAAGGAAGGCTTCTTGCGGGCCGAGCGCTCGCTCATCCAGACAATCGGGCGTGCGGCACGCAACCTGAACGGCAAGGCGATCCTGTATGCCGACCGCATGACGGAGTCCATGAAAAAGGCGATCGACGAGACCGAGCGCCGCCGCACCAGGCAAATCGCGCACAACCTGGCGCACGGCATCACGCCGCGCAGCATCGTGAAACAGGTGCGCGACCTGATCGATGGCGTGTACAGCGAGAAAACAGGCAAGGAGATGGCCAAGCTGGATCTGGAGCGCGCCAAGGTCGAGGACATGAGCGAGAAGGACGTGTCGCGCGAAATCAAGCGGCTCGAAAAGCTCATGCTGGAACACGCCCGCAATCTCGAATTTGAGAAGGCGGCGCGCGTGCGCGATCAGCTGGCCCTGCTGCGCGAGCAGGCGTTCGGCGGGGCGGGCAGCGACAACATCGTGGTGCTGACGCCGGGCAATTGAGGCTTTGGCCTACAGCGTCGCAGGGGCGTACACCGGGTTTACCCGAGCAGTTTGAAGGTCTTTCTGCTATACTTGACCGAAATACTCAAGAACAAGAGAACTTCGCGATGAAGGGCCGACTCGGACAGGCTGGAACACCAGCTTTCAAAGGGTCGGGCAGGGCGGAGACGACGTCACCGTGGCCCCTGGTTGCGGTGTCATTTCAACGGTAAGCACTTGAAGGAGCTTGCGATGCGTCTCACTACCAAAGGCCGTTTTGCGGTCACCGCCATGATCGATCTGGCGTTGCGTCAGAACACCGGTCCTGTCACCTTGGCTGCCATCAGCCAGCGGCAACAGATTTCGCTGTCCTATCTCGAACAGCTGTTCGGCAAGCTGCGGCGCCATGAACTGGTCGAATCGACCCGCGGGCCCGGTGGCGGCTACAGCCTCGGCCGCAAGGCAGCCGATATCACCGTGGCCGACATCATCGTGTCGGTGGACGAACCGATCGATGCGACGCAATGTGGCGGCAAGGAAAACTGCCTCGGCGAAGCTGGCCGCTGTATGACGCACGAACTCTGGGCATCGCTGAATCAGCGGATGGTCGAGTTCCTCGATTCGGTCACGTTGCAGAAACTGGTCGACGATCAACTCGCCAAGGGTGTGCAGATCGAGAACAAGCCTGTCATCAAGCGCGCGATTTCGGCGCAACCGGTGGTCAAGCCAATTCGCGTGAATGCACCGAATTCCGTGTTTGCCCTCGGCAATGTATTTGCCAAGTCGTGATCGCTTCGGAGCGCCTTCGGCTGCCTGAGCCTCACCGCATCCTCCTTCAACCCACGCCAGCCTGAGCGAGCCATGGACGTCACCCCTCATTTCCCGATCTACCTCGACTACGGCGCTACGACGCCGGTCGATCCGCGCGTCGTCGACGCCATGATTCCCTGGCTGCGCGAGCATTTCGGCAACCCGGCATCGCGCAGCCATGCGTGGGGCTGGGAAGCCGAAGAAGCGGTCGAAAAAGCCCGCGGCGAAGTGGCCGACCTGATCGGGGCCGACCCACGCGAGATCGTCTGGACCTCCGGCGCCACCGAGTCGAACAACCTCGCCATCAAGGGCGCAGCGCAGTTCTACAAGGGCAAGGGAAAGCATCTCATCACCGTCAAGACCGAGCACAAGGCGGTGCTCGACACGATGCGTGAACTGGAACGACAGGGTTTTGAAGTGACCTACCTCGATGTCGAGGAAGACGGCCTGCTCGACCTGGCGAAGTTCAAGGCGGCGATTCGCCCCGACACCATCCTGGCCAGCGTGATGTTCGTGAACAACGAGATCGGCGTCATCCAGGACGTGGTCGCGCTGGGCAATGCCTGCCGCGAAAAAGGCGTGATCTTTCACAGCGACGCAGCGCAAGCGACGGGCAAGGTCGAGATTGACATGGCGACGTTGCCGATCGATCTCATGAGCCTGGCGTCGCACAAGACGTACGGCCCCAAGGGCATCGGCGCCTTGTATGTGCGCCGGAAGCCCCGCGTTCGGCTCGAAGCCCAGTTGCATGGTGGCGGCCACGAGCGTGGCATGCGTTCAGGCACGTTGCCCACGCACCAGATCGTGGGCATGGGCGAAGCGTTCCGCCTAGCCAAGCTCGAAATGAAGGACGACATCGCCCAGGCGGCGAGGTTGCAGAAGCGATTGCTTGACGGACTCAAGGATGTCGAGCAGGTCTTCGTGAACGGCAATCTCGCGCACCGCGTACCGCACAACCTGAACATCAGCTTCAACTACGTCGAGGGCGAGTCGCTGATCATGGGCATCAAGGGCCTGGCGGTGTCGTCGGGCTCCGCGTGCACGTCGGCCAGCCTGGAGCCCAGCTATGTGTTGCGCGCGCTCGGTCGCAGCGACGAACTGGCGCACAGCAGTCTGCGCATGACGATCGGCCGTTTCACGACCGAAGAAGAAATCGACTACGCGATCTCCACCATCAAGCACAACGTGTCGAAGCTGCGCGAACTGAGCCCCTTGTGGGAAATGTTCAAGGACGGCATCGACATCAGCACGATCCAGTGGTCGGCACATTGAACCCCACGAATTGAAGAGGTAAACACCATGGCATATTCATCCAAGGTCATCGACCACTACGAAAATCCCCGTAACGTCGGCTCCTTTGAAAAGGGCGACGACTCGGTGGGCACCGGCATGGTCGGTGCACCGGCTTGCGGCGACGTCATGAAGCTGCAGATCAAGGTCAACCCGGAAACCGGCGTGATCGAGGACGCACGCTTCAAGACCTACGGTTGCGGTTCGGCCATCGCGTCGTCGTCACTCGTGACCGAATGGGTCAAGGGCAAGACGCTGGACGAAGCGGCTGCCCTCAAGAACGCGCAGATCGCGGAAGAACTCGCGCTGCCGCCGGTCAAGATTCACTGCTCGATCCTTGCCGAAGACGCGATCAAGGCGGCCGTCAACGACTACAAGGCGAAGCACGCCGTTGGCATCCAGTCGACAGCGGAAGCCGTTCACTGACATGGCCGTCACGCTGACCGAAGCCGCTGCGCGGCACGTCAACCGGTACCTCGGGAAACGTGGCAAGGGCGTGGGCGTGCGGCTCGGCGTCAAGACCACCGGCTGCTCGGGGCTTGCCTACAAGCTGGAATACGTCGACGAGTTCGCGCCGGAAGACGTCGTTTTCGAAGATCAGGGCGTGAAGGTGCTGGTCGACCCGAAGAGCCTGGCCTACATCGACGGCACGCGGCTCGACTTCGTGCGCGAAGGCCTGAACGAAGGCTTCAAGTTCATCAATCCGAACGAGCGCGACCGTTGCGGCTGCGGCGAAAGTTTCAGGATCTAGCCCACTCCCGAAGCGGCTCACGTGGTGCAGCCGCCTTCCCGACAAGACGCCGCCGCTTCGACACCGGCGGTATTTTTTTGCCATGAATCTCAACGACACCGATTTCGAACTGTTCGCCGTCCCGGCAACTTTCGCGCAGAAGCGTGATGCACTGGATGCGCGCTGGAAAGAGCTCCAGCGCGAGGCGCACCCCGACCGTTTCGCGGCGCAGGGCGCGGCAGCGCAGCGCGTCGCGATGCAATGGTCGGTCCGCATCAACGAGGCCTACCAACGTCTGAAAGACCCGGTCCGACGCGCGAGCTACCTGTGTGAGCTGCACGGCGCGCCGGTGAACGCCGAGAACAACACCGCGATGCCGGGTGCTTTCCTGATGCAGCAGATGGCATGGCGCGAGGCGCTCGACGACGCCACCGATTCGCCGGCCATCGAGGCGTTGCGCGCTGAAGTGGAGGCCGCGCAGGCGGACGCGCTGTCCTCGCTCGACCGACTCATCGACGTGCAACACGACTACGCGGCGGCCGTGCAACAGGTGAGAGCCCTCATGTTCATCGAGCGCTTTGCCGACGACGTCGAAGCCAAAAGCGATCCCTTGGGACAATAGCGTCATGGCACTTCTGCAGATTTCCGAACCGGGCCAGGCGCCCGACCCGCACCAGCGCCGGATCGCCGTTGGCATCGACCTCGGCACCACGCACTCGCTCGTCGCGGCGGTGCGCAACGGCGTGGCCGAATGCCTGCCCGACGACGCCGGTCGCGTCATCCTTCCGTCGGCCGTGCGCTATGTCGACACGGAGCGCCGGCAAATCGGCTTCGAGGCGCTCGCCGCACGCGCGGACGACGCGACCAACACGATCACGTCGATCAAGCGGCTCATGGGCCGCGGCCTGGCAGACATCGCCAATCGCGATGCGATGTCCTACCAGCTCGTCGACGAAGGCGGCATGGTCAAGGTGCAGACGGCGGCAGGCATCAAGTCGCCTGTCGAGATCAGCGCCGAGATCCTCGCCACGTTGCGCTACCGCGCCGAAGACACGTTCGATGACGAACTGTATGGCGCAGTCATCACCGTGCCGGCGTACTTCGACGAGGGCCAACGCCAGGCCACGAAGGACGCAGCACAGCTCGCTGGCCTCAACGTGCTGCGCCTCATCAGCGAGCCGACTGCCGCAGCCATTGCCTACGGGCTCGACAACGCGAGCGATGGCGTCTACGCGGTGTACGACCTCGGTGGCGGCACCTTCGACATCTCGATCCTGCGGCTCGCGCAAGGCGTCTTCGAGGTGATTTCGACCGGCGGCGACTCGGCACTCGGCGGCGACGACTACGACCACGCGCTGGCCGATTTCGTGCTGGCGCAAACCGGGTTGCAGGTCGAGAACGATGCCGACAAGGCCGCCGTGCTGGTGGCCGCACGTGCTGCCAAGGAAACACTCACCGCTGCGGACTCGACAGCGTTCGACGCACGCGTGGCGGGTGCTGCAGTGCGCATCGACGTGAGCCGTAAGCAGTTCGACGCGGCCACCCAAGCGCTCACCGATCGCACCATCGCGGCGGTGCGCAAGGCCCTGCGCGATGCGAAGCTGAAGGCCGATGACTTGCAAGGCATCGTGCTGGTCGGCGGGTCCACGCGGATGCCGCAGATTCGCGAAGCCGTGATGGCCTTTTTCGGCCGCGAGCCACTGACCAACCTGAATCCTGACGAGGTGGTCGCCCTCGGGGCTGCCATCCAGGCCAACCAGCTGGCCGGCAACGGCGGTGCAGACGACCTGTTGCTGCTCGATGTGATTCCGCTTTCGCTGGGCATCGAGACGATGGGCGGCTTGGTCGAGCGCATCGTGCCGCGCAACCAGACGATCCCCACCGCGATGGCGCAGGATTTCACGACCTACCAGGACGGACAGACCGCCTTGGCGTTGCATGTGGTCCAGGGCGAGCGCGATCTGGTGAGCGATTGCCGCAGCCTCGCGCGCTTCACGTTGCGGGGCATCCCGCCGATGTCGGCGGGTGCAGCACGCATTCGCGTCACCTTCACCGTCGACGCCGACGGACTGTTGAGCGTGGCGGCCAGAGAGCAGGGAAGCGGCGTGGAAGCCAGCGTCACGGTCAAACCGTCGTATGGCCTTTCGGACGACCAGATCGCCACGATGCTCCAGGACAGCTTTGCCACGGCCCAGCAGGACATGCAGGCCCGCGCATTGGTCGAAGCCCGCGTCGACGCCGACCGCATGCTGCTGGCCACCCGAAGTGCACTCGATGCGGATAGCGACCTGCTGTCGGCCGATGAGCGCGGCGCGATCGATGCGTCCATGACCGCGCTGCGCGATGCGGCGCAGAGCAACGACGCAGCCGTGGTCGAAGCCGCCACCAAGGCGCTCGCCGACGCCACCGAAGCCTTTGCCGCCCAGCGAATGAACGCGGGGATCGCCCGTGCGTTGTCGGGCCGCAAGGTCGAATCGCTCTAGAACCAGAACTGCCCCATGCCCGTCATCAAGATCCTTCCGCATCCCGAATACTGCCCGCAAGGCGCCGAAATCAGCGCGCCAGCCGGCACTTCGATCTGCGAGGCAATGCTCGAACACAACATCAACATCGAGCATGCCTGCGAGATGAGCTGCGCCTGCACCACCTGTCACGTGCTGGTGCGCCAGGGCTTCGATTCGCTCAACGAGGCGGAAGAGGGCGAAGAAGACCTGCTCGATCGCGCCTGGGGTCTGGAGCCTCAGTCACGCCTGAGCTGCCAGGCGATCCTCGCGCAGGAAAACCTGACGGTCGAGATCCCAAAGTATTCGATCAATCACGCCAAGGAAAATCACTGAGCGTGGAGGTCAGCGGGATCAGCGCAGATAGCGCCCGTCGCTCTTGAGCATCGAGAGTTCGGAGAACGTGAGGCCGCGGTGCTCGCCGGGGCGGTAGTGCACTGCCAGGCCGCCGAGGTCGAGCGACTTGAACGACTCCAGCCCCTTGTGCAGCGATTCGGCCGTCGGATTCGCGCCTGCGCGCTTCAGTCCTTCGACCATCACCTTCGCGGCCACATAGCCCTCGAGGCTGCCGTAGCTGAAATCCGTGGCGCCGATCTTCTTCATCGCCGCCTGATACTCCGAGATGATCGGCAGCGCGCCGTTCCAGGGGTAGGGCACAACCTGTGAAATGACCACGCCGGCCGAGGCCTTCTGGATGTCCTGGTGGAGCTTCTGGCCGTTCAGAAACGAGAACGAATAGAAAGCCGTCTCGCCGCCAGCCGCGCGGTAGGCGCTGATGAACTTCGCGGTCACATCGTTCGTCGCCGAAAGAACGATCACTTTCGGCTGCAGTTTGACCAGCTCGGCTGCGCGCGCCGCGGCGTCTGAGCCGTCGTTCTTGATGGCGACGCTGCCGACCATCTTGTCGCCGCGTTCCGAAATGAACCGGGCGGTGCTTTCCATCGCCGATTTCGCGCCCGGATTGTCGTTGTGCGCGAACGCGATGCGCGTGCTGCCGATGGTGAAGAGGTGGTTCACGATGCGGCTGTATTCCTCGTCGAAACTGATGCGCACCGGGAAGCCGTAGTCCGAATACTTCACCACCGGCCCAGCACCTGTGTAGGGGCCGACCATCGGCACCTTGAGCTCGTTGGCCGCCTTCAGCGCGCCGACGGAGGAGGACGTGCCGATGGGCATGAGAATGCCGATGGCGCCTTCGCCGACGAAGGTCTTGACGTTCTCGGCGGCTTTCGCTCCTTCGTAGGCATCGTCGAGCTGCCGCAATTCGATCGGCCGGCCGTTCACGCCGCCGCTGGCGTTGACCGCGTTCAACATGGCCTTGATGCCTATGAGGGGTTCTGTCGAGAGCGATTGCAGCGGTCCGGTCTTGATATAGCTCTGGCCAATGACGATCGGTTTGGGTTGCGACTCCGCGGCGAGCGAAACACCCACCAGCGCGAGCGTCAACACCAATTGAAACGTTTTGTATTGCATGGTGACTAAATGTTAATAGTCGCCATCATACGGTCCGCAATAATCCTGCATGCGCCAAATTGTTCTCGACACCGAAACCACGGGTCTCTCCGCCGAAAACGGCGACCGCGTCATCGAGTTGGGTTGCGTCGAGCTGTTCAACCGCAAGCTCACCGGCAACGACTTCCACGTCTACTTCAATCCCGGGCGCGAAAGCCATGAAGATGCGCTGAAGGTGCACGGGCTCACCACCGACTTTCTGCGCGACAAGCCGAAGTTCGCCACGCTCGCGAACGATGTCGTCGAGTACCTTCGCGGCGCCGAGCTGATCATTCACAACGCCGCCTTCGACGTGGGTTTTCTCAACAAGGAACTGGAACTGGCCGGTCTTCCGCCATTGCGCACGTTCGTCGACGAAGTGACCGACACGCTGGCCATGGCCAAGCTGGTGTACCCCGGCAAGCGCAACTCGCTCGATGCGTTGTGCGACCGCTTCGGCGTGGACCGGTCGAACCGCACATTTCACGGCGCCAAGCTCGATGCGCAGCTGCTGGCCGACGTCTATATCAACCTCACGCGCGGCCAGGACGCCTTGCTGATCGAGGTGGCGTCCAACGAACCGGCGATCGGCACCGTCGTTGCCGTCGACCTGAGCCGCTTCGAATTGCCGGTGCTGGCGGCGACCGACCATGAAATGGTGGCGCACGAGGCGTTGCTCGCGCAGCTCGACAAATCCAGCAATGGCCGGACGCTTTTTCGCGTGGGTGTCTGAAGAGGCTGTGGCATAATCGAAGGCTTCGCGCACAACGCGAAATCCAACGCACTGCACTCGCAGCGCACGGGCGGTTAGCTCAGGGGTAGAGCACAGCATTCACACTGCTGGGGTCGGAGGTTCGAAACCTCCACCGCCCACCAATTCCTTCTCAATTCGGTACCGAGGGTGTCGGCTCAGGCCCACGCCAACTGCCGTCGTGCGCTGGCGCCTGCGTGAACGAGGCGACGTAGAAAGCTCCAAACCCAAGGAGATTTCAAATGGCCATTGCACCCGACCTGCCGACCCCCATCACGCCCGATGAGGCCCCCGGGCAAATGCCCGTGGAACCCGACCAGGGACCGCTGAACCCGGGCGCGCCGCCACTCGACCCCGAACGTCCCCTCGTGCCGGAGAGGTCGTCACTTCGGTTCATCGCCCATCGATCGTTCATGCGTGCAGCGGCATTCCGCTGGCCGACGCTTCGCATGGTCGCTTTCGTGCCCGCACGCTGAGGTCGGTGCACTGGGCGAGCGGCTAAGCTCGCGCGATGGACACATTCGATTGCGCCGTGATCGGCGCAGGCGTCGTCGGGCTCGCTGTCGCGCGGGCTTTGGCGCTGCAGGGGCGGGAAGTGATCGTTCTGGAGGCGGAGAGTGCCATCGGCACCGGCACGAGTTCCCGCAACAGTGAGGTCATTCACGCCGGCATTTACTACCCGCAGGGCTCGCTGAAAGCACGCTTGTGCGTCGCAGGCAAGGCGCTGCTGTATCACTATCTGGAGGCGAGAGCACTACCGCATCGTCGATGCGGAAAGCTGATCGTGGCGACTTCGCCGCCGCAGCTCGCAGAGTTGGAGGCAATCGTTGCCAAGGCACAGCGCAACGGCGTCAACGATCTGACATTGCTCGGTCGCGACGAGGCGCTCGCGCTGGAGCCTGCGCTCGCGTGCATGGCAGCATTGCACTCGCCCAGCACCGGCATCGTCGACAGCCACGCCTTCATGTTGAGTCTGCAGGGCGATCTCGAGAATGCGGGTGGCGTGGTCGCGCTGAAGTCGGGCATCGAGAGCGCCCGCATCGCCAATGGCGTGATCGACCTGATGGCAAGCGACGGCACGACCTTGCGTTGCCGAAGCGTGGTGAACGCCGCCGGACTGCAAGCGCCAGCCCTGGCCCGTTCTTTTGCCGGCCTGCCACCGGCCACCGTTCCCGTCTCGCATTTCGCCAAGGGCAACTACTTCACCCTCGCGAGCCGGGCGCCGTTCAGCCGACTGATCTACCCGGTGCCCGAAGCCGGCGGCCTCGGCGTTCACCTGACGCTCGACCTGGGCGGGCAAGCCAAGTTCGGCCCGGACGTGCAGTGGGTGGCATCCCCGGACGATCTGGTGGTCGACCCAACTCGTGGCGACGCCTTTTACGCCGAAGTTCGGCGCTACTGGCCCGCATTGCCGGATGGCGCGCTGCAGCCCGGCTATGCCGGCATTCGCCCCAAACTGTCCGGACCCGGGGAGGCAGCACAGGACTTCATGATCCAGGGCGCGGAGACGCATGGCGTGCCCGGCCTCATCAATTTGTTCGGCATCGAATCCCCGGGGCTGACGAGCAGCCTCGCCATTGCCGAACACGTGAAGCAAATGCTCGAATCAGCCTGAGCTGCCATGTACCATGGCAAGGCACGCCTATTGCAGGCGAGTGAACCCGCCGGCACGGTGCCGGCGCCAATCCGAAGAGGGAAGATCCAATGAGTGCAACCAGTAACCTTGAAGCGGCCGCCGACGCGGTGGTCGAAGACGTGCGCGGCGTTCTCGCGAGCAAGGACCTCGACGCCGTGCCGCACATCAAACAGATGCGCCAACGCGTCGATGCCAAGCTGGCCATCGCCAAGGAAATCACCGCCGAGAAAGCGCGCATCGCGGCCAAGAAGGCACGTGAAGCGGCCGACACCGCCAATGCCTACGCGCACGACGAGCCATGGCAGATCGCCGGTGCCGCGCTGGCGGTCGGCGTGCTGGTTGGCTTGCTGCTCGGACGTCGCTAGTCGATGAGGCTCCTGGCCCTGTTGGGGCTGGATGCCCGCGTCCGCCGTGTGCGCGCAGCGATCGGCGAAGGGGCGCTGGCCGCCGAGGACCGCGTTCAACTGGTTCGCATGGCGTGGGACGACGAAAAACAGCGGATCAAGCGCATGGTGCTGTTGGGCATCGTGGCCGCGGGGCTGACGACCGTGACCGTGGCGCTGTTGTCGATGGCGATCGTCGTGCACTTTTGGGACACGCCCCAACGCACTGCCGCTGCGTGGTGGATTGCTGGTGCGTGGTCGGTGCTGTGGATCGCGGCAGTCGTGGCGTTCCTGTCGACGTTCCGTGAAGCGTCGAACGCCTTCGTACCTGCGCGGCGAGAGCTCGAACGTGACTGGGAGTGGTTTCAGGATCGCTTCGGTCGGGACGACGAAGAGCCGCCACCGCGCGAGCCGCGCCCGGCGACCCGCCAGGAACTGCTCGAACGCATCGAAACGCAGCGTCAACGCATCGCGCGCCTGCAGGCCGGTGCCGACATGCGCCACCGTGAAGAGGCCGTCGACGATGCGCCACCGCCCGATGAGTCCGCGACCGCGGCCGCCCTGCGCATCGCGCGCAAGCACCCCGTCGCCGTGGGTGTCGCGACGGCGGCTGCGGTGGTGGTGTTGAAGCCCCGTCGCTTGCTGCGTTGGGCCGCGTTTCTCGCGCCAGTGCTCTGGCGCATGCGCTGAGACAGGCGGCTCAGGGGTTGCGCAAATTGCGCAGCGCCTGGGCCGCCTCGCGCACCAGCGCCGGGCCGCGATAGATAAGTCCCGTGTACATCTGGACGACGTCGGCGCCGGCCGCAATCTTGGCCTTGGCGTCTGCGCCACTCAACACGCCGCCCACGCCGATGATCGGGTAGCCCGGTCCCAGCGCAGCCCGGAACTGCGCGATCACCCGGTTGCTGGCTTCACGCACCGGTGCTCCCGACAGACCGCCTGTTTCCTCCGCATGCGGCAACCCGCTGACCGCTTCGCGCGACAGCGTGGTGTTCGATGCGATCACGCCGTCCATGCCGTGTCGCTGCAAGGCTGCGGCGATCACCGCGATCTGTGCGGCATCGAGGTCGGGTGCGATCTTCACGAACAGCGGAACGCGCTTGCCGTGGAGCGCTGTCAGTTCTTCACGGCGTGAAGCGACGGCGCCCAGCAGCGTGTCCAGTGCCTCGTCACTTTGCAGCGTCCGCAGGTTGGCCGTGTTGGGGCTCGAAATATTGACGGCCACGTAGTCGGCGTGCGGATACACGCCGTCGAGCGCGATCAGGTAGTCGTCGGTGGCGCGCTCGATCGGCGTCGCGCCGTTCTTGCCGATGTTCAGCCCCAGGAGCATCGGCGTTTTCGCGGTCGACTTGCGAAAGCGTGCGCGCTGCACATTCGCGACGAAGGCATCGAGCCCGTCGTTGTTGAAGCCCAGCCGGTTGATGAGCGCGTCGCGTTGCGGCAGACGGAAGATGCGCGGTTTCGCGCTGCCCGGCTGCGGCTTCGGCGTGACGGTGCCGACCTCGACGAAACCGAACCCCATGGCGGAGAACGCGTCGATGCAACGCGCGTTCTTGTCGAGGCCCGCCGCCAGGCCGATCCGGTTCGGAAAATTCAGCCCGGCCAGCGTCACCGGATCGTCCACCCGGGGCGACGCGTAGGCGCAGGCCAGCGGTGTGTTCTGCGTGCGCGCGAGCGCACCGAGCGTGAGTTCGTGTGCGTGCTCCGGGTCGAAGCCGAAGAGGAAGGGGCGCGCGAGGCCGTAGAGCGAGGAGAGCATCGGATAATTCAGGTCTTCAAACAGCACTGGATTCTCCCCCGATGACCTCGACCACGCCCGCCCTGACGCAAGACCAGATGAAGACCCAGGTCGGCGAGGCCGCCCTCGCGTACGTGGTCAAGGGGCAGATCGTCGGCGTGGGCACCGGTTCCACGGTCAACAAGTTCATCGATGCGCTGGCGACGATCAAGGACGAGATCAAGGGCGCGGTGTCGAGCTCGGTCGCCTCCACCGAGCGACTGCGTGCACTCGGCATCCCGGTGTTCGACAGCAACGAGGTGGAAGACATCTCGGTCTACATCGACGGCGCCGACGAAATCGATCACCGCGGCCACATGATCAAGGGGGGCGGCGCCGCGCTCACGCGGGAGAAGATCGTCGCCGCGCAGTCGAAGCGCTTCGTGTGCATCGCGGATGCGTCGAAGCTGGTCGACACGCTGGGTGCGTTTCCGCTGCCGGTCGAGGTGATCCCGATGGCGGCGCGCAGCATCATCCGGCAGTTCGCGCAGCTGGGCGGCGAAGGTCAGGTGCGCGAGAAAGACGGGGTGGCTCTGGTGACCGACAACGGGCAGCACATCGTCGATGTGACCGGCCTGAAGATCTCCGATCCGCGCGCGTTCGAGGCGGAGGTGAGCCAGTGGCCCGGCGTGGTGACGGTGGGTGTGTTCGCCTGCCAGAAGGCGAACGTGTGCTTGCTCGGCACGCCGTCCGGCGTGCAGACGCTGACGTTCGACTGAGCCGGATTCAGAACTTGATGCCGGCAGGATTGCTCGGCGTCGGACCCGAGGGCGGCGGCACCGGCAGCGGCTGGACGACCAGCGGCGCGGCCGGGGCAGCCGAAGGCGCAGCTGTCTGCGCGACCAGGGGCTGCGGCGGCGACACGCGGTAGGCCGCTGGCAGCTGCGAACTCTTCGGGTAGCCGGCCGCGTCGAGGTATTGCGACCATTCCTGGTCTGAAAACCCCTTGAGTTGCTGCGATCCGATCGACAGCAGTGGCAGCGAAATTTGTCCGCTGATGCGCTGCAGGGCGGCAGTGTCGGCGTCGGTCTTCACGATGCGCTCGTCGAACGGTACGCCGCGCGTGACCAGAAGCGATCGCCCGGCACCGCACGGCCCGCACTCGTCGCTGGTGTAGATCGTCACGGGGTAGCGCTGCACGACTTGCCGCAGTTCATAGGCAGGGCGCCGCTGTTGTTGCTGGCGCCGACGGCGGTCGCGTTGCTGCCGCGCGGGGCTGCCGGCTGCACGTTGGCGGCCGGCGGCTGGTCCGTGAACGTCACCTTGCCGTTCTTGTCGACGCTGCGATAGAGCGGCTGGGCCAGCGTGGCGCACGCGATGAGCAGAAGGGGCAGGGCGGCGAGGCGGGCGATCAATGGCATCGGAGGCTCCGGGGTCGGTTCGATCGCCCGAGTATCACGCAGGTTCGGCTTCGGCCATGCCTTGGTGGCGAAGCAGCGCGTCGAGCTGCGGTTCGCGACCACGGAACGCCTTGAACGATTCCATCGCACTGCGGCTGCCACCGGCTTCGAGGATCGCCTGGCGGTACTTGCGGCCGGTCTCGATGCTCGGTTCGCCGTTGGCGCCAGCGGTTTCCTCGAAGGCCGCGTAGGCGTCCGCGCTCAGCACCTCGGCCCACTTGTAGCTGTAGTAGCCGGCCGCATAGCCGCCCGAGAAGATGTGGCTGAAGGTGTTCGGCGTGCGGCTGAAGATCGGCGACGGCATCACGGCCACCTCGGTGCGCACCTGGTTCAGCAGCGCGAGCACGTCGCCCGGCTGGGCCGTGGCCGCGCCGTACTCGGTGTGCAGCAGCATGTCGAACAGCGAGAACTCGATCTGGCGCAGCGTTTGCAGACCGCTCTGGAAATTCTTGGCCGCCGTCATCTTGTCGAACAGTGCGCGTGGCAGCGGCTCGCCGGTGTCGACGTGCGAGGTCATGTTGCGCAGCACGTCCCATTCCCAGCAGAAGTTCTCCATGAACTGGCTCGGCAACTCGACCGCATCCCATTCGACGCCGCTGATGCCCGACACGTCACGCTCGTTGATCTGCGTGAGCATGTGGTGCAGGCCGTGGCCGAACTCGTGGAAGAGCGTGGTCACGTCGTCGTGCGTGAGCAGCGGCGGCTTGCCGTCGACGCCTTCTGCGAAGTTGCAGACGAGCTGCGCGATCGGCGTCTGCAGCGTTCCGTCGTCGGGCCGCAGCCAGCGCGCGCGCACGTCGTCCATCCAGGCGCCGCCACGTTTGCCAGCACGCGCCGAAGGGTCGAGGTAGAACTGACCGACCTTCTGGCCCGCACGCTCGATGCGATAGAACTCGACGGTCGGGTGCCACACGGGCGCGCTGTCTCGGCGGATGGTCACTTCGAACAGCGTCTCGACGATCTTGAAGAGCCCGGCCATCACCTTCGGCGCGGTGAAATACTGCTTCACTTCCTGTTCGCTGTAGGCATAGCGCGCTTCCTTGAGCTTCTCGCCGACATAGCTCCAGTCCCAGGGTTGCGGGTCTTGCAGACCGACGGCTTCCGATGCGAAAGCACGCAGATCGGCGACGTCGCGCGCGCCGTAGGGCTTGGCCTTGACCGCCAGGTCGCGCAAGAACTGGATGACCTGATCGGCCGAATCGGCCATTTTCGTGACCACGGAGAGCTCGCCGAAATTCTTGTAGCCCAGCAGCTTCGACTCTTCTTCGCGCAGCGCGAGAATTTCGATGATGAGCGCGGTGTTGTCGAGTGCCGGGTCGCCGAGTTCACTGGCGCGCGTCACATAGGCTCGATAGAGCTTTTCGCGCAGCGCGCTGCTCTTGGCGAACTGCATCACCGGCAGGTAGCTGGGCATCTTCAGCGTGAGCTTGTAGCCGGGCTTGCCGTCGGCCTCGGCGGCGGCACGCGCAGCGCTGATCACGTCGTCGGGCACACCGTCGAGCTCTTCAGCCTGCGCGTAGTAAGCGAAGGCATCGGTCGCATCCAGCGCGTTTTCGCTGAACTTCTGGCTCAACTCGGCCTGGCGTTCCTGGATCGCGGCGAAACGTTCCTTGGCGGCGCCTTGCAGTTCGGCGCCGCCGAGCACGAAGTTGCGCACCGCGTACTTGTGGGCCTGGCGCTGCTCGGGATTGAGCGTCGCGGGATCGATCGCCTTGTACTTGGCATAGAGACGCTCGTCCGAGCCGAGCCGGGTCCAGAACGCGGTGACGCGCGGCATCGCCTCGTTGTAGGCGGCGCGAAGCTCCGGCGTGTCGGCGACGGCGTTGAGGTGACCGACTGCACCCCAGGCGCGGCTGAAGCGCTCCGACGAGACGTCGAGCACTTTCGAAATCGCCAGCCAGTCGGCGGGGAACGCGGGCGCGGTGACGGTTTCGAGCGCGGCATCGGCGTCGGCCAGCAGCATGTCGACCGCGGGTGCGACGTGCTCCGGCTTGATCTTGTCGAACAGCGGAAGGTCGGTGAAGTCGAGGAGGGGATTGGTCATGGGTGTCATCTGGCGGCCGGGCCGCAGGAGTTCAAGTGCGGTCAGGCGCGTTCCGCGGCTTCGAGTGTGTTGACGAGCAGCATCGTGATGGTCATGGGGCCAACGCCGCCGGGCACCGGCGTGATCCAGCCGGCCACTTCCTTCACGCCCTCGAAATCGACGTCGCCGCAGAGCTTGCCTTCGTCGTTGCGGTTCATGCCGACGTCGATCACCACCGCGCCGGGCTTGACCATGTCGGCGGTCAGCACGTTGCGCTTGCCGACCGCGGCGACGATCACGTCGGCCTGGCGCGTCATTGCGCCGAGGTCGGCGGTGGCACTGTGGCAGATCGTCACGGTCGCGCTTTGGGCGAGCAGCATCAACGCCATCGGCTTTCCGACGATGTTGCTGCGGCCGATGACGACGGCGTGCTTGCCGCGCAATTCGTAGCCAATCGATTCGAGCATCTTCATGCAACCGTACGGCGTGCAGGGCCAGAAACCGGCCGAGCCGGTCATGAGTGCGCCGGCGCTCGCGACGTGGAATCCGTCGACGTCCTTGGCCGGCGCGATCGCCTCGATGACCTTCTGCGCATCGATGTGCGGCGGCAGCGGCAACTGCACCAGGATGCCGTGAATGGCGGGGTCGTTGTTGAGCGCGTCGACACGCGCGAGCAGGTCGGCTTCGGTCAGGTCGGCCGGATACTTATCGAGCACCGAGTGCAGGCCGTTGTCCTCGCAAGCCTTGACCTTGTTGCGCACGTAGACCTGACTGGCGGGGTTCTCGCCGACCAGCACCACGGCCAGGCCGGGGACCACGCCACGGGTTCTGAGGGCGGCTGCGCGTTGGGCGACGTCTGCACGCAGCGTGCGGGAGAGTGCGTTTCCGTCGATCAGTTGGGCTGTCATGGGTTTTGATTTTCCAAGTAAAAACGCCCGCTGACGCAGGCGTGGCGGGCATTCATCGCTATGGCAGCGATAGCGATCAAGCTTTGACGGGCGCCGCCTGTCCGAGCGCGATCTTCAACAGGTCGGCCACGGTGTTGGCATTGAGCTTTTCCATGATGTTGGCGCGGTGCGCCTCCACCGTCTTGATGCTGATGCCGAGATCGTCAGCGATCTGCTTGTTCAGGCGGCCGGCAACGATGCGCTCGAGCACTTGCGCCTCGCGGCCCGTGAGTTTGGAGAGCAACGCGTCGCGGCTGGCCGATTGCTGGTGCTGCGTGAAGGCGCTGCGTGCGTGTTCGAGCATGCGCTCGACGAGCGTGACGAGTTCTTCCTCGTTGAAGGGTTTTTGGATGAAGTCCATCGCGCCCTTCTTCATCGAATCGACCGCCATCGGCACGTCACCGTGGCCGGTGATGACCACGATCGGGAGCGGCGAGCGGCGTTCGATCAGGCGATCCTGAAGTTCGAGCCCGGTCATGCCGCCCATCCGGATGTCGACGATCAGGCAGGCCACCTCGCGGGGGTCGTAGCGGGAGAGGAATGATTCGGCGGAATCGAAGCACCGGACCCGGTAGTCCTTGCCTTCGAGCAGCCACTGCAACGAGTCGCGCACGGCTTCGTCGTCGTCGACCACGTACACGGTGCCCTTCTTGGGAATCAAACTCATGCGGGTACCTTTGCCTCGTCGCTTGCTATGGAATTGAGAGCATCGAACACCGGAATCCAGAAGGAAAAACGGCATCCGACCACGTCTGAACCATTGTAGATGTTCTCTGCCTGCATCCGGCCGCGGTGCGACTCCACGATGGTCCGGCACAGGTTGAGGCCGATGCCCATGCCTTCAGCCTTGGTGGAGAAGAACGCCTCGTACAGACGGTCCATCACTTCAGGCGCCAATCCCATGCCCGTGTCCTGCACCGAAAACTCGACTGCGCTCTGGCCTTCTATGACTTTGGGCAGAACCCGAAGTTCAACGCTGCGACGCGCCAGCGGCCGTTCGGCCAGATCGATGGATTCGGCCGCGTTCTTGAGCAGGTTGACCATCACCTGTTCGATCAGGATCGGGTCGACGCGCAGGACCGGGAGCCGCGCGGCGACGTAGTGATTCAGTCGCACATTGCGCCGGCGCAGCTCGATGCCGGCCAGTTCGACCGCTTCGGCAACCATCGTCGTCACTTCGGCGGGCGTGCGGTTGGGCTCGCTGCGTTTTACGAAGGAGCGGATGCGCTGGATGATCTGCCCCGCGCGCTGCGCCTGCTTGGAGGTCTTGTCGAGCGCGGCCAGCAGGGCGTCGTTGTCGATCGTCTGGTTCTTGATGCGCGACGACATGCCGTTGCAGTAGTTGGCGATCGCAGTCAGCGGCTGGTTCAGTTCGTGCGCGACGCTCGACGCCATCTCGCCCATCGTGATGAGCCGGCTGGCCGACTGAGCGCGATCCGCCTGTGCGGCCGCCTGCTCTTCGGCCACGCGCCGCGGCGTGATGTCGGTCGCGATCACCATCTGCGCCAGCCGCCCGTCGACCCAGGTGAGATAGCGCGACCGCACTTCGAGCCACTTGTTCAATTCGGGCACGAAGATCTCGTTGTTGGCCGGTTGCGCCGCGGTGAGCGTATCGATCGGCAGGCCGGCGAACGGGTCGACGTCGTCGAGCGACTCGTCGTGCGCCTGCGACGCTGGCACGCCGGCCTGCGCAACCAGCCCGAGATGGCCGACCGTGTTCGAGCCGAACCAGAGCCGGTACAGTTTGTTGGCGAACAGCAGTTCTTCACTGCCGATCGGCGCCACCGACACCGCCGCGTCGAGCGCCTCCAGCACGGTGGTGAAGCGCTCGTGCGACGCCGACAGCTGCTCGCGGATGCGCGTGGGCTCGGTGATGTCTGTCATCGACGTCATCCAGCCGGTCTGGTGCCCGCGCGCATCGATCAGCGGCGACACATAGAGCCGCGCATTGAATACGCTCGTGTTCTTGCGGCGCACCCGCACCTGGAAGCCGCCGGGCAGGGCGCGGCCGTGCAGTTCTTCTTCGAGCCGTTCGTTCATCACTTCGCGGTCGGATTCGAGCCAGTACGGAAAGGGCGGCGTCTGGCCGACCAGTTCGGCCTCGCTCCAGCCTGTCATCGCGCAGAACGCGGCGTTGACGTAGGTGATGCGGCCTTCGAGGTCGAGCACGCGCATGCCGGTGAGCATCGAGTTCTCCATCGCACGGCGGAAGTTGGTCTCGGCCACGAGCGCCTGCTGTGCCTGCAGCCGGCGCCGCGTGTGGCGCCAGGTGCCGATCAGCATCCAGCTGGTGAGCACGCTGAGCGCGCCGACCAGCCAGAACAGGCCGTTGCCGACGAAGCCCTGCGAGGTGCGGTACGCCTGCGCGCGCAGCACCAGCCCGTTGCCGACCGGCGAAACCGGCACTTCGTATTCGTTCGTGTGCTCCAGCCAGGGCAGGAGGCGCGTGCCCGCGTCGCGCGGATTGACGGTGTTGCCCGCGAGCACCCCGTTCTTGGAATCGATCAGCGACACCGCGTAGCGCGCCGACAGTTCGGGCGGCACGCCATAGCGCAGCAGCCCATCGATTGAAAACTCACCGACCACCGCCCCGCGAACAGGCCCTGGTCGTACATCGGGATGTGCAGCTGCAGCATCTCGGGCGGATCGGCGCCGGCGATCGGCTGCGAGAACACCGGCTGGCGTAATTCGCGGGCGAGCGCGTAGTTGCTCTCGGTGTCGCCCGGCCGCAACACTTCGCCGATGGCGTGCTGCTGGGAGGGATGCACGCTCGGCGCCGCATAGCTCGCCTTGAAGCGGCGGCGATCGTCGATCCAGCTGATTTCCTGCAACTCGGGAAATTGGCTCACGAGCGATTCCGAGCGGCTGGTGAATTCGGCGGCGTCGATTTCGCGGTTGGACGCATCGCGGGCGATGCGCATCAATTGCTCCTGCCGCTCCAGCAAGCGCAGGCGCACCCGTTGCTGCGCGTATTCGACATCGCGCTTGACCGACTCCTGCTCGCGTTCGAGCTCTTCGGCGCGCAAATACCAGAACGCGGTGACGATGGCCGCCAGGAACAGCAGCACGGCGGCCAGTGGCGCAAGCATCGCAACGGCGTCTTGCAGCACCGGCGTCTGGCGTCGCCACCAGCGACGCCACCACGACAGCGGCGAGGCATTCACAGCGCTGCGGGCGACCGCCATCGGGTAGGAAAAGGGCATCGGCGGAGTTTAGGTGAACGGCCGGAACAGTCACGATGACGCGGATTCACGGCGCTGCTTTCGATGAAGGAATCAATGTCACCGAATTGTGATGATATTTCATAATAAGAAATGAATACGCACGATTTGAAATCTCACAAATTATGTGGGAAACTCCCTCGCGCTGCCAATTCCGGCACTAAATTACCGCCACTAAACCCATAAACAGGAGAGACAAAATGTCGGCAAATCCCGAGAACCTGTTCGGCTCGGCCGCGAATGACGCGGACGCGCAGGAAACACGCGAATGGATGGACGCCCTGTCCGCCGTGATTCAGAGCGAGGGCCCGGAACGCGCCCACTTCCTTCTGGAGCAACTGCTCGAACACGCGCGGCAGAACAGTGTCGATCTGCCGTTCTCGGCCAACACCGGCTATGTCAACACGCTCGAGCCCGGCATGGAGGCGCGCAGCCCCGGCAATCTCGAGATCGAGCAGCGCCTGCGGGCCTACATGCGCTGGAACGCGATGGCGATGGTGGTCAAGGCCAACCGTTTGCATCCCGCCGACGGCGGTGACCTCGGCGGGCACATCGGCTCGTTCGCATCGCTGGCGAGCATGTTCGGTGCGGGCTTCAACCACTTCTGGCAAGCCGAGAGCGAAAACCACGGCGGCGATTGCCTCTACATCCAGGGCCACGTGTCGCCCGGCATCTATGCCCGCGCCTACCTCGAAGGCCGCCTGAGTGAAGAGCAGTTGCTCAACTTCCGCCAGGAAGTCGACGGCAAGGGCCTGTCGAGCTACCCGCACCCGAAGCTGATGCCCGCGTTCTGGCAATTCCCCACGGTGTCGATGGGCCTCGGACCGCTGATGGCGATCTACCAAGCGCGCTTCCTGAAGTACCTGCATGCCCGCGGCATCGCCAACACCGAGAACCGCAAGGTGTGGGTGTTCTGCGGCGACGGCGAAATGGACGAGGTCGAATCGCTCGGTGCCATCGGCCTGGCCGCGCGCGAGAAGCTGGACAACCTGATCTTCGTCATCAACTGCAACCTGCAGCGCCTCGACGGGCCGGTGCGCGGCAACGGCAAGATCATCCAGGAGCTCGAAGGCGAGTTCCGCGGTGCCGGCTGGAACGTCATCAAGCTGATCTGGGGCAAGGGCTGGGATGCCTTGCTCGCCGCCGACAAAGACGGTGCACTGCGCAAGATCATGATGGAGTGCAACGACGGCGACTACCAGGCGTTCAAGGCCAATGACGGCGCCTATGTGCGCAAGAACTTCTTCGGACGCGATCCGCGCACCCTGAAGATGGTCGAGCACCTGAGCGACGACGAGGTCTGGAACCTGCAGCGCGGCGGTCACGATTCGCAGAAGGTCTACGCGGCCTTCCACGCAGCGCAAAACCATGTGGCTCAGCCCACCGTGTTGCTCGTGAAGACCGTGAAGGGCTTCGGCATGGGCAAGATCGGCGAAGGCAAGAACAACGTCCACCAAACCAAGAAACTGACGGACGAAGACATCAAGGTGTTCCGCGACCGCTTCAACATCCCGATCCCGGACAGCCAGCTCGCCGAGATCCCGTTCTACAAGCCGGCCGATGACACGCCGGAAATGAAGTACCTGCACGAACGCCGCAAGGCGCTCGGCGGCTACCTGCCGCATCGCCGCACCAAGGCCGAAGAGAGTTTCACGGTGCCGGCGCTCGACGTGTTCAAGAGCGTGATCGAGCCGACTGCCGAAGGCCGCGAGATTTCCACCACCCAGGCCTATGTGCGCTTCCTGACGCAATTGCTGCGTGACCAGGCGCTGGGCCCGCGCGTCGTGCCGATCCTGGTCGACGAGGCGCGCACCTTCGGCATGGAAGGGCTGTTCCGCCAGATCGGCATCTACAACCCCGCAGGTCAGCAGTACACCCCGGTCGACAAAGACCAAGTGATGTACTACCGCGAAGACAAGGCCGGCCAGATCCTGCAGGAAGGCATCAACGAAGCGGGCGGGATGTCGAGCTGGATCGCGGCAGCCACCTCGTACTCGACGAACAACCGGATCATGGTGCCGTTCTACGTGTACTACTCGATGTTCGGCTTCCAGCGCATCGGTGACCTGGCCTGGGCGGCGGGCGACATGCAGGCGCGCGGTTTCCTGCTCGGCGGGACCTCGGGGCGCACCACGCTCAACGGCGAAGGCCTGCAGCATGAAGATGGCCACAGCCACATCCTGGCCAACACCATCCCGAACTGCGTGAGCTACGACCCGACCTTCGCGCACGAAGTCGGTGTCATCCTGCACCACGGTCTGAAGCGCATGGTGGAGAAGCAGGACAACGTCTACTACTACATCACGCTGCTCAACGAGAACTACCCGATGCCCGGCCTCGTTGCGGGCACCGAGGAGCAGATCATCAAGGGCATGTACCTGAGCAAGGCCGGCCCGACGCTCAAGAAGGCGCCGACCGTGCAATTGCTCGGCAGCGGCACGATCCTGCGCGAAAGCTTCGCGGCGCAGGAACTGCTCGAGAAGGACTGGGGCGTGAGCGCCTCGGTGTGGAGCTGCCCGAGCTTCAACGAGCTCACGCGCGATGGCCAAGACGCCGAGCGCTGGAACCTCCTGCACGCCGCCCAGACACCGCGCGTGTCCTTCGTCGGCCAGCAGCTGGCGGCCAGCACCGGCCCGGTGGTCGCCTCGACCGACTACATGAAGGCCTACGCCGAGCAGATCCGCCCGTTCATTCCGAAGGGCCGCACGTACAAGGTGCTGGGCACCGACGGCTTCGGTCGCAGCGACTTTCGCAGCAAGCTGCGCGAGCACTTCGAGATCAACCGGCACTACATCGTCGTCGCTGCGCTCAAGGCGCTGAGCGAAGACGGCACGGTGCCGGTCGCCAAGGTGGTCGAGGCCATCAAGAAGTACGGCATCAACATCGACAAGATCAACCCGCTTTACGCTTGAAGCAATAACAACCACGACGCCTCCGGGCGGGAGACACAACATGGCAGCAGTGGAAGTCAAAGTGCCGGACATCGGCGATTTCGATGAAGTCGCGGTGATCGAGGTGCTGGTGAAGGTGGGCGACACGGTCAAGGCCGAGCAGTCGCTGATCACCGTGGAGTCGGACAAGGCATCGATGGAAATTCCGTCGAGCACGGCCGGTGTGGTGAAGGAACTCAAGGTGTCGGTTGGCGACAAGGTCAAGCAGGGCTCGGTCGTGCTGGTGGTGGAGGCCGAGGGTGCGGCTGCACCGGCTGCTGCCGCTCCCGCACCGGCGGCGCCCGCGGCCGAATCGAAGCCGGCCGAAGCGCCTGCCGCAGCGCCTGCGCAAGCCGCTGCATCGTCGGGTCCGATCGACATCAAGGTGCCGGACATCGGTGATTTCAAAGACGTCGCCGTCATCGAGATCCTGGTGAAGCCGGGCGACACGATCAAGAAGGAGCAGTCGCTCATCACGGTCGAATCCGACAAGGCGGCGATGGAAATTCCGTCGTCGGCCGCCGGCGTGCTGAAGGAACTCAAGATCAAGGTGGGTGACACGGTCAACATCGGCGACCTGATCGCGGTGATCGAGGGTGTGAGCGGTGGCGATGCAGCCCCCGCCGCGGCCGCGCAAGCCGCGGCGGCGCCTGCGCCGGCCACCACGTCGGCGGCTGCGTCCGCACCGCAGCCCGAGTCCGGTGCGCAGAGCAGCCCGCCGGCGGTCGCGCACAACCCGACGGCCGCGCCGTCCGGCAACCTGCCGCACGCGTCGCCGTCGGTGCGCAAGTTCGCACGCGAACTCGGCGTGCCGCTCGACGAGGTCAAGGGCTCCGGCCCCAAGGGACGCATCACCGAACAGGACGTCCAGAGTTTTACCAAGGCGGTGATGAGTGGGCAGGCCAGCACGAAGGCGTCTGCAGCGAAGGCGCCGGCCGGTGGTGGCGATGGCGCCGCACTGGGCCTGATCCCTTGGCCGAAGGTCGACTTCACGAAGTTCGGCACGGTCGAGCGCAAGGACCTGTCGCGCATCAAGAAGCTCAGCGGCGCGAACCTGCACCGCAACTGGGTGATGATTCCGCACGTCACCAACAACGACGATGCCGACATCACCGACCTCGAAGCCTTCCGCGTCTCCACCAACAAGGAAAACGAGAAGTCAGGCGTCAAGGTGACGATGCTGGCCTTCGTCATCAAGGCGGTGGTCGCGGCGCTGAAGAAGTTTCCCGATTTCAACAGCAGCCTGGACGGCGACACCCTGGTCTACAAGCAGTACTACAACATCGGCTTCGCGGCCGACACGCCCAACGGCCTCGTGGTCCCGGTGCTGAAAGATGCCGACAAGAAGGGCATCCTGCAGATCAGCCAGGAAATGGGCGAGCTCGCCAAAAAGGCGCGCGACGGCAAGCTCGGCGGCGCCGACATGCAGGGCGGCTGCATGTCGATCAGCTCGCTCGGCGGCATCGGCGGCACGCATTTCACGCCCATCATCAACGCGCCCGAAGTCGCGATCCTCGGCTTGTCCAAGGGCCAGATGAAACCGGTGTGGGACGGCAAGCAGTTCGTGCCGCGCCTGATCCTGCCGATGTCGCTGTCGTACGACCATCGCGTGATCGATGGCGCCCTGGCGGCGCGCTTCAATGCGTACCTCGGCCAGGTGCTCGCGGACTACAAGCGGATCATCCTGTGACCACGGTGGTGGCCGTCCGAAAGGGCGGCCAGGTGGCGCTGGCGGCAGACACGCAGGTCACCTTCGGCGACACGCGCCTGTCGCACGCGCAGGAAGCCAACCGGAAGGTGTTCCACCTCGACGACGCGGAGGGGAGAAGCCTCTTCGCGGCCGCGGGGTCGGTGGCGCACTTTCCGGCGCTGCGGCATGCGCTGGCTGCGATGCCGAAGGACGAGCTGAAGCTGCGCGGCAAGGACGAGATCTACCGCACGTTTCTCAAGCTGCATCCGATGCTGAAAGAGTCGTTCTTTCTGCAGACCAAGGAAGAAGAACACGACCCGTACGAGTCGAGCCAGTTCAGCCTGATGCTGGCGAACGCGAGCGGGATCTACGGCGTCTACAGCTACCGCGAAGTGTTCGAGTTCAAGCAGTTCTGGAGCATCGGCTCCGGACGCAGCTTTGCGCTCGGCGCGATGCACGCCGTGTATGCGAAGGCGCGCTCGGCGCGCGACGTGGCAGAGGCCGGCATCGCCGCCGGCTGCGAATTCGATCGCAATTCGGCCGGACCGGCCGACGTATTCACTCTCAAGTTGAAGGTGTCCTCATGAGCGAACAACAAATCCAGGTGCCGGATATCGGCGATTTCGACGAAGTGGCCGTCATCGAGTTGCTGGTCAAGGTCGGCGACACGGTCAAGGCCGAGCAGTCGCTGATCACGGTCGAATCCGACAAGGCGTCGATGGAGATTCCGTCCTCGGCGGCGGGCGTCGTGAAGGCGCTGGCCGTCAAGGTCGGCGACAAGGTCAAGCAGGGCTCCGTGGTGCTGACGTTGGAGGTCGACGGCGCGGCAGCGGCCGCACCGGCACCGCCTGCACCGGCGCCTGCCGCCGCAACTGCGCCGACAGCGGCAGCAGCGCCCGTGCCATCGGCAGCGCCGGCTGTCAAAGCCGTCGCATCGTCCTACAGCGGCGCGGTCGACATCGAATGCGACGTGGTCGTCATCGGTGCCGGGCCCGGCGGCTATTCGGCGGCGTTCCGTGCGGCCGACCTCGGCCTCAAGGTCGTGCTGATCGAACGCTACGCGACGCTCGGCGGCGTGTGTCTCAACGTCGGCTGCATTCCGTCCAAGGCACTGCTGCACGTCGCGTCGGTGATGGACGAGGTCAAGCATTTCGAGTCGCTCGGCGTCACGTTCGCGGCGCCGACGATCGACCGCGCCAAACTGCTCGGCCACAAGAACAAGGTGGTGGGCAAGCTCACAGGCGGTCTGACGGCCATGGCGAAGATGCGCAAGGTCACGGTGGTGCGCGGCGTCGGCAACTTCATCGACCCGTACGTCATCGAGGTCGACGAGAGCACCGGCACCAGTTGGGACACGACCGGCAAGAAGCAGAAGATCCGGTTCCGCAACGCGATCATCGCGGCCGGCTCGCAGTCGGTCAGCCTGCCGTTCATGCCCAAGGGCGACCCGCGCATCGTCGACTCCACCGGCGCGCTCGAGATGGGCACCGACCCCAAGCGCATGCTGATCCTGGGCGGCGGCATCATCGGCCTTGAGATGGGCACGGTGTACTCGACGCTCGGCGCACGGCTCGATGTGGTCGAAATGCTCGACGGCCTGATGCAGGGCGCCGACCGTGACCTCGTCAAGGTCTGGCAGAAGATGAATGCGCCGCGCTTCGACAACATCATGTTGAAGACCAAGACGGTCGGCGCCGAAGCGACGAAGGAGGGCATCAAGGTCACCTTCGAAGGCGAGAACGCACCGAAGGAACCGCAGCTTTACGACCTCGTCTTGCAGGCTGTCGGGCGCAGCCCGAACGGCAAGAAGATCGGTGCCGAGAAGGCCGGTGTGGCCGTGACCGACCGCGGCTTCATCAACGTCGACATTCAGATGCGCACGAACGTGCCGCACATCTTCGCGATCGGCGACATCGTTGGCCAGCCGATGCTGGCGCACAAGGCGGTGCATGAGGCGCATGTGGCGGCCGAGGTGATCGCGGGCGAGATCCAGGGCAACAAGGAGCTCGCGAGCGCGGCTTTCAACGCCCGCGTGATTCCGAGCGTCGCCTATACCGACCCGGAAGTCGCCTGGGTCGGCCTGACCGAAGACCAGGCCAAGGCCGAAGGCATCAAGGTCAAGAAGGGCCACTTCCCGTGGAGCGCCTCGGGCCGCGCCATCGCCAACGGTCGCGACGAAGGCTTCACCAAGTTGCTGTTCGACGCCGAGACGCACCGCATTCTGGGCGGCGGCATCGTGGGCACGCATGCGGGCGACATGCTCGGCGAGATCGTGCTGGCGATCGAAATGGGCGCCGACGAGATCGACATCGGCAAGAGCATCCACCCGCACCCGACGCTGGGCGAGAGCATCGGCATGGCGGCGGAAGTGGCGCACGGAACCTGCACGGACTTGCCACCGGTGAAAAAAGCCGCCTGACGGCGCCCGATGCGCGCCCTGCTCGACGCCATCGCACGCACGAACCCGACCGCCGAGGTCGGCCGCATCTTTCACGGCCGGGGCGGGCTGCACCCCGGTTGCGAACACCTGGCGCTGGATGCGTTTCAGCCCGTTCTGCTGTTGACGAGCTTTCGTGCGATGAGCGACGAGGAGATCGGCGCGGTCGGCAACGCACTGGAAACGCGGTGGAATGAACTGGGCGCGGGCCCGTTGAACTGGGTGCTGCAACTGCGGGATGGCGGCCGCACCGAAACCCGGCTGATGGCCGGCGCGGTGCCCGAGTCGCACGAGGTCATCGAAGACGGTACGCGCTATCGCGTGCACCTGCTTCAGGGCCAGAACCACGGTCTGTTCCTCGACATGAAGGCGGGCCGCCAGTGGGTGCGCGCCGAGGTGGCGCGGCGCGCGACCGCCCATGCCGCGGCGCGTGCCGAGGGCGGTTGGGCACCGCGTTTGAAGGTGCTCAATCTCTTCGCCTACACCTGCGCTTTTTCGGTGGTCGCGATGCAAGCGGGTGCCGAGCAGGTCGTGAACATGGACATGAGCAGCGGCGCCCTGGCGCTCGGTCAGCAGAACCATCGGCTCAACGGCGTCACGAGCGGAGTCAGCTTCCTCGCGCATGACATCTTCAAGAGCTGGGGGCGCATCGGCCGCGGAGGCCCTTACGATTTGGTGATCGTCGATCCGCCGAGCTACCAGAAGGGCAGCTTCATTGCCACCAAGGACTACGCCCGCTTGCTCAGGCGGTTGCCGGACCTGATGGCGCCGGGCGGTCATGCGCTCTTGTGTCTCAATGCACCCGAACTCGGTCCTGATTTTCTGCAGCAGCAGGTGCAGGACGCGGCGCCCTCGCTCCTGTTCATGGAGCGGCTGGCCAATCCGCCGGCCTTTGCCGATGTGGCGCCGGAGCGTGCGCTCAAGGTGCTGGTCTATCGCGCGCGTTGAATTCGTTCAGCCCAACAAAAAACCCGCCGTCGGCGGGTTTTTCGTTGGGCTGAACCGCTTCGATTCAGTCGCCGATCTTGGTGGCGTCGCCCTGCACGGCCTGGACGCGGCGACCACCGTCGAAACGACGCTGCCAGTAGCTACCGTTCATGTCTTCCACCCGAACTTCGGAGCCGGTGCGTGGCGAGTGGATGAACTTGCCTTCGCCCATGTAGATGCCGACATGGCTGAACGCGCGGCGCATCGTGTTGAAGAACACCAGGTCGCCGGGTTTCAGGTCGGCGCGGGCGACCGGCTGCGTGGCGGCGGCCTGCTCGACGGCGCGGCGCGGCAGCACGAGGCCGACGGTCTGGTTGTACATGGCGCGGACGAAGCCGCTGCAATCGAAGCCGGTGTCGGCGCTGTTGCCACCGCGACGGTACGGAACGCCGAGGAAACCGACGGCGGTCACAACCAGTTCCGACGTGCGATCGGTGACGGTTTGGCGAACTTGATTGAGTTGGGCGATCAAACCCTTGTCGGCAAGCATGCGCTGCATGTCGTCGGCGCTGTGCTCATCTTGCGGAACGGCATATGCCGCGAAGGAGATAAGGAGGGCCGGGAGTAAGACGAAAAATCGCATGGTGCGTAGGATATTGATGACATTCGATGATGTCAATTTCATGCGAAATCGCGATTGTGCTTGCAACTCCATGTTTTGTATGGATTTTCTTCACATTCCGCATTGTCAGTTTGTAAAGTTGAAAGTTATTCGCGATAAGCGATTCATCCGATGTAACCCAAAAGAGTGTCAAACATCGCGTATTGGAAGGCAACGTCGCGATGAATTGCCGCCAATGCGCGTGAAAGGAACCCCATGTCGAGATTCAAATGGCTGGCGCAGCCCGGCGAAAAAGCGCTGATCGCGTTGATGTTGTGCAGCGCGGGGATGGCCTTTGCCGCGCCGCGTGCCCAACCGGTGGCGACGGGGCTTGAAAATCCTTGGGGTGTGGCCTTCCTGCCGCAGGGCAGGTTCCTGGTGACGGAGCGTCCCGGGCGCTTGCGGGTGGTCGAGCCGGACGGCCGGGTCAACGCCCCGATCGCCGGGTTACCGCCGATTGCCGCGGGTGGACAAGGCGGTTTGCTCGACGTGCTGGCCGACAGCCGCGTCGACAGCAATCGCACCGTCTATTTCTGCTATTCGGAGCCGGACGCAACCGGCGCGGCCAACAGCACCGCCCTGGCGCGCGCGCAGTTGTCGGCCGATCGCACGCGGCTCGAGAACGTCAAGGTGATCTTCAGCCAGCAACCCAAGGTGGCCAGTCGCGCGCATTTCGGCTGCCGTATCGTGGAGTCGCAGGACGGCAATCTCTTCCTGACGCTCGGCGATCGCTTCAGTCGCAAGGAAGACGCGCAGAAGCTCGACAACCACCTGGGCAAGGTGGTGCGGGTTGCCAAGGACGGCAGCGTGCCAAAGGACAACCCGTTCGTCGGCAAGGCCGGCGCGCTGCCGGAAATCTGGAGCTATGGCCATCGCAACGGGCAGGGTGCCACACTCGCGCCCGATGGTCGCTACTGGATGACCGAGCACGGTCCCCAGGGGGGCGACGAGATCAACATGCCGCAGGCCGGCCGAAATTACGGCTGGCCGCTGATCACCTACGGCGAAAACTACGGCGGCGGGAAGATCGGTGACGGCCTCACCGCCAAGGCCGGGCTGGAGCAGCCGGTGCACTACTGGGTGCCGTCGATCGCGCCATCGGGCATGGCGTTCGTCACCAGCGACAAATACGGTGCGACCTGGAAGGGCAACCTGTTCGTCGGTTCGCTGAAGTTCGGCTACCTGGACCGCATCGTGTTCAAGGACGGCAAGGTCGTGGCCGAGCACAAGCTGCTGACCGACGGAAAGGCGCGCATCCGCGACGTGAAACAGGGCCCCGATGGCCTGCTGTATGTGTTGACCGACGAATCGGACGGCAAGCTCTTGAGGCTGCTGCCCGATTGACGGTCAACCCGCGCAGGCCGGCAGCGGCAGGGTCGGCAAGATGGCGCGCCAGAGTCGTGTCCATTCGGGCCAGTCGTGGCCGCCGGGCGTCGTGAAGACGCGGTCGGCCGGCAACGCCGCGACCAGCAAACGGTGGCTGAAAGCAAAACGGTCTTCGGTGCCGTACCCCAGATACAGCGGCGGGCGGTCGGTCGGTGCCGGTGTGGCGGTGTATCCCTTGAGCCACTTCCACAGACGCGTTTCGCGCTGGCTGCGGTCGTCGCCCGGCGTTGCGTCGAGCGCGCCCTGCCAGCGCGCGAGACCGCCGGCGTTGGCAATGTCTGCGCTGAGCAAGCGGTCGCCGAGATAGGGCGCGAGCACGACCAGGCCTGCCAACTCGCCGGGACGTGCCTCTTCGTAGATAAGCCCACCGAATCCGCCTACAGAGATGCCGACGATCCAGATCGCGCGATAGCCGCGCGCCTTGGCGGGCCCGATCACGTCGTCGTGCAGCCGGTCGAGGATGGTCGCCCGGTTGTAGTAGCCGAGATGGGCGTCGACCCGCATCACGTCCACGGCCAGCCGGCGCTCCTGCACGGCGCGCACGAAACCCTCGCGCACGAACTCGTCGGGGTGCGAGTACGCGCCGGGCAGCAGCACGAGCAGGGTGTCGACCTGTGCAGCGCATTGGCTCCTGTCGAGCGACACATCCATTGGAATCTTCGTGGTGCGAAGGCCGCCACATCCGGTGACCAGGGCCACCACGGCGGCGCAGACGGCCATGGCCAGGAATCGGGTCGGCTTGGCACAGAGGATCGGCATGCGGGCCGCCTCAAATCGCCGGACGTGCGGACACCGGTCCGCGCACCACGGGGAGATCGATCATCACGGGCTGACCCGGCGTCGTGCAGCCGGTGTCGCAACACTTGCCGGGTTGCCGGTTCTTCGTGATGGCGCGGTTCGGGTCGTGCCCCACGCCGCGGTCGAGCAGGCGCTCGACCAGTTCCACCTTCGAGCCAATGGGGTAGTTGCGGTGGATCTCCTGCTTCATGGCCGCGGGCGAGCCGCCGCCGTGCAGGCTGATCACGCTGTACCAGCCGCCTTGGTAACCGGCCGTCAGATCTTCGATGAAGCGCGCGGTTTCGATGCGCTGCGCGTAGGGCACATCGGGGCTGGCACGCAGCACTTCCGAAAGCCGCGCGGCGGTCTCGGGGTTGTGGTCTTCGTCGGGGCCGGGCAACGTCACGATGAGCCCGCCGCTCACGTAGTGCGCGATGCGGTGCATGTCGTAGATCTTGGTGGCGAGCAGCAGCTTGCCGATGTTGCTGAACACCGGGTCGGGCATGAAGACCTCGCAGTGCGCGTCCTGCTTGCCGTAAACGCTGGCCGCCACGCCACAGGCGAAAAAGCTTTCGGTGATGGTGATGAGCTCGACCATCTGCTCGCGCAAGTGCGTTTCCTTGCCCGGGTCGAAGCCGTTCGCTTCGCACATCAACGCGCCGGCGCCGATGAGCAGATCGCCGAAGCCCGCGCGCGCACCGATGCAGCTGTGTCGGTGGTGCGTGGCGTAGCTGTAGGTGAGGTGGCCGGTGTGCTCCCACTCGCCGGCATAGAACACGCTCTCCCACGGCACGAAGACGCGGTCGAACAGGCACACGCCGGTGCTCTGCCCGTATTTGCGGCTGAACAGCGCGTCGCCATGCTCCAGCTTTTCGCCGGGCCGGCCGGCCGGGCGGGCCACGATGGTGAGACCCGGCGCATCGAGCGGCACCGCGCAGCAGACCGCGAAATCGGCGTCTTCTCGGCCCATGTTGCGGCAGGGCATGACGAGCAGTTCGTGCACGTAGGGCGCACCCGTCACGATCGCCTTGGTGCCGGAGATCACGATGCCGCGTGCGTTGCGCTCGACCACGTGCAGGTAGCTGTCGACGTTCGACTGCTCGTGCGGCCGCTTGCTGCGGTAGCCCTTGGCATCCGTCATCGCGACGCCGAGCGTCAGGTCCTGGTCTTGTACGCGGTGCAGGTACTCGGTGAAGCGGGCGGTGTGCTCGGTGCTGCCGCGGGCGTCGTCGATGCGAGCCGACACCTGCGCGATCGCGTTGAGCGCGTCGTGCGTGAGGTAGCGCTGCGCGCAGCCGGTTTCCTGGCACACGAGGCGCACGGCTTCCAGCTTGTTCAGCAGGTCGCCCGAACTGGTGTTGATGTGCGAGAGGCGGTTCACCCGCTTGCCGCTGGTGTGCTGAATCGCGGTCATCAGCGGTTCGTACTGCGCCTTGAGTGCGTAGTCGTAGGTGAGGGCGATGGCGTTGATCCCGGGCTGCAAGGCCGATTCGTCGGCAACGCTCTCCACGCGACGACCGTCGACGAAGACCGTCGGCTTGTAGCGTCGCAGGGATTCTCGGTAGTCGTCGCCTGACATCAGCGCCGCGGCGTGTTGGGGTGAATTCATCGTGTCTCCATGGGCGTGGTCACCAATGCAATCAGTGGACCACCGTTCAATTCGCCGTTCAAGCGGCAACCTCATGGATTTTTTCGGTGGTACGGTTTAGCCTGATCCTCCCATCCGAAAGACCCGTTCCCATGCTGCTCGACGCCTCACTCTCCCAACTCGTGCTGGTCGATTACCAGGCGCGGCTGATGCCAGCGATCTTCGAAGCCGAGGCGACCGCGCTGAACGCCGTGCGGCTCGGCAAGTTCGCCCATTTGATGCAGGTGCCCGTGTTCGGCACCGAGCAGAACCCGTCCAAGCTCGGCGAAAACCTCCCCGAGATCCGCGCGCTGTGTCAGCGCACGCTGGCCAAGATGCATTTCAGCGGCGTGGAAGAAGGCCTCGGCGAATGGTTGCGACCTGAAGAGCCGCAGCAAGCGCCGCGCGGCAACGCCCGCAGCCTGCCGAAGCATCTGCAGAAGCCCGTTGCAGCCGCCGAAGAGCGCGGCACGATCGTGATCGCCGGTTGCGAGGCGCATGTGTGCCTGATGCAGACTGCGCTCGATTTGCTCGAAGACGAATTCGAGGTGTGGGTCGTGACCGATGCCTGCAGTTCCCGCACCGAGCGCAACCGCGACGCCGCGTTCGACCGCCTGGCCGGCGCCGGTGCGGAACTCGTGACCACCGAGATGGTCGGCTTCGAATGGCTGCGCACCGCAGAGCACCCGGTCTTCCGCGAGATGCAAGCGCTGATTCGCTGAGGTTCCCAAAAAACAGGAGTCAAAGACAGATGAGTCGCTACGAGGATTTCTACCGTCGTTCCATTTATTCGCCCGAAGCGTTTTGGTCCGAACAGGCGGAACTGATCGACTGGCAAACGCCGCCGAAACAGATCCTCGATGCGAGCAACGCGCCGTTTGCCAACTGGTTCGTCGGCGGCACCACCAACCTGTGCCACAACGCGGTTGACCGGCACCTGGCGACGCGTGGCGACCAGCCGGCGCTGATCTTCGTGTCGACCGAAACCGGCGTTGAGAAAACCTTCAGCTTCAAGGAGCTGCACACGCAAGTGCAGCGCACCGCCGCCAGCCTGATCGAACTCGGTGTCGGCAAGGGCGACCGTGTGCTTCTCTACATGCCGATGATCCCGGAGGCGGCGTTCGCGATGCTGGCCTGCGCGCGCATCGGCGCGATTCACTGCGTCGTGTTCGGTGGGTTCGCCAGCGGCTCGCTGGCCTCGCGCATTGAAGATGCCGAGCCGAAGGTGGTGGTCAGCGCCGATGCCGGTTCGCGCGGCGGGAAGATCGTTCCCTACAAGCCGCTGCTCGACGAGGCGATTCGCCTGTCGGCGTACAAGCCTGCTGCGGTGTTGCTCACCGATCGCGGCTTGGCGTCCATGAACCTTGTCGCGGGTCGCGACCATCTGGCGACCGAGCTGGCGCCGAAACTGACGAGTCACGACGTGCCGTGCACCTGGCTCGAATCGACCGAGATCAGCTACACGATCTACACCAGCGGCACCACCGGCAAGCCCAAGGGCGTGCAGCGCGACACCGGCGGCTACGCGGTCGCGCTGGCGGCCAGCATGAAGCACATCTTTGATGGCCGCGCCGGCGAAACCTACTTTTCGACCAGCGACATCGGCTGGGTCGTCGGCCACAGCTACATCGTCTACGGGCCGCTGATCGCCGGCATGGCGACGATCTTGTACGAGGGGCTCCCGACGCAAGGCATCGACCAGCGGCCCGACGGCGGCATCTGGTGGCAACTGGTCGAGAAGTACAAGGTGACGGTGATGTTCAGCGCGCCGACGGCCGTGCGGGTGCTCAAGAAGCAGGACCCGGCGCTCCTGAAGAAGTACGACCTCTCCAGCCTGCGTGCGTTGTTCCTGGCCGGTGAACCGCTGGACGAGCCGACGGCGCGCTGGATCAGCGAGGGCCTCGGCGTGCCGATCATCGACAACTACTGGCAGACCGAATCGGGCTGGCCGATCATCACCATCGCCAATGGCGTCGAGGCCAAGGCCAGCAAGTTCGGCAGTCCCGGCGTGCCGATGTACGGCTTTCGCGTCAAGATCCTGCACGAGTCGACCGGCGAGGAACTCACGGCCCCCAACGAAAAGGGCGTGATCGTCATCGAAGGCCCGACGCCGCCCGGTTTCATGCAGACGATCTGGAAAGACGACGCCCGCTTCGTCGACGCTTACTGGAAGACGGTGCCGGGCAAGACGGTCTACTCGACCTTCGACTGGGGCATTCGCGACGAGGACGGCTACTTCTACATCCTCGGGCGCACCGACGACGTGATCAACGTCGCGGGCCACCGGCTCGGCACGCGCGAAATCGAAGAGAGCATTTCGGGCCACGACAACGTGGCCGAAGTCGCGGTGGTCGGCGTGGCCGATCTGCTCAAGGGGCAGGTCGCGATGGCGTTCGTGGTGCCCCGAAGCGGCAGCGCCGCGACCGATCCGGAGGCCGCGCTGAAGCTCGAAGGCGAAATCATGAAGCGGGTGGCCGATCAGCTGGGCGCGCTGGCGCGTCCGGCCCGCGTGCGCTTCGTGACGGCCCTGCCCAAGACGCGCAGCGGCAAGCTGCTGCGGCGCGCCATCCAGGCGGTGTGCGAACAGCGCGATCCGGGTGATTTGACGACGATCGACGATCCGACGTCGCTGCAGCAGATCCAGCGACTGGTCGGCGCCTAGGGCGAGAGGCGGTTTTCAGCGTTCCGGTTGCGCCATGAACTGCCGCACCCGTCGCATGAAGGTGGCGCGCTGTTCCTGCATCGACGGCGGGAAGCGCGCGGCGAGCGTCGTGGCGTATTCGGTTGTGGTGCCGGTTTGGCGGGCGACGCGCGTCAGGTCGTCCAGCATGAAGTAGCTGGCCGCACCCATCGTGAGTCGCAACGCAGCTTCGACGCCGTCCGCCGAATCCTGTTGGGCCTGCCGCGCGAGCAACTGCTCGATGCGAGGCAGTACAAAGGCGAACCCGCACGCGAGACCGGCTGCGAGCGCCAGGGCGTAAAGCGCCATGAAGGCGCCATAGCTCATGGTCGGCGCGATGATCCGGGCCACCCCCATGAACGCGGCGTAGACCCAGGTCACCGTGCTGACCGAACCGAGCGTCACGCAGACGAGCGCAGCGCGGCGGAAGTCCTGAACCGGGCGCGTCAGCATCGGGAACGCGAGGTGGTGCAGGAGCAGCCCGTTGACCGTGAGGAGCGACACGACGCTCAGCTTGGCGAGGAGCTTGGGCCGACCGGCGAGGGCAGCGAGGTTGCTGCCGACATCGAGCAGGATCAGCGCACCGCCCGTCAACCACAGCGCACCCAATAACATGACCAGTGCGCGGCCGGTGGATTTGATCCGGGCGGCATCCACGTACTCGGCGCGCAGCAGAGAAAGGTCTTCCCGCGCAACGGTCGCGATCGCGAACGCGAAAGCCAAGGTATGGCAGAACACCAGTGCCTGGCTGGCCCCGATGACGAGCATGTTCATGTGTCGGCCTCCCTGACCGGTGACGTCCCGGCGTGCGCACGGCCCGAATGCTAGTACTTATTACCTCATGTCTGGCGCATCGCAGGCGGTCCGACGCAACTTCTGGCGCCAAAGCGGCATTAGTTTGAATCTCCATGCCCTGTGGGCAGCCGCTGGTGCGCGTGGCACAATGCCCGGGTACCTAGGCCCTTCCCCAGCCACAGTCGCATCCGCCAATCGGTCCAGCCGTGTCGCGGAAGGTTTCTTAAACCAGCTAGTGCTTCCTGCAGGGAAGTGAAGGTCAGCGGAATATGAGCGATTTTTCGACGCCCTCGGCGTACCAAGCCTATCAAGGCAACACCTATCTCTTCGGCGGCAACGCGCCCTATGTCGAGGAGATGTACGAAAACTACCTCTCGAACCCCGGCAGCGTGCCAGACAATTGGCGCTCGTATTTCGACGCGCTCCAGCATGTTCCCGCCGGTGACGGCACCAATGCCAAGGACGTCGCTCATCTGCCGGTCGTCAACGCGTTCGCCGAACGCGCCAAGCAGGGCACCACGCGTGTGGTGCAGGCCAGCGGCGCCGATTCCGAACTCGGCCGCAAGCGCACCGCCGTCCAGCAACTGATTGCCGCGTACCGCAATGTGGGCGCACGCTGGGCCGACCTCGATCCGCTCAAGCGCACCGAGCGACCGTCCATTCCCGAACTCGAGCCGTCGTTTTACGGCTTCGCGGACGCCGACCTCGAAACGGTGTTCAACACCAGCAACACCTTCTTCGGCCGCGAAACGATGTCGTTGCGCGACCTGCTCAACGCTCTGCGCGAAACGTACTGCGGCACCCTCGGCGCCGAGTACATGTACACGACCGACCAGAACCACAAGCGCTGGTGGCAGCAGAAGCTGGAGAGCGCGCGCACCAATCCGCAGCTCACGGCCGATCAGAAGAAGCACATCCTCAATCGCCTGACGGCCGCCGAAGGCCTCGAGCGCTTCCTGCACACCAAGTACGTCGGACAGAAACGCTTTTCGCTCGAGGGCGGCGAGAGCTTCATCGTCTCGATGGACGAACTGATCAACCAGGCCGGCGTCAAGGGCGTGCAGGAAATCGTGATCGGCATGGCCCACCGTGGGCGCCTGAACGTGCTCGTCAATTCGCTCGGCAAGATGCCGGCCGACCTGTTCGCCGAGTTCGACCACACCGCGCCGGAAGACTTGCCGAGCGGCGACGTCAAGTACCACCAGGGCTTCAGCTCGGACGTGACCACGCCCGGCGGCCCGGTCCATCTGAGCCTCGCGTTCAATCCGTCGCACCTCGAAATCGTGAACCCCGTCGTCGAAGGGTCGGTGCGCGCGCGCATGGACCGCCGCGGCGACCCGATGGGCAAGCAGGTGCTGCCAGTCATCGTGCACGGCGACGCGGCTTTCGCGGGCCAGGGCGTCGTGATGGAAACGCTGGCGCTGGCCGAGACCCGTGGCTATCACACGGGCGGCACGGTGCACATCGTGATCAACAACCAGATCGGTTTCACCACCAGCGACCCGCGCGACAGCCGCTCGACGCTGTATTGCTCGGACATCGTCAAGATGATCGAAGCGCCGGTGTTGCACGTGAACGGCGACGATCCGGAAGCGGTCGTGCTGGCCACGCAACTCGCGCTCGAATTCCGCATGGAGTTCCAGAAAGACGTCGTCGTCGACATCATCTGTTTCCGCAAGCTCGGCCACAACGAGCAGGACACGCCGTCGCTCACCCAGCCACTGATGTACAAGAAGATCGGCCAGCACCCCGGCACGCGCAAGCTCTATGCAGACAAGCTGTCGGCACAGGGCCTCGGCGCCACGCTCGGCGACGACATGGTCAAGGCCCAGCGCGCCGCGTTCGACGAGGGTCGCAACACGGTCGACCCGGTGCTCACGAACTTCAAGAGCAAGTTCGCGGTCGACTGGAGCCCCTACCTCAACAAGAAGTGGACCGACGCGGGCGACACGCGCCATCCCGACCGCCGAATGGAAGCGCCTGGCCGAGCGGATCACCACTGTGCCGTCCGGCTTCACCGTGCATCCGCTGGTGAAGAAGGTGCTGGACGACCGCGCCGCCATGGGTCGCGCGACATGAACATCGACTGGGGCATGGGCGAGCACATGGCTTTCGCTTCGCTGGTGGCGAGTGGCTATCCGATCCGCCTGTCGGGCGAAGACTCAGGCCGCGGCACCTTCACCCACCGCCACGCCGTGCTGCACGACCAGAACCGCGAGAAGTTCGACACCGGCACCTACACGCCGCTGCAGAACGTGGCCGAGAACCAGGCGCCGTTCGTCGTCATCGACTCGATCCTGTCGGAAGAAGCGGTGCTGGCGTTCGAATACGGCTACGCCTCGAACGACCCAAACACTTTCGTGATCTGGGAAGCCCAGTTCGGCGACTTCGTGAACGGCGCGCAGGTGGTGATCGACCAGTTCATCGCCTCGGGCGAAGTGAAGTGGGGCCGCGTCAACGGCATCACGCTGATGCTGCCGCACGGCTACGAAGGCCAGGGCCCGGAACACAGTTCGGCGCGCATCGAGCGCTTCATGCAGCTGTCGGCCGACACCAACATGCAGGTGGTCCAGCCCACCACGGCCAGCCAGATCTTCCACATCCTGCGTCGTCAGATGGTGCGCAACCTGCGCAAGCCGCTGATCATCATGACGCCGAAGTCGCTGCTGCGGAACAAGGACGCGACCTCGCCGCTGTCCGAGTTCACCAAGGGCAGCTTCCAGACCGTCATCCCTGACAGCAAGGACCTGAAGGCCGACAAGGTCAAGCGCGTGATCGCCTGTTCGGGCAAGGTCTACTATGACCTCGCCAAGAAGCGCGAAGAGCGTGGCAGCGACGACGTGGCCATCCTGCGCGTCGAGCAGCTCTACCCGTTCCCGCACAAGGCCTTCGGGACCGAGCTGAAGAAGTACCCCAACCTCGTCGATGTCGTGTGGGCGCAGGACGAGCCGCAAAACCAGGGCGCGTGGTTCTTCGTGCAGCACTACATCCACGAGAACATGTCCGAAGGCCAGAAGCTCGGCTACTCGGGCCGCGCGGCCTCGGCCTCGCCGGCCGCCGGCTATTCGCACCTGCATCAGGAACAACAAAAGGCGCTGGTCGACGGCGCGTTCGGCAAGCTCAAGGGCTTCGTGCTGACCAAGTAAACAGAACCGAAAAAATCAAAATGTCCATCGTAGAAGTCAAAGTTCCCCAGCTTTCCGAATCCGTGGCCGAGGCCACCATGCTGAACTGGAAGAAGAAGGTCGGCGATGCCATCGCCGTCGATGAAATCCTGATCGAGATCGAGACCGACAAGGTCGTGCTCGAAGTGCCGGCCCCCTCGGCCGGCGTGCTGACCGAGATCCTGCAGCCCGACGGCGCCACGGTGCTGGCCGAGCAGCTGATCGCCAAGATCGACACCGAAGGCAAGGCCGGCGCGTCGGCGCCCGCCGAGGCTGCTGCGCCTGCCGCCGCCGCGCCGGCACCCGCCGCTGCTGCAGCGACCGCCGCAACGGGCGGCTCGAAATCCGACGTCGCCATGCCCGCCGCAGCCAAGCTGCTGGCCGACAACAACCTGAAGACCGGCGACGTGGCCGGCTCGGGCAAGGACGGCCGCGTGACCAAGGGCGACGTGCTCGGCGCTGTCGCCGCAGGCACCACCGCCAAGGCGCCGCCACCCGCTGTCGCCGCACCGGCGGCCAAGCCGTTGCTGGCACAGGTCAGCTCGCCCACCGGCGCGCCGGACCTCGGCGACCGCCCGGAACAACGCGTGCCGATGAGCCGCCTGCGCGCCCGCATCGCCGAGCGCCTGCTGCAATCGCAATCGACCAACGCCATCCTCACGACCTTCAACGAAGTGAACATGGCCCCGGTCATGGACATGCGCAAGAAGTTCCAGGATGCGTTCACCAAGGAACATGGCGTGAAGATCGGCTTCATGAGCTTCTTCGTGAAGGCCGCGGTGCACGCGCTCAAGAAGTTCCCGGTGATCAACGCGTCGGTCGACGGCAACGACATCGTCTACCACGGCTACTTCGACATCGGCATCGCCGTCGGTTCGCCGCGCGGCCTGGTCGTGCCGATCCTGCGCAACGCCGACCAGATGAGCTTCGCAGAGATCGAAAAGAAGATCGCCGAATTCGGCAAGAAGGCGCAGGAAGGCAAGCTGGGCATCGAAGACATGACCGGCGGCACCTTCTCGATCTCGAACGGTGGCACCTTCGGCTCGATGCTGTCGACGCCGATCATCAACCCGCCGCAGTCTGCCATCCTCGGCGTGCATGCGACCAAGGACCGCGCGGTGGTCGAGAACGGCCAGATCGTCATCCGCCCGATGAACTACCTCGCCATGTCGTACGACCACCGCATCATCGACGGCCGCGAAGCCGTGCTGGGCCTGGTCGCCATGAAGGAAGCGCTCGAAGATCCGTCGCGCCTCCTCTTCGACATCTGAGGACGCACACAGATGGCTGATACCAAGCAATTCGACGTCGTCGTGATCGGTGGCGGTCCCGGCGGCTACATCGCGGCGATCCGCGCGGCGCAACTCGGCTTCAACGTCGCGTGCATCGACGAGTGGAAGAACAGCAAGGGCGGCCCGGCACCGGGCGGCACCTGCACCAACGTCGGCTGCATCCCGTCCAAGGCGCTCTTGCAATCGTCCGAGCACTACGAGCAGGCCGGTCACAGCTTCGCGGACCACGGCATCAACGTGTCGGGCCTCTCGCTCGACATCGGCAAGATGCTGGCTCGCAAGGACCAGGTCGTGAAGCAGAACAACGACGGCATCCTGTACCTGTTCAAGAAAAACAAGATCGCGTTCTTCCATGGCCGTGGCTCGTTCGTGAAGGCGAGCGACGCCGGCTACGAAATCAAGGTTGCGGGCGCGGCCGAAGAGACGATCGTCGGCAAGCAAATCGTGATCGCGACCGGCTCGAACGCGCGTGCGCTGCCGGGCACCCCGTTCGACGAGGAAAACATCCTCTCGAACGACGGCGCGCTGCGCATCGGCGCGGTGCCGAAGAAGCTCGCGCTGATCGGCGCCGGCGTGATCGGCCTCGAGATGGGTTCGGTGTGGCGGCGCCTCGGCGCGGAAGTCACGGTGCTCGAAGGCCTGCCGACGTTCCTCGGCGCGGTCGACGAGCAGATCGCCAAGGAAGCGAAGAAGGCGTTCGACAAGCAGGGCCTGAAGATCGAACTCGGCGTGAAGGTCGGCGAGATCAAGTCGGGTGCCAAGGGAAGCAAGGGCGTCAGCATCGCCTACACCAACGCCAAGGGCGAGGCCCTGACGCTGGAAGTAGACAAGCTCATCGTGTCGATCGGCCGCGTGGCCAACACGATCGGCCTGAACGCCGAAGCCGTCGGCCTGAAGCTCGACGAACGTGGCGCGATCACCGTGGACGACGATTGCAAGACGAACCTCGCGGGTGTCTGGGCGATCGGCGATGTGGTGCGCGGACCGATGCTCGCGCACAAGGCGGAAGAAGAGGGCGTTGCCGTGGCTGAGCGCATCGCTGGCCAACACGGGCATGTCAACTTCAACACCGTGCCGTGGGTCATCTACACGCACCCCGAAATCGCCTGGGTCGGCCAGACCGAGCAGCAGCTCAAGGCGTCGGGCCGTGCTTACAAGGCCGGAACCTTTCCGTTCCTTGCGAACGGCCGCGCGCGCGCGCTGGGCGACACGACCGGCATGGTCAAGTTCCTGGCCGATGCGACGACCGACGAGATCCTGGGGGTGCACATGGTCGGCCCGCAGGTCAGCGAGCTGATTTCCGAGGCTGTGGTGGCCATGGAGTTCAAGGCGAGCAGCGAAGACATCGCTCGCATCTGCCACGCACACCCGTCGCTGTCGGAAGCGACCAAGGAAGCTGCGCTGGCGGTCGACAAGCGCACGCTCAATTTTTGATCTCTTGAGCGTCAAACAAGCCTACGAAGCGGAGCTCGCCACGCGCGGCTTCCAGAGCGACCCGGCGCAATTGCGCGCCGTGGAAGCGCTGGATCGCTGCGCCAGCGAGTGGGCCGACTACAAGGCGCAGCGCTCCAGCGCGTTCAAGAAGCTGATCCATCGGCCGGAGATTCCGCGCGGCGTCTACCTGTATGGCGGCGTCGGGCGCGGCAAGAGTTTCCTGATGGACCTCTTCTTCAACGCGGTGCCGCTGCGGCGCAAGACGCGTCTGCACTTTCATGAATTCATGCGCGAAGTGCACCGCGAACTGGCGGAGCTTCAGGGCATCGTCAATCCGCTGGACGAACTCGGCAAGCGCATCGCCAAGCGCTACAAGCTCATCTGTTTCGACGAATTCCATGTGGCCGACATCACGGACGCGATGATCCTGCATCGGTTGCTGGCGGCCCTGTTCGAGAACGGCGTGGGCTTTGTGACCACGTCGAACTTCAAGCCCGACGACCTGTATCCCAACGGGCTGCACCGCGACCGCATCCTCCCGGCAATCGCACTGCTGAACGAGAAGCTCGAGGTGCTGAGCGTCGACAACGGCACCGACTACCGGCGCCGCACGCTCGAGCAGCTGCGCATGTACCTCACGCCGAACGGTGCCGCCGCGGACAAGGAAATGCGCGATGCGTTCGCAAAGCTGGCCGAGACCGCCGACGAGAACCCGGTGCTGCACATCGAGTCGCGCGAGATCCATGCGAGGCGCAAGGCCGGCGGCGTGGTCTGGTTCGATTTCAGGACCTTGTGTGGCGGTCCGCGCTCCCAGAACGACTACCTCGAAATCGCCACCCAGTTCCACACGGTGCTGCTGTCGGACGTGCCGCAGATGTCGGTGAGTCGGGCGTCGGAAGCACGTCGATTCACCTGGCTGGTCGACGTTTTCTACGACCGCCGGGTCAAGCTCATCATGTCGGCCGAGGTCGCACCGGAGGCGTTGTACACCGAGGGTCCGCTGGCGCACGAGTTTCCGCGGACCGTTTCCCGGCTCAACGAAATGCAGTCGGCCGAATTTCTGGCCCTGGAGCGCCGCCTCGTCGACACCCGTCTCACATGAAAAAGATCACTGTTTGCTTGTTGCTGGTGCTCGCTGCGCCATCCCTGTGGGCGCAGTCGCTGGCCGCCACCGGAAACGCCGATTTCGCGGTCGAGCGCGCGCGCCTGACGGCTGAGCGCGCCGCGGTCGACAAGGCGTTCACGGATGAGCGCGCCGTCTGCTTCAAGAAGTTTTCTGTGGAAGACTGCCTGGCAAAAAGCCGTCAGCAAAGGCGTACTGCACTGGACAACATCAAGCGCCAGGAAGCGCTGATCAACGATGCGGAGCGCAAGCGCCGCGGCGGTGCGGCGCTGGATCGCCTCGAAGAGAAGGACTCTGCGCAGCGCGCGCAAGAAGCCGCGACGCAACGCGACAAGGCGGCGAAGGCGCAGCAGGACCGCGAACAGCGCTCAACCGACCACACGGCCGGCCGCGCTGCGACGGCTGCGCAGGAAGGCGCCATGCAGCGCCAGTACGACGGCAAGCAGCGCGCCCATGCGGAGCAATTGGCCAAGGAAGCCAGCCGCCGCGCCGCAGCGCCGGCGGAGGTCCGGCGTCAGGAAGAGAAGTTGAAAAAGGCACAGGCACACCGCGCCGATGTCGAGAAGAAGAACGCCGAGCGTACCAAGCCGCGTTCGGCGCCCCTGCCGGCACCGCCGCCCTGACGCGATCGCGGGGCCGCCGGGCTGGTCTCAGGCCATCGGCGGCTTGGGCAAGCGTTCGAGCTTGAGCACGGCCAGCGAGATGTTGTCGCCGGTGCCGCGGGCCCGGCGGCGTGCCTCCGCCACCAGCAGTTCGGTCGCCTCACGGGGTGACTTCTCCGCCAGCACCATGCCCATCTCTTCCGGGGTGAAGTAGTGCCAAAGGCCGTCGCTGCACGCGAGCAGCGCATCGCCGCGCTGCATTTGCGGAATGAAATGGGTTTCGACAGGGGGCGGCGTTGCCGTCATGCCCAGGCAGCCCAGCAGGATGTTGCCTTGGGGATGAACGTTGGCCTCGGCTTCGGTGAGTTCGCCGCGGTCCACCAGCACCTGCACGTAAGAATGGTCGCGCGTGCGGCGCACCAGCCGGCCGCGATGAAAGTGATAGATGCGCGAGTCGCCGGCATGGATCCAGGCGCAATCACCTTGCGGATTCATCAGGAAGGCGGCGATCGTGCTGTGCGGCTCCTGTTCGCTCGACAACGCGGTGAGCTTGATGACTGTGTGCGCGTCGTCCAGCAACTGGCGCAACATGCCGACGGGTTCGTCGCGTCCGGGCGTGTAGCGGCTGAAGAGCTGCTGCGCAGTCATGATGACCTGGTCGGACGCCTTGCGCCCGCCACTGCGCCCACCCATGCCATCGGCCACCACGCCCAGCACGCAGCCGGGCTGCCGCGGATGCGCGATCACCAGAACCTGATCCTGCTGGTATGGACGGTCTCCCTTGTGGAGGCCGGTGGCTGCGGTAAGTCTGAAACCTCGGTTCATGCGTATGGATCGTGCTTTGCGGCGTGTTGCGGACGTATTATCAAGTGACACGCCCCAGGGCTGCCGGCCCTTTTGCACACCGGCGCCGCATTGCCTCCGTTGGACATCAATCTCAATTCCCTTTCCCGCCAGTTGATCGACCTTCGCATGGAGCACGCCGATCTCGACGCCACGATCGATCGCCTGGTCGAGTCGATGCCGCAGCAGGACGAACTGCTGCTGCGTCGTCTCAAGAAGCGGCGGCTCGCGCTGCGCGACAAGATCCAGCGCGTCGAGCGCGACGCCGACCCGCAAGAGCCCGCCTGATGGGTGCCTTGGAATCACAGGTGCGCGACGCCTTCGCGCAGGACGGCGTCTTGTCGCGCGCTGCCGAACAGTTTCGCGAACGTGCCGGCCAGACCGAGATGGCGCTCGCAGTGGCACGCACGGTGGCGCAGGGCGGGGTGTTGGTCGTCGAAGCCGGGACCGGCGTCGGCAAGACTTTTTCATACCTCGTGCCCGCGCTGCTGAGCGGCGAGCGCGTGTTGCTGTCGACCGCCACCAAGACGCTGCAAGACCAGTTGTTCGGCCGTGACCTGCCGCGACTGGTCGAGGCGCTCGGATTGCCGGTGCGCACCGCCCTGCTGAAAGGCCGCGCCAGCTACGTGTGTCTGCACCGGCTGGAATTGGCGCGGCACGATGCATCGTTGCCGGAACGCGGCACGGTGCGCACGCTGGCCAAGATAGAGCAGTGGTCGAAATCGACACGTACCGGCGATCTCGCCGAACTGCCGGGGCTCGACGAGCGCTCCCCGCTCATTCCCCTGGTCACCTCCACGCGCGACAACTGCCTGGGCCAGCAATGCCCGCAGTTCAAGCCGTGCCACGTCAACCTGGCGCGCCGCGAGGCGCTCGCGGCCGACGTGGTGGTCATCAATCACCACCTCTTTTTCGCGGACCTTGCCGTGCGCGAATCCGGCATGGCCGAACTGCTGCCGAGCGTTCGCGTCGTGGTGTTCGACGAGGCGCACCAGTTGAACGAAACCGGGGTCCAGTTTCTCGGCGCGCAACTCGGCACCGGCCAAGCGCTCGACTTTGCGCGCGACGTGCTCGCAGCCGGCCTGCAGCATGCGCGCGGGCTGGTCGACTGGCAGCAGATCGCGGCGCAGCTCGAACGCGGTGCGCGGGAGCTGCGCCTGTCGGTGGGCAAGCAGTGGCCTGGGACCAAACTGCGCTGGTCCGAGGCGTCGCCGGAAGGCATCCCGGCGCCGGCTTGGCAGGGCGCGCTCGATGGGCTCCAACAGGCTTTCGAGGACGCGGCCGATGGCCTGCACATGGTGAGCGAGATCGCGCCGGACTTCGTGCGTTTGCACGAGCGCGCCGTGCAGTTGGCCGAGCGTGCGGCCCGCTTCGCGACGCCGTGCGCGCCCGAGTCGGTGCGCTGGGTCGATGTGGGGACGCAGCTGCGGCTGGTCGAGTCGCCGCTGGACATTGCGGAAGCCGTGCGCACACGGGTGCTGAAACTCGACAAGACCGATCCCGAAGCGTCGGGGCGCGCCTGGGTTTTCACCTCGGCCACGCTGGGGGACGACCCCAAGCTGCGCTGGTTCACCGAACCGTGCGGGCTCGAGAGCGCAGAGGTACTGCGCGTGCAAAGTCCGTTCGACTACGCGCAGCAGGCGTCGCTGTACGTTCCCCGATCGTTTCCCAAGCCGGCCGATCCGACGCACAGCGCGCAGGTCGCTCGGCTGGCTGCGCGTGGCGCCGCGGCGCTCGGCGGCCGCACGCTGGTGCTCACCACCACGCTGCGTGCGTTGCGAACGATCGGTGACGAGATGCGCCAGATGTTCGAGCCGATCGACGCGGCCGTCCGGCCCGAAGTCCTGGTGCAGGGCGAGCTGCCCAAGCGCGTGCTGATGGAGCGCTTTCGAGAAGGCGCGAGCAATGGGCGCACAGGCTGCGTGCTGGTGGCGTCGGCGTCGTTCTGGAGGGTTTCGATGCACCGGGCGACGTGCTGCAGCTGGTCGTGATCGACAAGTTGCCGTTTCCGCCGCCCAACGATCCACTGGTCGAGGCGCGATCGCGACGACTCGAGTCGCAAGGGCGGAGCGCTTTCGGGGACTATTCGTTGCCCGAGGCGGCGGTGGCGCTCAAGCAGGGCGCGGGAAGGTTGATCCGCCGGGAAACGGACCGCGGCGTGCTGGTGATTTGCGACGCCCGGCTGGCCACGATGGGCTACGGCAAACGGCTGGTGGCTGCCTTGCCGCCCATGCGCTGGCTCGACAGCGCAGCCGATTTCGATGCCGCGTTGGCCGAACTCACGTTGTAAGCGCGGAAGGCCGGCTTACCAGACCTTCCACCATGGGTCGTCCTTGGTGCGGAAACCCTTGGCCAGGAATTCGGATTTCGGATAGTTGCTGGTCAGCACGCGCTGTGCGTCGTCGCGCAGTTGCGGCATGCCCAGCGCGTCGTACGACTTGACCATGATGTAGAGCGCCTCTTCAAGCGCCGGCACTTCGCGGTAGTCCGCCAGCGCGAGCTGTGCGCGGTTGATGGCAGCCAGATAGGCGCCCCGCTGGTAGTAATAGCGGGCCACATGAACTTCGTACTGCGCGAGCGAGTTCACGATGTAGTTCATGCGCTGGCGGGCATCGGGCGTGTAGCGCGAGGCAGGGAAGCGCGTCACCAGTTCCTTGAATGCCAGGAAGGATTCCTTGGCGGCCTTCTGGTCGCGTTCGGCCAGGTCCTGGCGCGTCAGCGACGCGAACATGCCGAGATCGTCGTTGAAGTTGACCACGCCCTTCAGGTACAGCGCGTAGTCGACGGCCGGGCTGGCGGGATGCAGCTTCATGAAGCGGTCGATGGTGGCGATCGCCGCCGGCTTGTCGCCCGCCTTGAACTGCGCATAGGCCTTGTCGAGTTGCGCCTGCTGGGCCAACGGCGTGCCGGCTGCACGGCCTTCAAGCTTTTCGTACAGCGGAACGGCCTTGTCGTACGCGCCGGAATCGGCTTCGTCCTTGGCTTCCGTGTAGATCTTGTTCGGACTCCAGTTGGCGGTCTTGTCTTCCTTGGTCGACGAGCAGCCAACCAGCAGGGCGCTGGCGCAAAGGACCGCCCAGACGGGGAGCACCGATAATTTGGAGCGAAACATCAGATACGGCTTTCGTGAAACAGTTGCCCTCAATTATATCGACCGACCCCTCGCACGCTACCCCCGACCCGGCCGAGCCGGAAGAGGGTGCGGACATTGGCGAGCCGAGCGAGCTGCGACCCTTCGTGATCGGCACGGCCGAACATGGCCAGCGGCTCGACCGCGCGCTGGCGGCGCTGGTGCCCGAGTTTTCGCGCAGCTACCTGCAGCAGATGCTCGAAGCGGGGCTGGTGGTGCTGCAAGGCCGCACGGTGAGCAAGGCCTCGGCCACCGTACGGGCGGGCGAGGCGGGGCAGATCGAACTGCGGCCCACGCCCCAGAGCCAGGCGTTCCGGCCCGAGGCGATGCCGATCACCGTGATCCACGAGGACGAGCACCTGCGGGTGATCGACAAACCTGCCGGGCTCGTCGTGCACCCCGCGCCCGGCCATTGGAACGGCACGCTGCTGAACGGCTTGCTCGCGCTCGATCCCAAAGCGGTGCTCCTGCCGCGGGCCGGCATCGTGCACCGGCTGGACCGCGACACCAGCGGACTCATGGTCGTGGCCCGGACGCGCGCCGCCATGGACGCGCTAGTCGCGTTGATCGCAGCGCGCGAGGTCAAGCGCCAATACCTCGCGCTGGCGCATCAACCGTGGGTGGGCGCTGCGGCACGGCAGGTTGACGCACCGATCGGGCGCGATCCGCGCAACCGCCTGCGCATGGCGATCGTCGACCTGGAGCGCCACCCGGGCAAGACGGCCCGCACGCTCATCGAGCGCCTCGACAGCCATGCCGACGGCTGCACCGTGCGCTGCACCCTGGAAACCGGCCGCACCCACCAGATTCGCGTCCACATGGCGTCGCTCGGGCATCCGCTGGTGGGCGACGCGCTGTATGGCGGCGCGCCGGCGGCCGGTCTGGCGCGCCAGGGTTTGCACGCGTTTCGGCTGGCCTTTGTGCACCCCGTCACGAACCTGGCGATGACGTTCCATGCGCCGGTGCCGCCCGACCTGACCACCGCCATGCAGACTTTGGGGCTGGACTACAATCGCGCCTGACGGCCCCAGGCCGCGCCGGCCTTCCGATGCCGGCCTTGCGTTGCACTCGCTGCGTGCCGGCAACGCCAATTTCCATCCCAATGAAACGAAGCGCTTCGAAAGCGCCCTTTCCCGGATAACGCGAACCATGAATACGGCGGATGCCAAGCGCATTCTCGAAACCGCCTTGATCTGTTCGGCCCAGCCGCTGCCGGTCCGCGACCTTCGCGTGCTGTTCGGTGACGAACTCGGTGCCGACACCATCAAGACGTTGCTCGTCGAGTTGCAGGAAGACTGGACCCAGCGCGGCCTCGAGCTGGTCAGCGTCGGCACGGGCTGGCGTTTCCAGAGCCGGCCCGACATGCGCGATCACCTGGATCGCCTGCATCCCGAAAAGCCGCCGCGCTACACACGCGCCGTGCTGGAAACGTTGGCGATCATTGCCTACCGCCAGCCCGTCACGCGCGGCGACATGGAAGACATCCGGGGCGTGACCATCAACTCGCTGATCATCAAGCAGCTCGAAGACCGCAACTGGGTCGAGGTGATCGGCCACCGCGAAACCGTCGGCCGCCCGGGCCTCTACGCGACCACGCGGCAGTTCCTCGACGATCTCGGCCTCGAGTCGCTCGACCAGTTGCCGGTGATCGAATCGCCGGCGCAGCAGGGCGCGCTGGTCGATGCACTGGCGCGCATGGGCGAGTCCGAGCAGGCCACGCTGGCCATCGACGACCCGCAGGATGCGCCGTCGGTGCCTGCGGAGCCAACGGCGGACCTTGCTGCCGATCCCGTCGCCGAACTTTCTCCCGAGCCGCCCGAAGCGGCAGAGTCCGACACCCATCTGCCGACCGAACCCCGGCACGGAACCGAACCATGAGCTCCTCCGAATCCGGCGATCCGGCGATCCAGCCGATCGCTCCTCTTTCTTCCGAAGAAAAAGAAGCGGCAACGCCCGTCCCGGCTGCCGAGGGCGCGCAACCCGAAGCCGGTGACGCCGCGCCGCGCAAGCGCCGTCCGCGCCGGCGCAAGCCGATCGGACTGGATTCCGACGCTTCGCAGGACGGCGAGGCCGTGGACGACGGCGAGGCGCCCCCGATGCCCGAGCCCGTCGCGGTGGCGCCTTTGCCTGAACGCCGCGTCGAAAGCGACCGCGGCGGCGAAGAGATCGACGAACAAGACGAAGAAGACGAGGACGACGACGAGGACGACGACCTCGATCGAGCGCGCAAGGCCAACGAGCGTGCGCTGCGCAATGCGCCGCCGACCCGGCCGATCAGCTTCGCCGACGTCGTGTCCGGCCAGTTCGATGCCGACGAGGAGAGCCCGGAAGTCCCGCCGCTCAAGCGCGTGCTGTTGCCGGAAGCCGACTCGCCCAAGCTGCACAAGGTTCTGGCGCAGGCCGGCCTCGGTTCCCGGCTGGAAATGGAAGCGCTGATCCTGCAGGGCCGCATTTCGGTGAACGCCGAGCCGGCCCATATCGGTCAGCGCATCCAGTACGGCGACCAGGTCAAGATCAACGGCAAGCCGATCCGTTACCGGATCGATCCGCCACCGGCGCGCGTCATCGCGTACCACAAGCCGGCGGGCGAAGTGGTCACGCACGACGATCCGCAGAACCGCCCGACGGTGTTCCGCAAGCTGCCCCGGCTGCAGCAGGGCAAGTGGCAATCGGTGGGTCGCCTCGACCTGAACACCGAAGGCCTGCTGCTCTTCACGAGCTCGGGCGAACTGGCCAACAACCTGATGCACCCGCGCTTCGGCCTAGAGCGCGAATACGCGGTGCGCGTGCTCGGCGCGATCAACAAGGAAGAGCGACAGAAGCTGCTCGAAGGCGTGCGGCTGGACGACGGCATGGCGCAGTTCGGCAGCATCGAAGACGGCGGCGGCGAAGGGTCCAACTGCTGGTACCGCGTCACGATTTCCGAAGGGCGCAACCGCGAGGTGCGGCGCCTTTTCGAAGCGGTCGGCCATGCGGTCAGCCGGCTGATCCGGATCCGCTACGGCGCGATGTTGCTGCCCGCGGCCTCAAGCGCGGCGCCTGGATGGAGCTGGACGACCGCGACATCCGTTCGCTGTTTCAGGCGACTGCTGGCAATGGTGCTGCGGAGCGCGGTCCGCGTCCGGCCGGTCCCCGTGGTCCTGGCGGTCCTGGCGGTCCGGGCGCGGAGGGCGGCGGCCGCAACAACAACAATCGCCGTCGCGGCAAAGGCGGTAAGGGTGCCGCCGGCCCGCGTGACGATTCACGCGGCCAGCAGCAGATTCCCAACCCGCTTGGCGACGGTCGCGGTCCGCGCGGCAATCGTGGCGGTGGTGGTCCGGGCGGGCAGGGCGGCGGTCAAGGCGGTCAACGCCGCAACGGCGGCAACAACGCCCCGAACCGCGGGGATGGTCTGCCGAGCGGCGCAAACCAGCCCGATCCAATGAAAACATCGCTGGGCTACATCGGCGCCGACAGTTTTTCGCGCCAGCGCAAGGAGCAGCGGCAGGCGCCCCGACGCGGCGGTCCCGGCGGGCCGCCGGGCGGCGGCAACGGCGGCTCGCGCCGTCGGCCTCGCTGAATCCAGCAATTCGGCAGCGGTCATTTGCCGCTGCGTCATCAGGCTGGCGCTTTGCGCCGGTTAAAATCAGAGGCTTTGTCGAGGCAGTGCAACCCACGGGGAGCGCAATGCAACCTGAGGGTTGCAGCCTTGGCCGAACTCTTCAAAATCCAAGCTCTCAGGAAGCATTTCAATGGCCATCGAACGCACTCTCTCCATCATCAAGCCCGACGCCGTCGCAAAGAACGTCATCGGCAAGATCGTTTCCCGTTTCGAAGCTGCCGGCCTCAAGGTTGTCGCTGCCAAGCTCGTGCAACTGTCGCGCAACGAAGCAGAACAGTTCTACGGCGTGCACAAGGAACGTCCTTTCTTCAAGGACCTGGTCGAATTCATGATCTCGGGCCCGGTCTTCGTGCAGGCACTCGAAGGCGAAAACGCCATCGGCAAGAACCGTGACCTGATGGGCGCCACGGACCCCAAGAAGGCAGCCGCCGGCACCATCCGCGCCGACTTCGCCGACAGCATCGATGCCAACGCCGTGCACGGTTCGGATTCGCCCGAAACCGCCCAGGCCGAAGTGGCGTTCTTCTTTGCCGGCCTCAACGTCTACGCACGTTGAGGTTGCCACCCAGCCTGATGCAATGACGACGACCAACCTGCTCGAGTTCGATCTGGAGGGGTTGGCCGCGTTTTGCGAGCGGCTGGGCGAAAAGCGTTTTCGCGCGACCCAGCTGTTTCGCTGGATCCATCAGCGCGGCGCACGCGATTTCTCCGAGATGACCGATCTCGCGAAGTCGCTGCGCGAAAAGCTGGCGACCACCGCGCGCATCGAAGCGCTGCCGGTCGCCACGCAGCAGGAATCCACCGACGGCACGATCAAGTGGCTGTTCGACGTGGGCGACGGCAATGCGGTCGAGGCCGTGTTCATTCCCGAAGACGACCGTGGCACCCTGTGCGTGTCGTCGCAAGCCGGCTGTGCCGTAGGCTGCCGCTTTTGCTCCACCGGGCACCAGGGCTTCAGCCGCAACCTGACCACGGGCGAGATCGTGGCGCAGATCTGGTTCGCCGAGCATTTCCTGCGCAAGCACCTGAAGCGCGATCCCGGCCAGGAAGGCCGCGTCATCTCCAACGTCGTGATGATGGGCATGGGCGAGCCGCTCCAAAACTACACCGCGCTGGTGCCCGCCTTGCGCACCATGCTCGACGACAACGCTTATGGCCTGTCGCGCCGTCGCGTGACGGTGTCCACCTCCGGCGTGGTGCCCATGATCGATCGGCTCGGAGGCGACTGCCCGGTGGCATTGGCGGTGTCGCTGCACGCGCCGAACGACGCGCTGCGCGACGACCTCGTGCCGCTCAATCGCAAATACCCGATTGCCGAACTGCTTGAAGCCTGCAAGCGCTACCTGGCGCATGCGCCGCGCGACTTCATCACCTTCGAATACTGCATGCTCGACGGCGTGAACGACCAGCCTGAGCATGCGCAGCAGCTCGTGGACCTCGTGCGCGGTCAGGGCGTCTCGTGCAAGTTCAACCTCATTCCGTTCAACCCGTTTCCGGCATCCGGTCTGCTGCGCTCGCCGCAGCCGCGGGTGCTGGCGTTCGCCAGGGTGTTGAGCGAGGCCGGGATCGTGACCACCGTGCGCAAGACGCGCGGCGACGACATCGATGCGGCCTGCGGCCAACTGGCTGGGGATGTCAAGGACCGCACCCGCGCTGCTGAGCGCATGGCGCAACGTCGCGAATCCGGTCACAAGACCATCGTTTTGCACCCGTCCCGCGATACGCGGGTTCTTCCGAATGTCCAGGAACACTGACGCAATGACCATGGTTTTTCCGATTCCGCCCAAGCTCCTGGTGCGTGCGCTTTTCTGTCTTGCTGCTGGCGTGGTGCTGGCAGGGTGCGCCGGCAAGGGCACCACGGTCGGCAGCACCGCCGGCAACGGTGCGGAAATGGTGACCGAGTCGGACGAGGGCAGCGGTCGCAAGCGCGCGCGGCTTCGGCTCGAGCTGGCCATCGGCTATTTCGGCGCCGGCCAACCCACCGTCGCACTGGATGAAATCAAGCAGGCGCTGTCTGCCGATCCGAACTACGCCGAGGCGTTCAACCTGCGTGGCCTCGTCTACATGCGCCTCGACGACGCTGGTCTGGCGGAGGACAGCTTCCGCCGCTCGATCGCGATCAACCCGCGCGACCCGGACACTCTGCACAACTACGGCTGGCTGCTGTGCCAGCAAAACCGCTTTGCCGATGCGGCGCAGCAGTTCTCGCAAGCGCTGGCAATCCCGAACTACAGCGACCGCGCCAAAACGCTCATGACGCAGGGCGTGTGCCTGCTCAAAGCGGGCGACCGGGCCGGCGCCGAACGCAGCTTGATGCAGGCGTACGAAATCGACGCTGGCAATCCGGTGGTCGGCTTCAACTTGGGGTCCCTCCTTTGGCAGCGCGATGACGTCTCGCGTGCCCAGTTCTATATTCGCCGGGTGAACAACAGCCCATCGGCCAATGCCGAAACGCTGTGGCTCGGCATCAAGATCGAGCGCAAGCTCGGCAACCGCGAAGCGCTGACGCAACTCGCGGTCCAACTGCAACGTCGCTTCCCCCAGTCGCGGGAGGCCCTGGCGTACGAACGCGGAAATTTCAATGATTGAGCGAGCGAGCGAATTCGGCGCGTCCCAGGCGGCGCCCCTCGTGGTCGGCGATACCAGCCAGATGAGCGCCGGCGACATGTTGCGCGAGGCGCGCGAAGCGCACGGCTTGCACATCGAGGTGGTTGCTGCTGCACTGAAGGTTTCAACGCAGAAGCTTGAAGCGCTCGAGAACGACGACATCGACGCGTTGCCCGACCCGGTGTTTGCGCGTGCCCTGGCCGCCAGCGTATGTCGCGCCTTCAAGATCGATCCGGCGCCCGTGCTCGCCAAGCTGCCGGGGTCGCCCCGCGCCGGTCTGGCCGATGCGGACCGGACCATCAGCACATCGTTTCGTTCGGGTGCGCCGCGCGCCGGCCGCAGCGGTGCGGGCTGGCGGCCGTCGCGTTTGCTCGTTGCGGTCGTGGTGATCCTGTTGCTCGGCACCGCCGCGATCTTCTGGCTGCCGCAATCCACCTTCGAGCAGCTCAGCGCCTCCATCGCCCGCATCACCGCGCGCGGCGATGCGGCCATCGGCGCCTCGACGGAACCCGAAACGCCTGAGGCTGCACGGGCGCCCGGCACGGTCGTCGAATCCGTGGTGCCGTCTGCCCAGCCGGTGGCACCTGCGGCCGCTGGCCTGATCGGCGCCACCACGTCGCCCGCCGCGACCGTCCAGGACGGCGTGCCCGCGCAGCCCGCGAACGCCAGTGGCAACATCCTCGTCTTCGTGGCGCGTGCCGACTCGTGGATCACGGTGTCGGAAGCCGGCGGCAAGCAACTGTTGCGTCGGACGGTAACGGCTGGCGAAACGGTGGGCCTTTCGGGCACGCTGCCGTTGTCGGTCGTGGTGGGCCGCGCTTCCGGTGTCGACGTTCAGGTGCGCGGCAAGGCCTTCGACCTGGCGCCGGTGACGAAGGGCGGCGGTATCGCGCGTTTCGAGGTGAAGTCGTGACCGTCGAGGGCTTCCCGATCGACGCCGCAGCGCCGAAGCCGCGCCACTCGCGTCAGGCCCAGGTGGTTTGGGGACCGCGCATCGTCACCGTGGGCGGCGACGCCCCGGTGCGTGTCCAGTCGATGACCAACACCGACACCGTCGACGCGATCGGCACCGCGATTCAGGTGAAAGAACTCGCTATCGCCGGCTCGGAAATGGTGCGCATCACGGTCAACACGCCCGAGGCGGCGGCCCAGGTGCCGTACATCCGTGAGCAGCTCGACCGCATGGGCATCGACGTGCCGCTGATCGGCGACTTCCACTACAACGGGCATCGCTTGCTGACCGACTATCCGGCCTGTGCCGAAGCGCTCAGCAAGTACCGCATCAACCCCGGCAACGTGGGCAAGGGCGACAAGAAGGACAAGCAGTTCGGCCAGATGATCGAGGCCGCGATGCGCTGGAACAAGCCGGTGCGCATCGGTGTGAACTGGGGCAGTCTCGACCAGGAACTGCTGGCGCATCTGATGGACATCAACAGCCAGCGGCCCGAGCCCTGGGGCGCCAAGTCAGTGATGTACGAGGCGCTGATCACCTCGGCCATCGACTCCGCCAAGCTGGCCGAGTCGATGGGCATGAACGGCGACCAGATCATCCTCAGTTGCAAGGTGAGCGGCGTGCAGGACCTGATTTCGGTCTACCGCGAACTCGCCAGGCGTTGCGACTACCCGCTGCACCTGGGCCTCACCGAGGCTGGCATGGGCACCAAGGGCACAGTCGCTTCGGCCACTGCGCTGTCGATCCTGCTGCAGGAAGGCATTGGCGACACCATCCGCGTCTCGCTCACGCCGCAGCCCGGCGAGGCGCGCACGCAGGAAGTGGTGATCGCCAACGAAATCCTGCAGGCACTCGGACTGCGGATTTTCGTCCCCAGCGTCACTGCGTGTCCGGGTTGCGGGCGCACCACCAGCACCACGTTCCAGGAGCTCGCCAAGCACATCGACGACTACCTGCGCCAGCAGATGCCGGTGTGGCGCAAGAAATACCCTGGCGTCGAGACGCTCAAGGTTGCCGTCATGGGCTGCATCGTGAACGGCCCGGGCGAAAGCAAGCACGCCGACATCGGCATCAGCCTGCCGGGCACCGGCGAGGCGCCGGCCGCACCGGTCTTCATCGACGGGCAGAAAGCGCTGACCCTGCGCGGCGACAACATCGCGAACGAGTTCCACCAGCTGGTCGAGAACTACATCGAAAAACGCTTTGGCAGCGATCGCGCTGTCGCGGCCTGACACCGTCGAGCAACATGGTTGACAAACTGACTGCCGTCAAAGGCATGAACGACATATTGCCGCCCGAATCGGCGCGTTGGGAATGGCTCGAAGCGATCGTGCGCGACCTGATGGGCCTGTATGCGTACCGAAACGTCCGCACCCCGATCCTCGAGCACACCGCGCTGTTCGTGCGAGGCATCGGAGAGGTCACGGACATCGTCGAGAAGGAGATGTACGCCTTCGAAGACCGCTCCGACAAACACGGCCAGGCCGAACATCTCGCGATGCGGCCCGAGAACACAGCTGGCGTGGTGCGCGCCGTCATCGAGCACAACATGCTCTACGAAGGCCCCAAGCGCCTCTGGTACACCGGCCCGATGTTTCGGCGCGAGAAGCCGCAGCGCGGCCGTTACCGCCAGTTCCATCAAATCGGCGCCGAGGCGCTGGGCTTTGCCGGGCCCGATGTCGATGCCGAACTGATCCTGCTGGCCGCCGCGCTCTGGAAAAGAATCGGGCTCACCGACGTGCGTCTCGAGCTCAACAGCCTGGGCCAGCCCGCGGAACGCGCGTCGCACCGGGCGCAATTGATCGCGCATTTCGAGCAGCATGCCGACAAGCTCGATGAAGACGGCAAGCGCCGTCTGCACAGCAACCCGTTGCGCATCCTCGACACCAAGAATCCGGCCATGAAGGCTGTCGTCGACTCGGCGCCGCGGCTCATCGATTTTCTCGGCGCCGATTCGCTCGCGCATTTCGATGGGCTGAAGGCCATCCTCGATACAAACGGCGTGGCCTACACGGTCAATCACCGGCTGGTGCGGGGGCTCGACTACTACAACCTCAGCGTGTTCGAGTTCGTGACCGACCGCCTCGGCGCGCAGGGCACCGTGTGCGCCGGCGGGCGCTACGACGACCTCATCTCGCAGATGGGCGGCAAGCCGGCGCCGGCGGTCGGCTGGGCGCTCGGCATCGAGCGCGTACTGGCGTTGTTGGAAGAGGAGGGCGCGGCAGTGCCTGCGCCGGTGCCCGACGTTTACGCGGTGGTTCCTGCGGCGGCCGCGATGCCTGTGGCTCTGCAGGTGCTTCAGCAGCTCAGGGCCTGTGGCGTGAGCGTCCAGATGCACGCGGCCACGGCAGAGGGTTTGAGCAGTTTCAAATCGCAGTTCAAGAAGGCCGATGCCAGCGGCGCCGCTTTTGCGCTGGTCTTCGGCGCCGACGAACTTGCCCGCGGCGAAGTGATCGTCAAGTCGTTGCGCGACGGCAGCGGCGCGCAAGTCGCTCGTCCGCTCCACGCGGTGGCCACGTGGGCCACCACCCTACAATCCCCGGCTCCCAATCAATAGCAGCGCATGGCAACACCTCTCGATCTCGAAGAACAGGAACAGCTCGACCAGCTCAAACACTTTTGGGCGACCTGGGGCAACGTCATCACGGCCGTCGTGGTGGTGGCCGCGCTGGCGTTCGCAGGCTGGAACGGATGGCAATACTGGCAGCGCACAAAAGCCGCACAGGCCGCAGCACTTTTCGATGAGCTCGACCGTGGCGCCCAGGCCGGCGACACCGCACGCGTCGAGCGCGCATTGGCCGACATGAAGGACAAGTACGCGGGCACCGCGTATGCGCAGCAGGCTGGATTGCTGGCAGCCAAAGCGTTGCACGACAAAGGCAACGCGGATGCCTCCCGCTCGGCGTTGGCGTGGGTTGCGCAGAACGCCGTCGACCCCGGCTACCAGGCAATCGCCCGGTTGCGTCTGGCCGCCGAGTTGCTCGACAGCAAGTCGTACGACGAGGCGCTCAAGGAGCTGTCGAACAACGTCCCGAAGGAATTCGCGCCGCTGGTCGACGACCGCAAGGGCGATATCTATCTGGCCCAGGGCAAGCGGGAAGAGGCGAAGGACGCCTATCGCAAAGCCTGGACCGGCCTCGCTGACCGTGGCGACTACCGCCGCTTGGTCGAAATCAAGCTCAATGCCGTCGGCGTCGATCCCAAGACACTGGCCCCGACCGTCACCGTAACTCCCGCCAAGACCACACCATGAATTTCAAGCGTTTTGTGCCGCCAACCCGCGTCCTGCGCGCAGGCGCTGCGATGGTTTCGATCGCCGTGCTGGCTGCCTGCCAGGGCACGCCCAAGCCGAAGCCAGCCGAGCTGCCTGCCAACGTCGCGCTGATGGGCGTGCGCCAGGCCTGGAGCGTCAAGCTGCCAGCCGTCAGTTTTCCGTTGCAGACCAGCGTGAGCGGCGACATGGTCGCCGTTGCCGGCGCCGACGGCACCGTCGTCATGATCGACGCGCGCTCGGGCCAGGAAGTCTGGCGCGGCAGCGCGGGCGCCCCCTTGTCTGCCGGCGTCGGCAGCGATGGATCGCTTGCGGCCGTGGTCACCCGCAACAACGAACTTGTGGCGTTGCAAGGCGGCAAGGTGCTGTGGAAGGAACGCCTCACCGCCGAGACGTTTACCGCGCCGCTCGTCGCCGGTCGCCGCGTGTTCGTGCAGGCCGCCGATCGCACCACCAGCGCGTGGGATGGTCAGACGGGCCGACGCCTCTGGGTGCAGACGCGCACCGCCGAAAACCTGGTGCTGAAGAAGCCCGGTGTGATGCTGGCGGTCGGCGACACGCTCGTCACCGGAGTGGGAGGCCGTCTCGTAGGCATGAACCCTGCGAACGGCACCTCGCGCTGGGAGGCTCCGATCGCCGCACCCCGTGGCACGAACGACGTGGAGCGCCTGGTCGATCTCACCGGGTCGGTCAGTCGGGTCGGCGACAGCGTGTGTGCGCGCGCCTATTACTCCAATGTCGGTTGCGTCGACACGCAACGCGGCATGCTGGTCTGGACCAAGAGTGCGTCCGGCGCCGAGGGCGTCAGCGGTGACGATCGCCTGGTGTTCGGCACCGAGTCGAACGGCAACGTGACGGCCTGGCGCCGCACCGACGGCGAGCGCGCGTGGCTCAACGAACGGCTCAAGTACCGCACACTGACGGCGCCCCTGTCCGCGGGTCGTTCGGTCATCCTGGGCGACAGCACCGGGCTCCTGCATTTTCTCTCGCGTGAAGACGGTTCGCCGTTGAACCGCCTCAGCGTCGATGGGTCCGCCATCGTCGCCACGCCGGTACTTTCCGGCAACACGGTCGTCGTCGTCACCCGCAACGGCGGCGTGGTCGGCTACCGGCCTGAATAACGAACTGAAAGCCCGACCATGAAACCCGTCATCGCGCTGGTCGGGCGCCCCAACGTCGGCAAGTCGACGTTGTTCAACCGACTCACGCAAACGCGCGACGCCATCGTCGCCGACTTCGCCGGGTTGACGCGCGATCGTCACTACGGCAACGGCCGGCAGGGCAAACACGAGTTCATCGTGGTCGACACCGGCGGCTTTGAGCCTGATGCCAGCAGCGGTATCTACAAGGAGATGGCCAAGCAGACGCGCCAGGCCGTGGCGGAAGCCGATGTGGTCGTCTTCGTGGTCGACGCGCGCGAAGGGCTCTCCGCGCAGGACTACGAAATTGCCAAGGAACTGCGTCGGCTCGGGAAGCCCTGCGTACTGGTCGCCAACAAGGCCGAAGGCATGCAGGACGGCACCCGACTCGTCGATTTCTACGAATTGGGCTTCGGCGATGTGCACGGCATTTCGGCCGCGCACGGGCAGGGCATTCGCGATCTGGTCGAGCTCGCGCTCGAGCCACTGAACCTTCCCGACCCCGAGGAGGACGTCGAGGGCGACGATGCCAACAAGCCGATCAAGCTGGCGGTTGCAGGCCGCCCCAACGTCGGCAAGTCGACGCTGATCAACACCTGGCTGGGCGAGGAGCGCCTGGTGGCATTCGACTTGCCAGGCACCACGCGGGACGCGATCACCGTGCCTTTCGAGCGCAACGGGCAGCACTTCGAACTGATCGACACCGCCGGCTTGCGCCGCAAGGGCAAGGTCTTCGAAGCGATCGAGAAGTTCTCGGTCGTCAAGACGCTCCAGGCCATCGAATCGGCGAACGTGGTGCTGCTGCTGCTGGATGCCACGCAAGGTGTGACCGACCAGGACGCGCACATCGCCGGCTACATCCTCGAAAGCGGACGGGCGGTCGTGATCGCGATCAACAAATGGGACGCGGTCGACAGCTACCAGCGTGAGCAGATCCAGCGCCAGATCGAGACACGGTTGCCATTCCTGAAGTTCGCGTCGCTGCATTTCATCTCGGCGATCAAGCGCCAGGGCCTCGGCCCGGTGTGGCAGTCGATCGCCCAGGCGCACAAATCCGCCACGCGCAAGATGTCGACGCCGGTGCTCACGCGCCTGCTGCTCGAAGCCGTCCAGTTCCAGGCGCCGCAGCGCGCCGGCATGTTCCGCCCCAAGATGCGCTATGCGCACCAGGGCGGCATGAATCCGCCGGTCATCGTGATCCACGGCAACTCGCTGGAGCACGTGACGGAGTCGTACAAGCGATTCCTGGAAGGCCGGTTCCGCAAGGAGTTCGACCTGGTGGGGACGCCAATGCGGATCGAGTTCAAACTCTCGACCAACCCGTTCGCAGAGAAGGGCGGAAAGTAGCAACTTGACGGCCAATGAGCGCGGATGAGTCGCACTCTGGCCCGAAGTTCCTCCTTTTGAGAGACGTTATTTTGTCAAGGCCTTTGGCCTTCGGTGCTGCACCGCGGAAACCCTGTGTTAAGGTTTGGTTTCCAACAACAACTCTTGAACACGGAGAATATCGTGAGCAATAAAGGGCAACTCTTACAAGACCCCTTCCTGAACACCTTGCGTCGCGAGCACGTGCCGGTTTCGATCTATCTGGTCAACGGCATCAAGCTGCAAGGTCAGATCGAGTCGTTCGACCAGTATGTCGTTTTGCTTCGCAACACGGTAACTCAGATGGTCTACAAGCACGCCATTTCGACGATCGTGCCCGGTCGCGCTGTCAATTTCTCGGCTGCCGAGAACGACGACGCTGCCGCTTGAATGGTGCGGCGGGCTCGCCTGCCGCACTTTTCTCATTATTGATTCCATTTGTCTGAATTGATCCCCCGCCAGGAAGGCGCCGCCATTCTCGTCGGCGTGGATTTCGGGCTGCCGCATTTTGACGGCGAACTTGAAGAGCTCGGCCTGTTGGCAGAAACCGCAGGGCTCACGCCTGTGGCGCGGATCGTCTGCAAACGCAAGGCGCCCGATGCCGCACTTTTCGTCGGCAGCGGCAAGGCCGATGAAATCAAGGCATTGGCCGAGATGCACCGCGCGAGCGAAGTCATCTTCGACCAGACCATCAGTCCCGCTCAGCAACGCAACCTCGAACGCCAGCTCGACGTGGCGGTCTACGACCGCACCTTTCTGATCCTCGAAATCTTCGCGCAGCGCGCGCGTTCGCATGAGGGAAAGCTGCAGGTCGAGTTGGCGCGGCTGCAATACCTCAGCACCCGGCTCGTGCGGCGTTGGTCGCATCTGGAACGGCAAACCGGCGGTGCAGGCGTGCGTGGCGGCCCGGGCGAAAAGCAGATCGAGCTCGACCGTCGAATGATTGGCGAATCGATCAAGCGTACTCGCGAGCGACTTGCCAAGGTCCAGAAGCAGCGTGGCACGCAGCGCCGGCAGCGTGAGCGCCGCGAAACTTACAACATTTCGCTGGTGGGCTACACCAACGCCGGCAAGTCGTCGATTTTCAACGCACTGGTGAAGGCGCGTGCGTACGCTGCGGACCAGCTGTTTGCCACGCTCGACACCACCACGCGCAACCTCTATCTGGGCGATGCGCGGCGGCAGGTGTCGATTTCCGACACGGTCGGGTTTATCCGCGACCTCCCACACGGCCTGGTCGACGCGTTCAAGGCGACGCTCCAGGAGGCCGTCGACGCCGACCTGTTGATCCATGTGGTCGATGCATCCAACCCCCACCATCCCGAGCAGATGGCCGAAGTGCAGTCGGTCCTGAAAGACATCGGCGCCGACGCCGTGCCGCAGCTCGTGGTGTTCAACAAGATCGATGCTCTTGAAAGCGTGCAGCGCCCCCTTCATCTGGTGGACGACATGGAAATCGACGGCACCCGTGTGCCACGTGTTTTCCTGAGCGCGCACACGGGCGAAGGGGTGCCTGCCTTGCGCGCCGAATTGGCGCAGCGATCGGGGTCGCTGTCCGCACAGGACATGACCTTGGCGCAGGACGCTGAATTGCACGATGCTGCCGACTGATTGGGCACAATCCCGTCATTGACGAGAGAACCGAAGCGAATGAATGCAATGCCAGTGTGGAGATGGGTTCAGGGAATGTTCAACCTGAACGACGGTAAATGGGGACGCGGCGATGAGCCGGCGTCGAACGGCGAGCGCCCGGCTGCCAACCGGCCCGATGGCGACCCGCCGAGTCCGCCATCGCAGCCGCCTCCGGGCAACAACAATGGCAACCGCCCGCGGGGCCAGGGCCCGAATCAGGGCCCTCCCGATCTCGATGAGCTGTGGCGCGATTTCAACCGCAAGCTCGGCGGCCTGTTTGGCGGCAAAGGCAACAACAACCGGTCGAGTGGCAACGGCGGCGGCAACAAGGGTGGCCCCGGCAGCTTTCGCCCCGACATGAAGAACGCCGGCTTCGGTCTCGGTCTGGTCGCCGCTGTTGCCGTGCTGATCTGGCTCGGCACCGGCTTCTTCATCGTGAACGAAGGCCAGCAGGCCGTCATCACGCAATTCGGCCGCTACAAGGAAACTGTCAATGCCGGTTTCAACTGGCGCCTTCCGTACCCGATCCAGCGTCACGAACTCGTGGTCACTACGCAGATCCGCTCGACCGACGTGGGTCGTGACGCGATCGTGCGTTCTACCGGCTTGCGCGAGTCGGCCATGCTCACGCAGGACGAGAACATCGTCGAAATCAAGTTCGCCGTGCAATATCGCCTGAGCGATGCGCGTGCTTATCTGTACGAGAGCAAAGCGCCGGCGGACACCGTGGTCCAGGTCGCGGAGACCGCCGTGCGCGAAGTTGTCGGCAAGATGAAGATGGACGCCGCGCTCGCCGAAGAGCGCGACCAGATCGCGCCACGCGTGCGCGCGCTGATGCAGACGATCCTCGACCGCTACAAGGTCGGTGTCGAAATCGTCAACATCAACTTGCAGCAGGGCGGCGTTCGGCCTCCCGAGCAGGTGCAGGCGGCGTTCGACGATGTGCTCAAGGCCGGCCAGGAACGCGAGCGCGCAAAGAATGAGGCCCAAGCCTATGCCAACGACGTCATCCGCGCGCCACGGGTACCGCGTCGCGCCTGAAGGAAGAGTCCGAGGCCTACAAGGCGCGCATCGTCGCGCAGGCACAAGGCGATGCCGGCCGCTTCGGCGCCGTGCTGACCGAATACCAGAAGGCGCCGCAGGTCACCCGGGACCGCATGTACACCGACGCGATGCAACAGATCTACGCCAACACGACCAAGGTGCTGGTCGACTCCAAGCAAGGCTCCAACCTGCTGTATTTGCCGCTCGACAAGCTCATGGCGCAGAGCGGGGCCAGTGCCACGGCGGCGCCCGCCGACGGCGCGTCGCCGAATGTGGCCGGCACCGCCACGCCTCAGTCCTCCGTGATCCCGGTCGTCCCCAATGCGGGCGAGACACGGGCGCGTGATGGTCGTTCGCGCGACCGCGACGTGCGTTGAACGGGAACAAGAACATGAACAAAATCGGATTCATCGCAACCTCGATCTTGGTGGCCCTCGTGCTGCTGAGCTCGACTCTCTTCGTCGTCGACCAGCGCCAGTTCGGCGTTGTCTACGCGCTCGGCCAGATCAAGCAGGTGATCACCGAGCCCGGCCTGAACTTCAAGCTGCCGCCGCCGTTCCAGAACGTGTCGTACATCGACAAGCGGCTGCTGACGCTGTCCAGCCTCGACACCGAGCCGATGCTGACCGCCGAGAAGCAGCGCGTGGTCATCGACTGGTATGTGCGCTGGCGCATCACCAATCCGTCGGAATACATCCGCAACGTCGGACTCGACGAAAACGCCGGTGCCACGCAACTCAACCGCGTGGTGCGCAATGCGTTCCAGGAAAACATCAACAAGTACACGGTGCGCGACCTGATCTCGTCGAGCCGCGAGAAGCTGATGGCCGATGTGCAGCGCGAAGTGCTGGCGGTCGTGAAGGGCGCCAAGCCCTGGGGCGTGGACGTGGTCGATGTGCGCATCACGCGCGTCGACTATGTCGAGGCCATCACCGAATCCGTCTACCGCCGAATGGAAGCCGAGCGCAAGCGCGTGGCCAACGAACTGCGCTCGACAGGTTTTGCCGAAGGCGAGAAGATTCGCGCTGACGCCGATCGCCAACGCGAAGTGACGGTGGCCAATGCCTATCGCGATGCGCAGAAGATCAAGGGCGAGGGCGACGCCCAGGCGGCGGCCGCTTACAGCGAGTCGTTCGGTAAGGACCCGCAATTCGCGCAGTTCTACCGCAGCCTCGATGCCTACAAGCAGAGCTTCAACAAGAAGAGTGACGTCCTGGTGCTCGACCCGTCTTCCGACTTTTTCCGTGCGATGCAGAGTTCCGGCTCGAGCACGGCGCCACCGCGTCGCTGACGTCCTGGCGTGAGCGCCGACACCCTCTGGACCGCTTTGGCGATGGTGCTGGTGATCGAGGGCATCATGCCGTTCGTGTCGCCGAGTGGCTGGCGCCGTGGCTTTACGCAGTTGCTGCAATTGCGTGACGGCCAGCTGCGGTTCTTCGGCCTTTGCAGCGTGCTGGCCGGCCTGCTGCTGATCTGGTTCCTGAACTGAGGCAGGTCGCCTGAGTGGCGACCTTCTGCCGGGCCATTAGAATTCCGGTTTAACCCACCCGCCATTTCCCATGTCCGCTTGGGTCCTCCCGGATCACATTGCCGATGTGCTGCCTTCCGAGGCGCGCCACATCGAAGAACTTCGACGTCAGCTGCTCGACACCGCCCGTGGCTATGGCTACGAGTTGGTGATGCCGCCTCTGCTCGAGCACCTCGAATCCTTGCTCTCGGGCACCGGCGAGGCGCTCGACCTTCTCACTTTCAAACTCGTGGACCAGCTCTCGGGCCGGAGCATGGGTCTGCGCGCGGACACCACGCCGCAGGTTGCGCGCATCGACGCGCACCTGCTCAACCGGGAAGGCGTCGCGCGCCTGTGCTACTGCGGGCCGGTGCTGCACACGCGCCCGACCGCCCGCACGCCACGCGCGAGCCCTTGCAGTTCGGCGCCGAGATCTATGGCCACGCCGGCCCCGAGGCCGACACCGAAATCCTGTTGCTGGCGCTCGACTGCTTGCGCTCGGCCGGCATCGGCAAGGGCGCGATCGTCGACATGGCCGATGCGCGCATCGTGCGGTCGTTGTTCGCCGGGGTGCCGGTCGATGCACAAACGCTCGGCCGGGTGCATTCTGCGCTGGCCGCCAAAGACCTCAGCGAGGTGCGCGCGCTGACCCGCGACTTCCCTGCGGCATCGCGCGACGGCCTGGTGGCGCTGGTCCAGCTCTATGGCGACGTGAAGGTGCTGGACGAAGCTGAAAAGGCCTTGAAAGGCACGCCCGCTGTGCGCGAAGCCCTGTCCAATCTGAAGCAGCTGGCGGCCCGCCTCGAGGGCGCCGAAGTGAGCTTCGACCTGGCCGACCTGCGCGGCTATGCGTACTACAGCGGCATGCGCTTCGGCATCTACGTGCCGGGGGCCGCCGATGCGCTCGTGCGTGGTGGACGCTACGACGAGGTCGGCGCCGTGTTCGGACGCAACCGGCCGGCGGTCGGCTTCAGCCTCGATGTGCGCGAGCTCGTCGGGGTGCTGCCGGCGCGGCCGCTGCGTGCCGCGATCCGTGCGCCGTGGAGCGAGGCCTCCGGCCTGCGCCAGGCCATTGCCGAATTGCGCCGCACCGGCGAAACCGTGGTCTGCGTGCTGCCTGGCCATGACAGCGAAATCGATGAATTCCACTGTGACCGCGAGCTCGTCGAGCATGCCGGGCAGTGGATCGTGCAACCCATTTGAATCCAGGAAATTCCATGAGCGTGACTACCGGAAGAAACGTCGTCGTCGTCGGTACCCAATGGGGCGACGAAGGCAAGGGCAAGCTGGTCGATTGGCTGACGGAGAGCGCGCAGGGCGTGGTCCGCTTCCAGGGCGGCCACAACGCGGGCCACACGCTCGTGATCAACGGCGTGAAGACCGCGCTGCACCTGATTCCGAGCGGCATCATGCGGCCCGGCGTGAAGTGCTACATCGGCAACGGGGTGGTGCTGTCGGCGGCCAAGCTCTTCGAGGAAATCGAGGGGCTCGAGAAAGCGGGCGTCGAAGTGCGTTCGCGGTTGCGCATCAGCGAGGCCTGCCCGCTGATCCTGCCGTTCCACGCCGCGCTCGACATTGCGCGCGAGAACTACCGCGAAAAGGGTGGCGTCGAGAAGATCGGCACCACCGGCCGCGGCATCGGCCCGGCGTACGAAGACAAGATCGCCCGCCGCGCATTGCGCGTGCAGGACCTGAAGCACCCGGACCGTTTCGCGCAGAAGCTGCGCGTGTTGCTCGATCTGCACAACCATGTTCTGACGCAGGTGCTGAGCGCGCCAGCGATCGATTTCGACATGGTCTTCGACGAAGCCATGCGCCACGCCGAGCTGCTCAAGCCGATGATGGCCGACGTCTCGCGCGAGCTCAACGACGCGCATCGCAATGGTGCCAACCTGCTGTTCGAAGGCGCGCAGGGCACCTTGCTCGACGTCGACCACGGGACCTATCCGTACGTGACCTCCAGCAACTGCGTGGCCGGCAATGCCGCCGCCGGTTCGGGCGTGGGCCGGGCATGCTGCACTACATCCTCGGCATCACGAAGGCGTACTGCACCCGCGTCGGCGGCGGCCCGTTCCCCACCGAACTCGACTGGGAAACGCCGGGCACCCCCGGCTACCACCTGAGCACCGTGGGCGCCGAGAAGGGCGTGACCACCGGGCGCAGCCGCCGCTGCGGCTGGTTCGACGCCGCACTGCTCAAGCGCTCGGCGCAGGTCAACGGGCTCTCGGGCCTGTGCATCACCAAGCTGGACGTGCTCGACGGCCTGGAGACGCTGGAGCTTTGCACCGGCTACGAACTCGATGGCGAGGTCACCGACATCCTGCCGATGGGTGCCGACGAGATCGAGCGCGTGCACGCCAATCTACGAGTCGCTCGAAGGCTGGACCGAAAGCACCGTCGGCGTGACGCACTACGACAAGCTGCCGATCAACGCACGGCTCTACCTGCAGCGTATCGAGCAGATCACCGGCGTGCCGATTCACATGGTGTCGACCAGCCCGGACCGTGATCACACGATCATGATGCGTCATCCCTACCTCGCCGACTGAAACCGAAGGAACCCACGCCATGTTGACTGAAGACGGCAAGCACCTCTACGTGAGCTACGACGAATACAACAACCTGGTCGAGAAGCTCGCGATCAAGGTGCACCAGTCCGACTGGGAATTCGACACCATCCTGTGCCTGGCGCGCGGCGGCATGCGGCCGGGCGACGTGCTCTCGCGCATTTTCAACAAGCCGCTCGCGATCATGTCGACCAGCTCCTATCGCGCGGAGGCCGGCACGGTGCAGGGCCACCTCGACATCGCGCACTACATCACGACGCCGCAGGGCGAGATCGCCGGCAAGGTGCTGCTGGTCGACGATCTCGCGGATTCGGGGCACACGCTGCATGCGGTGGTCGACCTGCTCAAGCGCAAGTACACGCCGATCACCGAACTGCGCAGCGCGGTGATCTGGCGCAAGGGCCTCTCGACGTTCGAGCCGGACTATTCGGTCGAGTTCTTGCCGACCAACCCGTGGATTCACCAACCCTTCGAGAGCTACGACTCGATGGGTCCCGACAAGCTTTTGGCCAAATGGTCGGTGTGAGCACCGTCGACCCCGTCACCGCAGTCGCCGCATGACCAAGCCGTCCACCGACCTCATCCACCACCCCTACACGCCGCCCGCCAACTTCGCGGCGCCGCAACCCGGCATCTACAAGGCGTCGACCGTGTTCTTCGCCGACGTCGCCGCGATGCGTGCGCGCGACTGGAAGACCAAGGCCGGCTACACCTATGGCCTGCACGGCACGCCCACCACATTCACGTTGGAAGAGCGCCTGGCCACGCTCGAGGGCGGGAGCGCAGCGCTGCTGGTGCCGAGTGGACTCGCGGCCATCTCGCTGGTGTCGTTCGCCTTTTTGAAGGCCGGCGACGAGGTGCTGATTCCCGACAACGCCTACGGCCCGAACAAGGCGCTGGCAACCGGCGAGCTGGCCAATTTCGGCATCACGCACCGGCTCTACGACGCGATGAATCCAGCCGACCTCGCCGCGAAGATTTCTGACCGCACCCGGCTCGTGTGGGTCGAGGCGGCTGGCTCCGTCACGATGGAGTTTCCGGATCTTCCCGAACTGGTCGCGGTCTGCCGTGCGCGCAACGTGCTCACCGCGCTCGACAACACCTGGGGTGCCGGGCTGGCATTCGCGCCCTTCGATTTCAACGGCACGGGGCAGGGCGTCGACATCTCGGCGCACGCGCTCACCAAGTACCCGAGCGGCGGCGGCGATGTGCTCATGGGCAGCGTCATCACGCGCGACGCTCGGCTGCACCACGCACTCAAGCTCACGCACATGCGCATGGGTTGGGGCGTCGGCGTGGGGGACGTTGAGACGCTGCTCCGCTCGCTGCCAAGCATCGGACTGCGCTACGCCGCGCACGACCGCGCGGCGCGCGAGCTCGCGCGCTGGTTCGAAAGCCGCGACGAGATCGCGCAGGTGCTCCATCCCGCGCTGGAGAGCTCGCCGGGTCATGAACACTGGCGCGCGCTGTGCGGTGCGAGCGATCTGGCCGCCGGCCTGTTCTCGGTCGTGTTCGACGACCGCTACAGCACGGAGCAGGTCGATCGTTTCTGCGACAGCCTGCAACTGTTCCGCCTCGGTTATTCGTGGGGTGGACCGATCAGCCTGGTCGTGCCCTACGACATCGGCCTGATGCGCGACCAGAGCGTTGCACGCTGGCCGCACAAGGGCACACTGGTGCGCTTTTCGGTCGGTCTCGAAGACGTCGCCGACCTCCAGGCCGACCTCGCGCGAGCCCTCGGCCGACTCTGATCGCGCCGGGTTATCGCTTACAGTCGACAGCATCGCAGTCACCTGGACTGTTACGCCCCAAGGAGACGCAGTGGCAACACCGAATTACGGCTACGAGAAACGCCAAAAAGAACTGGCCAAGAAAAAGAAGAAAGAAGAAAAACTGCGCGAGAAGGCTTACCGCAAGGTAACGCCTGGCAGTGAAGGCCTGATGCCAGGCGACCCGGAGTCCGACGTGGCCTCGCTCGAGCGCGATGCGCCGGTGGCGCCCCAGCTGCCGACCAAAGACGCCTGACACCCGACCCCGCGAAAAAGCCGCCGTCTGCATTGCTGCAGGCGGCGGCTTTTTCGTGGTCCACCGTGATCGCTACTTCAGCAGCAGCTTCTTGAGTTCCGGCCAGATGTTGTCGAGGATGCGCGGGTGCGCCGCGGCCACCGGGTGAATGCGATCGGCCTGGAACATCGTCGCGGCATCGGGCCCGTCGGCCACGTTCCGGAGCATGAAGGGCACCACCGGCACCTTGCTCAGCGTGCCGATGCTCGAAAACACTTTCGAGAAGCTGTTGAGATACGCCATGCCGTAGTTCGGTGGCACCTGGATGCCGACCAGCAGCACCTTGGCGTTCACCAGTTTCGCCGCGTTGACGATCGCAGCCAGGTTGTCCTGCGTCTGCGCCACCGGCAAGCCGCGCAGTGCATCGTTGGCGCCCAGCTCGATCACCACGAGGTCAGGCTTGCTCTGCTTCAACAACGCTTCGATGCGCGAGCGGCCGCCGGCGCTGGTTTCACCGCTGATGCTGGCGTTCACGACGCGTGCGGCGATCTTCTGCTCGGCGAGTCGCTTTTCCAGCAACGCGACCCAGCCTTCGCCGCGCTTCAGCCCGTATTCGGCGCTCAGCGAATCGCCCACCACGAGCACGGTTTGCGAGGAGGCGGCGGGCGACTTCTGGGCAATGGCCTGCGTGCCAGCAAGGCCCGCTGCGCCGGCGATGGCGGCGCTCAAGATAAAGTCACGACGATTCAAAACGCAAAGCCTTTCATGTCCTCATCTGTTCCCGCTGAAATTGTTGCTGTCGACCATGTTTTCAAGTCTGTCACCGACTCGGCCGGCACGCTGGACATTCTGCAGGACATCGCTTTCACCCTTGGTGCGAGGGAGACTGCGGCCATCGTCGGTGCTTCGGGTTCCGGCAAGAGCACCTTGCTGTCGATCATTGCGGGCCTCGACACGCCGACCCGTGGCACCGTGCGCCTGGCGGGCCAGGACCTGTTCGCGATCAGCGAGGACGATCGGGCCGCGCTGCGTGCCCAGAAAGTCGGCTTCGTGTTCCAGAGCTTCCAATTGCTCGGCAACCTGAGCGCACTCGAGAACGTCATGCTGCCGCTCGAACTGGCCAACCGCAAGGACGCGCGCAAGGCGGCCACCGAGATGCTCGGGCGCGTCGGGCTCGGGCAGCGGCTTGGTCACTATCCCAAGGTGCTGTCGGGCGGTGAACAGCAACGCGTGGCGCTGGCCCGGGCCTTCGTGGTGCAGCCGGCGCTGCTGCTGGCGGATGAGCCCACCGGCAGCCTCGACTTCGCGACCGGCGAGCAGGTGATGAAGCTGATGTTCGACCTCAACCGGGAACTGGGCACCACGCTGGTGCTGGTCACGCATGACCGCGGCATCGCGGCGCAGTGCGAGCGTCGCATCACGATCGAAGCCGGCCGCGTCGCTTCGGACGAGAAGACCGCCTGAGGCCGGGCTTGATCGTTCCCGCGTATTGGGCCGAAGGCCGCATCCAGGCAGACATCGCCGGCCAGCAGGTCACCGTGCGTCGCTTCGGCTGGTCTGACGACAGCCCCATCGCCGCGCAGGCGCATGCCGACCAGCGCACACAGAAAGCCTTCGACCGCATCGCCGTCGGTGACACGCTCGATCGGCGCGAACGCAAGCGCGCCTACAACGGCGCCGACGGCGTGCCGATCCGCGAAGAAATCATCGAGCGCCACGGCGAGACCGTCATCACCCGCAACAGCTATGGCGCGCGCTGCCTCAACACGCCCGACGTGCTGTTCATGGATGTCGATTTCGACACGCCGATGCGCGGCGGCGTGCTGGGCTTCGCGATCGGACCGGCGCTCATCGCCGGACTGCTCGGGGGATGGACGGGCAAGACCTGGATCGGCGGGTTGATCGCAGCTGCGGTGGTGTTCGTGCTTGCCTACGGCATCGGCCAGAAGAAGAAGCGCGGCGAGAGCGATGGCAATCCGCTCCCCGAGAAGCGTGCCGCCAAGCGCATCGGCGTGTTCCTGCAGCAGCATCCCGACTGGCATTTGCGCGTGTACCGGACGCCGGCGGGCTTTCGCCTGCTCGCGATGCACCGGACCTTCGCGCCGAACGATCCCGAGGTGGCGGAGTGTTTTGAGCAGATCGGCGTCGACACGGTGTACGCCCGCATGTGCCGCAACCAAAACTGCTTTCGCGCGCGGCTGACCGCCAAACCCTGGCGCATCGGCATCGGCGACCCTCTCAGGCCGCGACCGGGCGTGTGGCCGGTGTCTCCCGATCGCTTGCCTGCGCGCGACGCCTGGGTGGCCCGTTACGAGGCCGCTGCGGAAGGACACGCCGCTTGCCAGTTCCTGGAATCCGCTGGCAGCAAAGTCGTCCATCCCGCGGCCGAGGCGGTTCGCAGCGTCCATGACGCGTTGAGCCGGGCAGAAAGCGAATTGCCACTCGCGTGATTCGTCACCCCATGAGTGAGTGAGTTTTGTCACAATTAGTGAATAATCATTTCTGAATGTGTCGGAAATGCGGGCTTCAGCCGGACAATGGCCGCTGCAGTCACGCTGCATCGCCGGAGTCTTTCCGTCATGGCGGTGGAAGGGAAGCAAAACGAGATGGCCGACACGACACCTCCGCAATTCGAGTCCAGGGCTGACGAGCAGCTGTACACGCTGACGACGCACACGCTGCAATTGCTCACCATGATGGAAGTGGTGCACGTGTCGATGGCACAGGACGCGACCTATCTCGCTGACGCGACTGCGGCGCTGGAGGCCTATTCGGGCGTCACGCGCAACACGGGTATGCCGGTCGCGCTCGACCCCGGCGGCCGGAGTCGGGATAGCCTGCAACAGATCATCGACAAGTCGCAGGTGCTCTACCGTTCGTCACTGCACATGACGAAGAATTCGGCCACCGATCTTTCTTCGGTTCACGGTCTCATCGCGCGGTCGCTCAATCGGCTGGTCTCGATTTGTCAGCGCCTGCTGGAAGCGCTGAACCGGCACGAACAACCGTTCGAGCAGGGCAACGGAGCGTCGCGGCAGGCTTCTGCCTGAGCGCTGCAGACCGCGAGGCCGGGGCCTCGATAATCCCCGCATGTCTTCTCCCAAAGTGATTTTCGGCTTCCATGCCGTCGGCGTGCGCATCAAGACCGCGCCGAATTCCGTGCTCGAGGTGATGTTCGACGTGAGCCGACGCGACGCACGCATGAAGCAGTTCATCGCCCGCGCGCAGGATGCCGGGGTGCGTCTGGTCGAGGCCGATGCGCTGCGCATCGCCAAGCTGGCGGGCAGCCACGGACACCAGGGCGTCGCTGCTCGCGTCGAACCCATGGCGCAAACCCATTCGCTCGACGAGCTGCTCGAAGGACTCGAAGCCACCGGCACCGTGCCGCTGCTTCTGGTGCTCGATGGCGTGACCGATCCGCACAACCTCGGCGCCTGCCTGCGCGTGGCCGATGGTGCCGGCGCCCACGCGGTGATCGCGCCGAAGGACCATGCCGCCGGCATCAACGCCACCGTGGCCAAGGTGGCCAGCGGTGCTGCCGAGACGGTGCCGTATTTCATGGTGACCAACCTGGCGCGCACGCTGGGCGAACTCAAGGAGCGCGAGATCTGGTGCGTTGGCACCAGCGACGACGCGCCCGGCACGCTCTACCAGAGCGACCTGAAACGTCCGCTCGCCCTGGTCCTCGGCGCCGAAGGCGAGGGCATGCGCCAGCTCACCCGCAAGACCTGCGACGAGTTGATCAGCATCCCGATGGCGGGCGCCGTGGAAAGCCTCAACGTGTCCGTCGCCAGCGGCATTTGCCTCTACGAAGCCATGCGCCAGCGCATCGGCTGAGTTCAGCGGCAGCTGAAATTTTTTTCAGTCTGCCTTGAAGCCGGTGGCGGCAACGGCCTTGCCCCAGGTGACCGTGTCCGCCGCGATGATGCGGCCGAAGTCGGCGGCGTTGGTGCCGGTGACGGTGAAGCCGGCGTCTTCCATCTTCGCCTTGCCTTCGGGCGACTTCACGGCCTTCTGGATGTCGGCGCTCAGCTTGGCGACGATCTCGGGCGGTGTCCTGGCCGGTGCCACGATGCCGAACCACGAATTGAAGACCAGCCCCGGGTAGCCCTGTTCCTTGAACGTCGGCACATCCGGCAGCGCCGGACTGCGCGCGGCACCGCTCGAAGCGAGCGCCACCAGCTTGCCCGCCTTCACGTTGGGCGCAGACAGCCCGACGCTGGCGAACACGCCGGCCACGTCACCGCCGAACAGCCCGCCGAGCGCGTCGCCGGTGCTCTTGTAGTGCACCGGGTCCGCCTTCTGGCCGATGGCGTCCGCGAACATGTAGGCGCCGAAATGGCCCGGCGTGCCGGCACCGAAGGTCGCCATAAAGAGGCCCTTCTGCTGCTGCGTCCAGGTGGCGAAATCCTTCACCGTCTTGGCCTGCACTTTCTGCGGGTTGACCAGCAGCATGAAGTCCGAAGTCACGACTTGGCTCACCGGCAAGAAGTCCTTTGCAGGGTCATACGGCAGCTTGGTGTAGCTGCTTGGGGCGATCGAGAGCTGCCCGGTTTCGCCGAGCATCAGGGTGTAGCCGTCGGGCGCTGCGCGCGCCGCCTCGGACGCGGCGATGAGTCCGCCGGCGCCCGGCTTGTTGTCCACGATGACACCCATGTTGCCCCAGCCTTCGGACAGCTTCTGTGCCAGCAGGCGCGCGACGATGTCGGGCCCGGTGCCCGCCGGGAAGCCGACGATGATGCGCACAGGATGGTTGGGGTAGGGCGCGGTTTGCGCCACCGCGACGGTGACCGTTCCGAAGCCAGCGATGAACAATGCGGTGATCAATGGGGATCGCATGGAAGTCTCCTTGTTTTTGGGTGAAAAGGGGTGCGAAGTCAGAGCAAGGCGAAGAAACGCATCAACACCGCCGCGGGCTGCCGCACGCCGGAGCCGACGAACATGCGCTCGCCGATCCAGCGCATTGCGGGCGACGCGGTCTCGAAGCGCGGCGTGCAGCGAAAGTAGATGTGCGACGGGTCGACCGCATCGCCGCGCAGCAGCGCCGCCATGGCCTCGGGCGGCGCAGCACGCACGGCGTGGTTCTGCACATAGATCAAGTCGCCGGCGTCGGTCTCCAGACCGTAGCGGGCGTCGAGCTCCGACAGCGTGTCGCTCACGATGAGCTGGAAGTCGCTGCCGCCCGGCAGCACACGCGCCGTCCATCCATCACCTCGCGCGGTGCCGCCGGTGATCGGTACCACGCGGCGCATGCCACGCGAGGTCTGCGACAGCAATTGAGGCGCGCCGACTTCCACGTGCAGATCGGCGAAACGGGCGAGGGTGGGCGCGGCGAGCGGATCGGAGCCGGGGGCTGGAGACATCATCCAGCTAGCGTAATTCCGGTGGCGAGGCGGCCTGTCATCCCGGAAGATGACGCGCAAACCCGAACCCCGATGAGAACCTGGATGCCGCCCGATCCCGCCACCGACAGTGCGAATGCGCTGGCCGGCCTGGTGGCCGACGCCGTGCCGGCGCTGGGCGACCCCGGCTTCGGCGCGGCGCTTCTGCAGTCGCTGCGCGCCGCGCTGCCGGTGAGTTCACTGTCGGTCTACCGCATCGGCGTGCGTCCCGCGATCTGCTTCAGCGCGAGCCTCGGCGTGCCCGACACCACGCGCGAATGCTGGAACGCCTACGCGTCAGGCCCCATCCTGGTCGACCGCACGCTGCGCACGGGTGGGGAGGGCGCTGCGGCCAACCGCACGCCGCTCCGGCTATGCCACATCACCGCGCTCGAAGTGCCGCCTGAACACCGTGCCCGCGTGTATGAAGCGCATGGCGTAGCCGAACGCGTTTCGGTGGTGTGCGAGGAACAGGGCGACACCTTGTTTGCCGTGAACCTCTATCGACATGTCCACGCACGCCCGTTGACGGACAACCAGCTCGCCGACTTCGGCCGGCTCGGCGCGGCACTGATGGCGCTGGCCCGGAAGCACGTGTCGCTGTCACCGGCGGCGGGCAATGCCTCCGAACGATTGCTCGCGCTGTGCCCTGAACTCAGCGGGCGTGAACTGGAGGTGTGCGGACGCCTGCTGAAAGGCATGACGCAGGAGGGCATCGCGGCCGATCTGGGCCTGTCACTCCCGACCGTGAAGACCTATCGCAATCGCGCGTTCGGTCGGCTGGGCATCCACTTTCGCAGTGAGCTGTTCGCGCTGATGCTCGGCAAGGAAACACCAGGGCCGATGTGATTTCGATCAGGGCGTGGCGCTGGCCTCGGCGCTGGCGGCGTCGAGTGCGGCAATGGTGGCGGCATCGAGCTTCAGCCGCGTCGCGGCGACGAGTTCGTCGAGTTGCTGCATCGAGGTGGCACTGGCGATCGGCGCCGTGATCGCCGGGCGCGCCATCTGCCACGCGAGCGCGATCTGGCCGGGCGTCGCGCCGAGTGGCCCGGCGGCGGCGTCGAGCGCGTCGAGGATGCGCAGGCCGCGGTCGTTCAGGTACTTCTTGGTCGTGTTCGCGCCGCGCGGGCTTTTGCCGACGTCCGCCTGGCTGCGGTACTTGCCGGTCAGGAAGCCGGCCGCCAGTGCGTAGAAGTTGATCACGCCGACACCGCGCGCCAGGCACAGCGGCTCCAGCGCGTCTTCGAACACCGCGCGGTCGCAGAGGTTGTAGAGCGGCTGCAGGCTTTCGTAGCGCGGCAGGCCGAGCTTCTCGGACACGTCGAGCGCTTCGGCCAGGCGCGGCGCCGTGTAGTTGGAGGCGCCGATGGCGCGCACCTTGCCGGCCTTGATCAGGTCCGCGAAGGTGCCCAACGAATCTTCGAGCGGCGTATTCGCGTCGTCGTCGTGCGATTGGTAGAGATCGATGTGGTCGGTCTTGAGCCGCCTGAGCGATGCATCGACGGCCTCGCGGATGTACGCCGGCGACAGGCCGACCTTGCCGTCGCCCATCGGCTTACCGACCTTGGTCGCGAGCACGATGCGGTTGCGCTTGCCGGTTTGCTTGAGCCACTTGCCGATGATCGTTTCCGACTCGCCGCCGGTGTGGCCGGGCACCCAGGCCGAATAGACGTCCGCCGTGTCCACGAAGTTGAAGCCGGCATCGACCCACGCGTCGAGCAGACGAAACGACAGCGCCTCGTCGACTGTCCAGCCGAACACGTTGCCGCCGAAGGCGAGGGGAGAGACCTGGAGGCCGGAGCGGCCGAGCGCGCGAAGTTCCATTTGGATTCCTTTGGGTGGTTTCAGACGAAGCCCATGGCGCCCAGCGCGGCACCCGCGCCGAGCAGCCAGAGCAGATGGATGCGGGTGCGCCACACGACGAGCGCGGCGACCCCGGTGATGAGCCAGACATGCCACGCCGGCGCGACGCCGACATGGTTGCTGCTGGCGAGCACCCAGCCGGTCGCGACCAGCAGGCCGACCACCACGGGTGCCATGCCCTGCTTGAACGCGCGCACTTCGCGCCGCGTGCGGTTGCGGTGGCCCCAGCGCGTGGCGAAGTAGGTGAGCGTGGTGCTCGGCAGCATGATGCCGACCATCGTGACCACGAGCCCGAACAGGCCGAGCAGCCAGGCATGCAGCCCGCCGCCGATGCCGCCGCCCGCGTTGAGGCCGACGTTCCAGCCCATCAGCGCCACGAACAGCACGTTGGGCCCGGGCGCGGCCTGCGCGATGGCGACCGACGAATTGAGCTGCGCCGCCGTGAGCCAGTGGTGCTCGTCGACCAGGTAGCGGTGCATGTCGGGCACGGTGGTGATGGCGCCGCTGATCGACAGCAGCGACAGCAGCATGTACTGCCCGAAGAGCGCGAGCCAGTCGTGCCATTGCATCGTGATGCTCATGCCGGGATCTTCTTCCAGGTCCACGCGCAGGCCGCGCCGCCAATGATCAGCAGCACCCAGCCCAGCGGCACCTGCAACAGCGCGATCAGCGCGAACACGGTGACCATGAACGCCAGCGCCACGCCGAAGCCGAGCGGGTGCTTGCGAAGCTGCGGGATCAGCTTGATGCCGGTCGCGGCGATCAGCCCGCCGGACACCGCACCCATGCCGCGCAGCGCGCCCGCCACCTGCGGATTGCCGGCGTAGTGCGCATAGAGGACGGCCAGCACGAGGATCACGACGAGCGGCACCGCCAGCATGCCCGCCACGGCGGCCATCGCGCCGCGCAGGCCGAAGTAGCGGTCGCCGATCATCAACGCGAGGTTGATGACGTTCGGCCCGGGCATCACCTGCGCGACGGCCCAGTCTTCGAGGAACTCGTCGGGCGTGAGCCACTTCTTTTTTTCGACCATCTCGCGCTGCACGATGGCCAGCACGCCGCCGAATCCCTGCAAGGCCAGCCAGGTGAACGAGACGAACAGGTCGCGCGGGGACAGAGGTTGCGGGCGGGCGGTGAACCGCGCGGCGGGAGAGGGCGTTTGCATCGCCGGCGATTATCGATCTGCCGCGCGGCATCTTCAGCCGACGGGTTTTGCGCTGACATCGCAGACAACCCGCGGCTGCGACACTCGCTGCATGACTGCACGTGAACTCTTCAATCTTTGCAGGGACGCCTTCGATTCCTGGACCAACGACTACGCCTCCAGCATGGGCGCCGCGTTGGCGTACTACACCGTGTTCTCAGTCGCGCCGCTGCTGCTGATCGTGATTTCGGTGGCGGGGCTGGTGTTCGGGCAGGAGGCGGCACGGGGCGAAATCTTTGCACAACTGTCCGGACTCATGGGCGCCCAGGGTGCGTTGGCGGTGCAGGGCATGCTGGAAGCGGTCAACAAGCCGACCGAGGGGATCATCGCCACGGTCATCGGCATCGCCTTGCTGGTGGTCGGCGCCACCACGGTGTTCGGCGAGTTGCAGAACGCCATGGACCGCATCTGGCGCGCACCAGCGCGCCACACGGCGGGAGGCGTCGTCGGATTGTTGCGGGTGCGCCTGCTGTCGTTCAGCATGATCATGGGCATTGGTTTCCTGCTGATGGTTTCGCTGGTCGCCAGTGCGGCCATCGCGGCGTTCGGTAAATGGTGGGCGCCGGTCTTCGGCGGCTGGGAAATGCTGGCGCAGGGCGTGAACTTCGTCTTCAGCTTTGCGATGGTCACCGTGATCTTCGCGATGATCTACAAGCTCATGCCGCGGGTGAAGGTCGAGTGGCGCGACGTGTGGGTCGGCGCTGGCGTCACGGCGCTGCTGTTCACCGTCGGCAAACACCTGATCGGCCTCTATATCGGCAAGAGCAGCGTGGCTTCCGGCTACGGTGCCGCGGGTTCGCTGGTCGTCGTGCTGGTGTGGGTGTATTACTCCGCGCAGATCTTCTTGCTGGGAGCGGAGTTCACCTGGGTGTATGCCCACACGATGGGCTCGCTCAAGGGCCAGGTACGGCCGGGCAGCGAAGCGGCCATCGCCGAGGCGGCGGTGCTGTCGCGTGCCGACACGCCAGGCGGTTGATGCCGCGAACGCAAGTCGCGCTGCCGGCCGACAGCCTCGCCGATGCCTGTTGCTTATGCTGGAGCGCTTCAAACAACCATTCAGGAGACACGAACATGAACCGATACAGCACCCTTTTGCGCGCCACCCTCGTCGCCGGTGTGAGCACCGCCGCACTCGTCGGTTGCGGGATGATGGGCACGAACTCGAACACCGTCCGCTTCAGCGGCGCCATGAACGCCGCCAGCGAAGTGCCGCCGAACATGACGCGTGGCAGCGGCATGGCCGAAGCCTCGCTCGACAAGACCACCAATGTCATCAAATACAAGATCACCTACAGCGGCCTGAGCGGACCGGCCACGATGGCCCATTTCCACGGTCCGGCCGTGGCAGGCGCCAATGCCGGTGTCATGGTGCCGTTCCAGAGCCCGGCCAGTCCGATAGAGGGCCAGGCGACGCTCACCGGCGCTCAGGCTGCCGATCTGATGGCCGGCAAGTGGTACGCCAACATCCACACGGCTGCGAATCCGGGCGGCGAGATCCGTGGACAAATGCTGCCGAAGATGTGATGCGCCGCCCCGCTGTCGGCCTTTAGTCAGGGTCGGCGGTGTCCAATGGGGCATGAGCAAAGCAAAGCCCCCGACCTCTTCGACTCCAAGGCCGCCTCGCGGGGCTGACATGAATGCCGCTACCAAGGCACTCGTTCTTCAGGGCGGGGGCGCGCTCGGCTCCTATCAGGGTGGCGTGTTCGAGGCGATGTTCGAGCGGTATCAGTCGCTTGATTGGGTGGCGGGGGTGTCGATTGGCGCGATCAACGCCGCCATCATCGCGGGCAATGCTCCCGCCCAACGGGTGGCACAGCTCAAGGGGTTCTGGAATCTCTTATCGTCCGCGCCGGGCCAGCAATTGCCTTCGACTTTTGGCGAGCGCACCCTCCTCAATCAATGGAGTGCAAACGCGGCCATCCTGTTCGGCATTCCGGGCTTTTTCATGCCGAGGGTCAGTCCGGCGCTCCTGATGGGCGGCGCCGCGCCGGTGCTCAGCTATTGCGACACGGCCGCGTTGAAGCCGACCCTCGAGCGCTTCGTCGACTTCGACCGCATCAATACGAGGGGTGCCATGCGGCTGAGCGTGGGTGCAGTGAACGTGCGCACGGGCAACTCGATCTACTTCGACAACACGATGCACAAGATCGGCCCCGAACACATCATGGCCAGTGGCGCCTTGCCACCTGGCTTTCCGCCCGTGCACATCGATGGCGAGGATTACTGGGATGGCGGGATCGTCTCGAACACGCCACTGCAGTACGTGCTGGACGTGCATCCGCGCACCCAGCCACTGGTGGTGCTGCAGGTCGACCTGTTCAGTGCGCGCGGTGCGATGCCGCAAACGCTGTCCGAAGTGTCGCAGCGGCAGAAGGACATCACCTATTCGAGCCGCACCCGCATGAATACCGATGCGGTGTCCGCCAACGTGAACCTGCAACAGGCGCTGGCCGACCTCATCAAGAAATTGCCGCCGGCCCTGCGCAACGACAAGAGCGTGAAGGCGCTGAGCGCGCAGATGACGCACCAGCCGATCGACATCGTCCACCTGATCTATCGCAACAAGCCCTACGAGCTCGACTCGAAAGACTATGAGTTCTCCCGCGCCACCGTGATCGAACACTGGGAGGCCGGTTCGCGCGACATGCGCAACACACTGGCCCATCCCGAGTGGCTGGCAACCACGACGGCCAACGGCGTCACCACCTTTGACCTGACCGAGCCCGACGCCTTACGGGTGCACGGCCCGGCGCTGGACACGCGTTCTGGCACGGCCCATGGAACGCGCGCCAGCGGGTGATCGATTTTCCGGGAGCACGCACGCAATGAACATCGCAGACGTCAAACGCACGGCTTTCGCCATGCCCCTCACCAGCCCCGCGTTTCCGCCGGGGCCGTACCGCTTCATGCGTCGCGAATTCATGATCGTCACGTACCGCACCGACATGGACGCCTTGCGCGCCGTGGTGCCGGAGCCGCTCGAAGTGGTCGAGCCGCTGGTCAAGTACGAGTTCATCCGAATGCCCGATTCCACTGGCTTCGGCGACTACACCGAGTCCGGCCAGGTGATTCCGGTCCAGCTGCGCACCGACAAGGGCGTGGAGCAGGGCGCCTATGTGCACGCCATGTACCTCAACGACCACCCGCCGATTGCCGGTGGCCGCGAGCTGTGGGGCTTTCCGAAGAAGCTGGCGTCACCGGTGCTCGACTACGAAACCGACGTGGTGGTCGGCACGCTCGACTACGGCAAGCTGCGCGTGGCAAAGGCGACGATGGGCTTCAAGCACCGCGCACTCGAGCCGGGCCCGATCCTGGCCGGCATCGCGCAGCCGAACTTCCTGCTGAAGATCATTCCGCATGTGGACGGCACGACCCGCATCTGCGAGCTGGTGCGCTATCACATGGTCGACGTCACGCTGCACGGCGCGTGGACCGGCCCGGCGTCGCTCGAACTGCACCCGCACGCATTGGCGCCGGTGGCCGATTTGCCGGTGCTCAAGATAGAGTCCGCCGTGCACTTCATCGCAGACATGACGCTCGCGCTCGGCACTGTCGAGCACGACTATCTCGCCTGACCGGCGTCACCGCTTTTTTCATCTGAAGGGAATCTCATGCAACTCACGGAAAAAGTCGCTTTCATCACCGGTGCGGCCAGTGGCATCGGCAAGGAAATTGCCATCGTGTTCGCCAAGGCGGGCGCGAAGATCGTCATCGCCGACCTCAACAAGGCGGCCGCCGACGCCACGGCGCAAGAACTGAAGGCCACCGGTGCCCAGGCCATCGGCGTCGGGATGGACGTGACCGACGAAGACCAGGTGAACGCAGCCGTCGAGGAGGCTGCAGCGGCTTTCGGCGGCATTGACATCCTGGTCAGCAATGCCGGCATCCAGATCGTGCATCCCGTCGAGGAATTCACTTTCTCCGATTGGAAGAAGATGCTGGCGATCCACCTCGATGGCGCGTTCCTCACGACCAGGGCCTGCCTGAAGCACATGTACGCACAAGGCCGTGGCGGCAGCGTGATCTACATGGGTTCGGTGCACTCCAAGGAAGCATCGGTGCTGAAGGCGCCCTACGTGACCGCCAAGCACGGCCTGATCGGCCTGTGCAAGACCGTCGCCAAGGAAGGGGCCAAGCACGGTGTGCGCGCCAACGTGATCTGCCCCGGTTTCGTGCGCACACCGCTGGTCGAAAAGCAGATTCCCGAACAGGCGAAGACGCTCGGCATCACCGAAGAGCAGGTCATCAAGAACGTGATGCTCAAGGAAAACAGTCGATGGCGAATTCACCACCACGGACGACGTTGCGCAGGTCGCACTGATGTTCGCGGGTTTTCCGACGAACGCGCTGACCGGCCAGTCGCTCGTCGTGAGCCACGGCTGGTTCATGCAGTAAAGCCAAACTGAACACACCCCGACCGAAGCAAGCGGTGGAACGCCCTAGTGTCCCGGGAGGGCGAAGCGTGAGAAAAGCACGTTCGCCCTATTCAATCGTCATGACAATGACTTCCGCCCAGGAGACAAATCCCATGCGCGTTCGCTCACGCCGTTCCGTCGTCGTTGCTATTTCCGGCCTGCTCGCCGGCTTCATGGGTGTAGCAGTCACCCTGCCAGCCGCCGCACAGGGTTATCCGGCGCGGCCCATCACGCTGATCGTGCCCTGGGGTGCGGGGGGTGGCACCGACGCCACCGCGCGCATCATCGCGGCCTGCTCGAAAAGGAAGTGGGTCAACCGGTGACGGTGGTGAACCGCACGGGCGGCAGCGGCGTCGTGGGTCACGCGGCGATTGCGTCTGCGGCACCGGATGGCTACACCATCGGCCTGGCCACGGTCGAGATCGGCATGATGCACTGGCAGGGGCTGACCGAGTTGACCGGCGCCTCGTACACGCCGCTCGGACTCGTCAATGCAGACCCGGCGGGGGTGCAGGTGCGCGCCGATGCGCCTTACAAGACGGTGAATGACCTGCTCGCCGCCGTGAAGGCCAACCCCGGCAAGTTCAAGGCCTCGGGCACCGGTCAGGGTGGCATCTGGCACCTGGCGATCGCCGGCTTGCTGCGCGACCAGAAGATCGATCCGGCCTCCGTGCCATGGGTACCCAGCAACGGCGCGGCGCCCGGTCTGCAGGACATGGTGGCGGGCGGCGTGGAGATCTCGCCGGTGTCGCTGCCCGAGGCGCGTTCGCTGATCGACGCGGGCAAGGTCAAGAGCCTCGCGATCATGAGCGACAAGCCATCGGCGCTGTACCCGAATATTCCGACGCTCAAAGCGGCCACCGGCAGCGACTGGACCATGGCTGCATGGCGCGGCATCGTCGCCCCCAAGGGCATTCCCGCAGACGTGCGCGACAAACTGGCGGCCGCCATTCAAAAGGTCGCCGCCAGCAAGGAGTACACCGACTTCATGGGCTCGCGTGGCTATGGGGTGGTGTACGCGGGTGCCGATGACTTCGGAAAGTACATGGCCAAGTCCGACGCCGAGCTCGGTGCGACGATGAAGGCCGTGGGCATCGCCAAGTAGCTCGCGATGAAGATCAACGACGCCGTCTTCGGACTGCTCCTGCTGGTGCTCGGCGCCGTAGTGCTGGCCGTGGTGCAGAGCTACCCGAAGATTCCGGGCCAGCAAGTGGGCCCCGCGCTGTTCCCAGGCCTGATCGCCGCCGGTCTCTGCCTGTGCGGCGCGATGCTGGTGCTCAAAGGTTGGCGCGAGCGGCGCGAACAGCCCTGGTTGTGCTTCGGTGACTGGGTTCGGTCGCCCCGGCACGTGCTGGCGCTCGCGCTCGTCGTGTTCGGCGTGGTGTTCTACATCCTGGCAGCCAACACGCTGGGTTTCCTGATCGTCTCGATCACGATCCTCACGGCGCTGATGTGGTCGTTGCAGGTGCGGCCGGCGGTGGCACTGCTGGTGGCCGTCGTTGCCACGCTCGTGATCTATACGCTTTTCTACAAGCTGCTGCGGGTGCCTCTGCCCTGGGCATCCTCACACCTTACGCCTGGTAGTCCATGTCTTCTGCTCTGGTGCAAGCTTTCTCGATGGTGTTCCAGCCGTACACGCTGATGGTGATGGTGATCGCCTCGCTCTACGGTCTTTTCGTCGGTGCAGTGCCCGGTCTGTCGGCGACGATGGCGGTGGCGCTTCTGGTGCCGATCACTTTCTTCATGGAGCCGATTCCCGCCATCGCCGCGATGGTCACCGCCACAGCGATGGCCATCTTCTCCGGCGATATTCCGGGCTGCCTGCTGCGCATTCCGGGAACACCGGCCTCGGCGGCCTATACCGACGAGGCGTTCGCCATGACCCGCAAGGGCATGGCCGAAACCGCGCTGGGCGCCGGTCTGGTGTTCTCTGCGGTGGGTGGCCTGTTCGGCACCGTGGTGCTGATCGTCGCCGCACCGATGCTGGCCGATTTCGCGCTCAATTTCAGTTCGTTCGAGTACTTCTGGCTCGTGCTGCTGGGACTGACCTGCGCTGTCTTCATCACGTCCGACCGACCCCTGAAGGGCCTGGTCACGCTGTTGCTCGGGCTGATGGTTGCTTGCGTCGGACTCGGCAATCCGGCAGGCTTTCCTCGCTTCACGTTCGGCAACACCGAGATGACCGGCGGCATCGGCATGATCCCGATGATGATCGGCATGTTCGCCATCTCCGAGGTGATCCGCTATGCCGTCGACACGCTGCCTCCGGCTGAATTGGTGATCGACAAGATTGGCGGTGTGCTCAAGGGGCAATGGGCGCTGGCGAAGAAATACCCGGTTCAGATCCTGCGCGGCAGCGTGCTGGGCACGGCGGTAGGCGCTTTGCCCGGTGCGGGCGCCGACATCGCGGCGTGGATGTCGTACGCAATGAGCAAGAAATTCTCGAAGGAGCCCGAGAAGTTCGGTACCGGCCACGTGGAAGGCATCGTGGAGTCGGGCTCGGCCAACAACAGCGCGCTCGCAGGGGCCTGGATTCCGGCCCTGGTCTTCGGCATTCCCGGCGATTCGATCACGGCCATCGTGATCGGCGTGCTCTACATGAAGAACCTGAATCCCGGGCCCACGCTCTTCACGACCAACCCGCAGAACATCTATGCGGTGTTCCTGCTGTTCATCATGGCGAACATCATCATGATTCCGCTCGGCGTCCTGTGCATCAAGGTGTCCAAGCGCATCCTGAAGGTGCCGCGCAACGTATTGATGCCGTTGATCATGCTGTTCTGCATCGTTGGCGCGTTTGCCATCAACAACTCGCTGTTCGACATCGGCGTGATGCTGGTCGCCGGCATCGTGGCCTACGTGCTGGAAGAGAACAAATTCCCGATCGCGCCTGCCATCCTGGGCGTGGTGCTCGGCGGCATGCTGGAGGAGAACTTCATCACGTCGATGATCAAGTCGGACGGCAGTTTGATGGGGTTCGTTTCCCGACCGATCGCCGCCACGCTGGCGGCCGTGTCGGTGCTGATATGGGTTGTGCCGCTGCTGCGCCCGCTGTGGCGAAGACCTGCCGCCCGCCCTACAACTTGAGCGACCACGTCTCACCCACCAACTGCTGGCCGAAGCCCTCGTAGGGCGCGGACTTGACGAGCTTGAAACCCCGCCTGGCGTAGATGCCTCGCGCGGCGGTCAGGCAGCTGTGGGTCCACAGGACCATCTTCCTGTAGCCCCTGGCGCGCGCAAAGGCGATGCACTCGTCGGTCAACCGTGCGCCGAGGCCATGGCCCCGGGCTTGCGGCGTGAGCAACAGCATGCGCAGCCGCGCTGTGGTTGACGATTGGCGCACCACGAAAATCGCGCCTACGCGCTCGCCGTCGAGTTCGGCGATCCAGCACTTCTCCCATTGGGGCTGGAACTTGCGCACGAAGCCCGCCGCAATGCCTGCCACAAGGGCTTCGAATTCGAGATCCCACCCGTACTCGCGCGCGTAGATCTCGCCGTGCTGCTGCACGACCCATCCCAGGTCGCCGGGCAGTGGATCACGCAGCGTGAGGTTGCGCGCTGACACGCCTGTCGCAGACGTCTCGAGCAGCGATTCGATGCGGACCATCGCGTCGACCACCTGTTGTTGCTGTGCCGCACCGAGCGGGGCGAGCAGGGCCGCTGCTTCTTCGCGGGATTTCTGTTGCAGTGGCGCGAAGGCAGCGTGTCCGGCCTGTGTCAGCGTCAGCAGGTTTTGCCGCGCATCGTCCGGATTGGGAGTGCGCTCCAGCCAGCCTGCGGCCTCGAAGCGCTTGAGGATGCGGCTGGTGTAGCCCGCGTCGAGGCCGAGGTCCCGCATCAGATCGCGTGCGACCGGCCCCTGGCGATGCGCCAGTTCATACAGCACCCGCGCGTCGGTGAGCGTCAGATTGCTTCCGAGGTACGGGTCGAGCACCCCGATGCGACGTGTGAAGAAGCGATTGAAGCGCCGGATCGCCTTGATGGCGTGGGCTGGCACGCTCGGGCGCGCGGCAACTGTGTTGTGCATGCGCCCGATTTTCATAGAAAATTTGACTGAGTCAACTAAATGCGACCTTGTGCCTGGCAGGGCACTCGGCCAGGGGGCGACAAAAAGCAGCTCGCCATTTACAATCATTGGTTGCCCTTCGCGGGCCCACGGGCCGTGGTCGGCCCTCCAAACCATCCCTTGATGAACGCCCCCGTCGACGTCTCCTTCTTCCAACGCGCCGCCAAGCCGCTCACCAGCTACCGCAAATACTGGGCGGCACGCTTCGGCAAGGCCAGATTTCTGCCGACCACACGCAAGGAAATGGATGCGCTGGGCTGGGACAGCTGCGATGTGATCGTGGTCACCGGCGACGCGTATGTCGACCACCCGAGTTTCGGCATGTCCGTGATCGGCCGAATGCTCGAGGCGCAGGGCTTTCGCGTCGGGATCATCGCGCAGCCCGACTGGCAAAGCGCCGAGCCCTTCAAGGCGCTCGGCAAACCGAACCTGTTCTTCGGCGTCACGTCGGGGAACATGGATTCGATGATCAACCGCTACACGGCCGATCGAAAAATCCGCAGCGACGACGCCTATACGCCTGGCGACATCGGCGGCAAGCGGCCTGACCGCGCGGCCATCGTGTACTCGCAACGTTGCAAGGAAGCCTGGAACGACGTGCCGATCGTGCTCGGCGGCATCGAAGGATCGCTGCGCCGCATTGCCCACTACGACTACTGGTCGGACAAAGTGCGCCGCTCGGTCGTGGTCGATTCGAAGTGCGACCTGCTGCTGTACGGCAACGCCGAACGCGCGATCGTCGAGATTGCGCATCGCCTCGCCGCGCGCGAGCCGGTGCAGGACATCACCGATGTGCGCGGCACCGCGTACGTGCGACGCGACACACCGGACGGCTGGTTCGAGATCAATTCAACCAGCGTCGACGAACCCGGCCGCGTCGAGGCGCACGTCAACCCGTACCTGATGGTGTCCGAGCAGGCCAAGGCCAACGGCGCCACCTGCGCGAAAGAGGACGAAGCCGAAGCGGTCGCGCAGGCTGCGCAGTCGGCGGGCGGTGCCAACCCGAGCATCAAGCCGCTCACCTTCATGCCGAACCCGGCACTGGTGTCGCGCGCGAAGATTTCGGTGCCGCCGCGCGATCGTTCAGTGATCCGCCTGCCGTCGTACGAGCAAGTGCGTGCCGATCCGGTGCTCTATGCCCACGCCAACCGCGTGCTGCATCTCGAGACGAACCCCGGCAACGCGCGCGCACTGGTGCAGGCGCACGGCGAAGGAACGACCGCACGCGATGTGTGGATCAACCCGCCGCCGATCCCGCTGACCACGGCCGAGATGGACTTCGTGTTCGACCTGCCGTACGCCCGCAGCCCGCATCCGAGCTACGCGGACGAAAAGGGCGGCCACGACGGCGTGACGAAGATCCCCGCCTGGGAAATGATCCGCTTCAGCGTGAACATCATGCGGGGCTGCTTCGGCGGCTGCACCTTCTGCTCGATCACCGAGCACGAGGGCCGCATCATCCAGAGCCGCTCCGAAGAATCGATCATCAAGGAAGTGGAAGCGATTCGCGACTCCGTCAGCGGCTTCACCGGCACCATCTCCGACCTCGGCGGGCCGACCGCCAACATGTACCGGCTCGGCTGCAAGTCGCCCGAGATCGAAGCGGCCTGCCGCAAGCCCAGCTGCGTGTACCCGGGGATCTGCTCGAACCTTGGCACCAACCACGATCCGCTCATCAAAATTTACCGCCGGGCGCGCGCGCTCAAGGGGATCAAGAAGATCTTGATCGGTTCCGGGCTGCGCTACGACCTCGCCGTGCAATCGCCCGAGTACGTGAAAGAGCTGGTGCAGCACCACGTCGGCGGCTACCTCAAGATCGCGCCCGAGCACACCGAGCAGGGTCCTCTCACCAAGATGATGAAGCCGGGTATCGGCAGCTACGACAAGTTCAAGCAGCTGTTCGAAAAGTTCTCGGCCGAGGCCGGCAAAAAGCAATACCTCATCCCGTACTTCATCGCGGCGCATCCGGGCACCAGCGACGAGGACATGATGAATCTCGCGATCTGGCTCAAGAAGAACGGCTTTCGCGCCGACCAGGTGCAGACCTTCTATCCGTCGCCGATGGCTACCGCGACGACGATGTACCACACCAACCGCAACCCGCTGCGCAAGATCACGCGCGAGAGCGAGACGGTCGACATCGTGCGTGGTGACAAGCGCCGTCGCCTGCACAAGGCGTTCCTGCGCTACCACGATGCCAACAACTGGCCCGTGCTGCGCGAAGCCCTCAAGTCGATGGGCCGTGCCGACCTGATCGGCAACGGCAAGCACCACCTCATTCCGACCTGGCAGCCGCTCACGGATGGCAGCTACACCAGCGCGCGCAAGAAGAACTCGAGCGCATCGGTCGAGACGGTGAAGGCGACGCCCAAAAACACCGTCACCAAAGGGCGCATGCTGACCCAGCACACCGGCCTGCCGCCGCGCGACAACGGCTCGGCGCGCGGCAAGCCGGTGGGCCCGGTGCGCGGCGTGATTCGCAAACCGCGCTGAGCGCGGGTATCGTGCGGCATGACCAAGCTGCCGCACACATCGAGGTTCTGGCTGGGCGCCGTGCTCTGGGCTGCGGCCTTTTGCGCGGCGGCCGCGCCGCAGGAGGCCAGCACTGCGCAGGCACTGCTCGCAGCTCACCATCGCATGGCGGAGAGTCTGGCCCGCAGTCCCTTCGGGCGGCCGCTGCTGCTCGACTCGGCTGAAACGCCCGATGGTCTGACTGGTGACATCTACGCGGTGGTCGACCGTCCACTGGCCGACATCGCGGGTGCGCTCGGCACCTCGGCCCGCTGGTGCGAGATGCTCTTGCTCCACATCAACAATCGCCGTTGCAGCGTCGCGAAGGCGCCGTCGGGTGCTGACGTGCTGACGCTGAGCGTCGTGCGCCGCTACGACAAACCCGTGGACAGTGCCTTCGAACTTCCCTTCGTGTATCGCGTCGTGGACACGGGCAACTCGCATCTCGCGATGGACCTTTCGGCTGTCGAAGGGCCGCTCGGCACCCGTGCCTACCGCGTCATGCTGGAAGCGGTGGCACTGGATGAGCGACGCAGCTTCGTGCACTTTCGCTACAGCTACGAGCACAACACCATGGCACGTTTGGCGACCCAGGCCTACCTCGCCACCTTCGGCAGTCACAAGGTCGGTTTCACGGTGCTGGGCCAGGGCAGCGATCGCGAGCCCGAGCACATCCGGGGCACGCGCGGGCTGGTCGAGCGCAATGCGATGCGCTACTTCCTGACGCTCGACGCCTACCTCGCCGCGCCGGGAGCCGGGCAGGGCGAGCAGCGGCGAAACGCATGGTTCCAGTCCATCGAGAAGTACCCCGTGCAGTTGCACGAAGTCGATCTCGCGACCTACCTGACGCTGAAGCGCGAAGACCGCCAGCGCGACGGCACGGGTGACTGAGCTCTCAGGCTGCCACGGGCGTGGCCGTGCGGATCGCTCGCCGCACGCGCATCAGCAGGAACACCGCGATCGACATGTTCAGCAGGTTCCACGCGATGCCGTTGATGAACGCCGCGTGGTAGCTGCCGGTGAGGTCGAACACCTTGCCCGACATCCAGCCGCCCAACGCCATGCCAAGCAGCGTGCAGCCGATGACGGTGCCCACGCGCGCGCTCGCTTCGGCTGGCGGAAAGTGCTCCCGCACGATGATCGCGTACGAGGGTACGAGGCCGCCCTGGAACAGCCCGAACAATGCGGACACCACGAAGAGTGGCACCATGCCGTCGAACGGCAGGAACATCAGGAGCGCGACGCACTGCAGCACCGAGCCGAGCAGCAGCGTGCGCAGGCCGCCGATGCGGTCGCAGATCGCGCCGGAGATCAGCCGGCTCACGATGCCGCAGGCGAGCATCAGCGACAGCATCTGCGCGCCGCGCGCCGCGCCGAAACCGAGGTCGGTGCAGTAGGCGACGATGTGCACCTGTGGCATCGCCATCGCCACGCAGCAGGCGGTGCCCGCCACGCACAACAGCCCCTGCGCAACACCCAAGCTCAGGCCGAACGGTCGCATTGAAGCGGCCACTGCCGCACGACCCGATGCCGTGGTCGGCGCAGCCGCCATCGCGACCGCCGGGGGCCGTGCGCGCATGAACAAGGCGAGGCCGGCCATCGCCAGCCCGCATACCACCCCGAGGCCGACGTAGGTCGCGCGCCACCCTTCCACTTCGACGAAGCGCTGCACGATCGGCGGCCACACCGCCCCGGCCAGGTAGTTGCCACTGGCGCACACCGCGACCGCCATGCCGCGCCGCTTCACGAACCACAGCGAGGTGTCGGCCACGAGCGGTGCGAACACCGCGCCACTGCCCAGCCCGATGAGCAGGGCCTGCACCAGCGAGAACGTGAGGATGCTGCCCGCGAAGCTGGAGGCGATGTACCCCGTGCCCACGCACACGGCACCGAGCAGCAGGGGCCACATCACGCCGTAGCGGTCGGCCAGCTTGCCCATCACCACGCCGCCGAGGCCAAAGCCGATCATCAGCATCGTGTAGGGCAGCGAGGCTTCAGCGCGTGCCACGCCGAAGTCGGCCTGCACCGCCGGCAACACGACCGAGACGACATACATGCCGCTGCTGCCCACCGTCATGATGAGCAGCGTGACAAGGAGGCGCAGCATCGCGTAGCGCGAGTCGGGTTGGTTCCCGCCAATCGGCGGGTGAAGCGCCTGATGCGAGGATTTTTTCACGGTCGACACGCTGACTTGCCCATACATCGAATGGATTTCTCTGGAGGTTGACTATTCATTCAGTATCGTAACTATGATCGGCAGAGGGGAGTGGTGCCGACAAGCCAAACCATATTTGGCGCGGAGTTGCTATCGAAGTCTGGTGCCTTCAAGGTGCGCGAGTTTGAAGCGCGAGCAAAGGAGTGCGATGACCACCAACCCGCCAGACGCAGATTCGCTTGCGCTCATGCGCAACGCCATTGCAAATTCAAAGTTGTTCGCCCGGTGGACGCCCGATCAGATCGCAAAGCTCGCGCGCAGCGCCAGCTTCCGGCGGTACCGGCGCGGCAACGTCGTTCCGACGGGCAGCGGCGCCGATCGACAGGCGTTGCTCACCGTCTCGGGTCTTCTCGAAATCAGCCAGACGACCTCGGGCGGACGGCGCTTCGTGATGGGCATCGTGGGCGGCGGGGAGGTGGCCGGGCTCATTCGCCTCTTCGGCAATCCGGTCGTCGAGTATGGCTACGTGGCGCGCGACAACGCGGCCGTCATTCACTTGCCCTGCGCCGAATTGATGGCGCTGCTCGATACCGACCCGGTCTACTGGCGCGACCTCGCGCGCGTCGTGCTGCAGCGCAAGGTCGACGCGGTGGCCGCGGTGCTCGACCAGGTCGTGATCGGCGGCGCCGACTACCGCATCGCTGCCACCTTGCAGCGGCTCGGCAAGCTGTTCGGCGTGCATGCGCCGCAGGGCACGCGGCTCAAGTTGCGTCTGTCGCAAGACGACCTGGCCGACATGCTGTGCGTCTCGCGGCAAACGGTGAACAAGGAACTGCGCCGGCTGGAAGAAATGGGTGTGATCCTCTGCGCCTACAACACGGTCACCATTCTCGACAGCGACGCGCTGCACAGGATCGTTTCGACTGGACTGTGAAGCGCGGCGCGTCAGCCCGCCAACGTGTGCATCGGAATGTCCCTGGCGATGGCGAGCGCGTCGAGCTCGGCGCGCGTCTTCGAACCGAACCATGCCGTGATCTCGCTGTGCGTCTGTGCGGCCAGCATGTCGTGCGATGCCAGGCCGGCGGCTTCGCACAAGCGCGCCGCGAAGTGCGGCTCGAGTGCCGCCACGGCCACGCGTCCGTCCACGCAGGGGTACACGCGATAGCCTGCATGCGCGCCGCCGACCGAGCCTTCGGGGCGCGTCAGGCCCCACGCACGCGGCAAGGCCATCCATTGCGCGGCGGCATTGAGCGCGACTTCCAGGAAGACACCCTGCGCGGCACCTGAACGGCGGTGCAGCACCGCCTTCAGCACCGCCTCGCTTGCGAGCACGGCGCCGCCCATGTCGGCGTACAGCGTGGGCGGCAGGTCGGTGCCGGTGACGAGGCCGCTCTCGGCGAGGTAGGTGAGATCGTGGCCCGGCTCCTCGGCGCGCGCGCCGCTCGCACCCACGATCGCGACCTGCGACAGCGCCGGGTAGCGCGCATGCAGCGCCGTCCAGGTGAGGCCGAGCTTGTGAAGCGCGGAAGGGCGAAACGACGTCAGCAGCACATCGGTCGTGGCCAGCGCGGCATGCAGCTGCTGCTGTCCCGCCCCGGCTTTCAGGTCGACGGACTGCACCGTCACGCCGCCGTGCAACGCGTCGTAGGCGATGCGGTTGTAGTGGCCCATCGGGTCGCCCGTGGGCGGCTCCAGCTTGAGGCAGCGCGCGCCCATCGCGCGGCAACGCATCAGCGCGGCGGGACCCGGCAGGTTGAGCGCCAGGCTGAGCACGCGAACGCCCGCGAGCGGCAAGAAGGGGTCGGCGGAAGGGCTGGGCATGGTCGCGGGGTCTCCGGTTTCGAGGGATTCGTGGGTGCGCGCACTCAGGTGCCGACGATGCCACCGTCCTGTCGCTGCACGACGACGGTGGCGGAGCGCGGGCGGACCTTGCCGCGACCTGAAGTCTCCGGCCACGCGCTGCTGTAGAGCCCGTCGGCGCCGGTGCGCTGTTCGCCCGGGTGCTGGATGTTCACGAACAGCGAGCGCCGGTCGGGCGTGACCACGCAGCCGGTGATCTCGCAGCCGATCGGCCCGACCAGGAAGCGCGCGATGCGCCCGCTGGCCGGATCGGCGCACAGCATCTGGTTGTTGCAGCCGAGCTCGTCGACGTTGCCATCGGTCTGGATCCAGAGCAGGCCGCCCGCGTCGAAGTGCAGGCCGTCGGGTGAACCGAACACATCCGCTTTCGCACTCGGGTAGCGGGCGGCGACGGCGGGCACGGCCGGGTCGCCGGCCAGCGCGAAGTGGTCCCAGCGAAAGGTCGTGGCGGCGGCATCGTGGCCGTCTTCGCGCCAGCGCAGGATGCCGCCGAAACGGTTGTCCACCCGGGGGTTGGCGGCGTCCGGCGCCGGCTTGCCGGGCAGGCCGCGCTGGCTGTTGTTGGTGAGGGTGACGTAGACCTCGCCGGTTTGGGGGTGCACCGCGATCCACTCGGGCCGGTCCATCTTCGTGCCGCCGACGATGTCGCCCGCGCAGCGTGCATGGATCAGCACCTCCGCCGGCGTCGCGAAGCCGGCTGCGCCATCGATGCCGTTCTGGCCGTGCACGAGCGGCAACCAGCGCCCGGTGCCGTCGGCGTCGTAGCGCGCGACATGAAGCGTGCCTTCGTCGAGCAGCGTGCGGTTGGCCGCGCGGGCAGCGGCATCGGTCCCGGGGCGCACCTTGTCGCGGCTGACGAACTTGTAGATGTACTCGAAGCGCGCGTCGTCGCCCATGTAGACCGCGACCCGGCCGTCGGCGGTGAGCGTGCAGGTCGCGCTCTCCTGGTGCTTGCGGCCGAGCGCGGTGCGCTTGACGGGCGTAGCGGTCGGATCGAACGGGTCGATCTCCACCACCCAGCCGAAGCGGTTGGGTTCGTTCGGATGCTTCGTGATGTCGAAGCGCTCGTCGAAGCGCCAGTAGTCGACCCACTGCGAGCCGGGCACCGTGCCGTAGCGGCGTTGCATCTCGTCGACGCTCCCGGCCGCTTCCTTCGGACCACCGAAATAACCGTGGAAGTTCTCTTCGCAGGTCAGGTAGGTGCCCCACGGCGTGACGCCCATCGCGCAGTTGGCGAAGGTGCCGAAGACTTTGTCGCCGGCCGGGTTGGCGGCGGTGCGCATCCATGGCGTGCCGGCCGCCGGGCCCGCGATGCGCATGGCGGTGTTGCCATGGATGCGGCGTGCAAAAGAAGAGGGCAGCACCTGGCGCCAGCCCTCGGCGTGGCGCGCGATCTCGATCACCGAGACGCCCATCGCATGCAGCGACTTGGCGACCTTGTCGGCGGACCACTCGGTCACGCCGTCGGTGTGCAGGAAGCGCTCGTCGGTGTACTCGTGGTTCATGACCAGCAGGGCGCGGTCGCCGCCGTTGCCGAGCGGGAAGAAATGCATGCCGTCGTGGTGCATGCCCGCCTGCACCGCCTGGTCGGCGGCGCTGTTGGAGGCATCGGGCGCGAAGGCCGGCATGGCCGACGCGACGCCGGTGGGCGAGCCCCACGGGTAGAGCACGCGGGCCGTGTAGCCGGGCGGCACGGTCACGGTGTCGAGCAGGTTCATCGGCACCGATGCGAAACCGGGGAGGGCGGCCGCGCCGCTGCGTGGCTGGGCACAGCCGGCGCCCATCAGCGCGACGAGGGCGGCAGCGCCCGACTGGATGAAATGACGGCGGTCGAGAGTCATGTACGTGATCATCGCCGAGCCTTGCTGCGGGCGATACTCGCGCCCGATCAAGACCATCAAGGAGACACCTCATGAGCGAACGAATCGAATGGACGCGCCACCCCGACGGCGTGGTGCAACTGACCCTGGCCCGCGCCGACAAGATGAACGCGCTCGACCCGGCGATGTTCGACGCGCTGATTGCCGCTGGCGAATCGCTGCGCGACGACACGGGCGTGCGCGCCGTCGTCATCTCCGGTCGCGGCAAGGCGTTTTGCGCGGGGCTCGACATGCAGTCGTTCGAGCGCATGACGCAAAAGAGCAGCGGCGCCGATGTGCTGGGCGAAGGCGCTGCGGGTGCCGATCTGGTCAAGCGCACGCACGGCCTCTCGAACGCGGCGCAGCAGGTGGCGATGGTCTGGCGCGAAGTGCCGGCGCCGGTGATCGCCGCGGTGCACGGCGTGGCCTTCGGTGGCGGACTGCAGGTCGCACTGGGCGCGGACATCCGCATCGTCGCGCCCGACACGAAAATGTCGGTGATGGAAATCAAGTGGGGCCTGGTGCCCGACATGGCGGGCATGGTGCTGATGCGCGAGCTCGCCCGGACCGATGTGGTCCGCGAGCTGACCTACACGGGGCGCATCTTCTCGGGCGAGGAGGCCTTGCGCATCGGCTTTGCGACGAAGCTCTCGGCCGAACCGCTGGCGGACGCATTGCAGATGGCGCACGAGATCGCAGGCAAGAGCCCGCATGCGATCCGCGCCGGCAAGCGCCTGCTGAACGGGTCGTTGAGCGACAGTGCCGCTGATGTGCTCATGGCCGAGTCGGTCGAGCAGAAGGCGTTGATCGGCAGCGCCAACCAGGCGGAGGCGGTGCGCGCGAACATGGAAAAGCGCCCGGCGAAGTTCGAGCCTGCGGGCTAGTCACACGCCTCTGAACTGCGCCCACTCGTCGAGTGGCGCGCGGTCCGCGACCAACGCGTTCACCGCATGCGACGGGTCGCGAAACCCGATCGACATGCCGCTGAAAAGCATCCGACCGGCAGGCAGCGACAGGGCCTTGCCGACGACGTCGGGGTACGCGGCCCAGCATTCCTGTGCGCAACTGTCGAGCCCTTCTTCGCGCAGCAGCAGCATGACCGTTTGCAGGTACATGCCCAGATCGGCCCACTGCGGCGGACCCATCGCGCGATCCACCGAACAAAAGAGCGCCATCGGCGCGCCGAACAGTTCGTAATTGCGTGCGAACCAGCGCAGCCGCGCCGGCTTGTCGTCGCGCGGAATGCCGAGCCGCGCGTACATGTCTTCGCCGACCTTGAAGCGCCGGTCGCGCCAGGGCGACGGCAAGGTCTTCGGGTACACGTCGTACGCCCACGTCGGCTGCGCCCCGGACTGCAGGTGCTGCTGCATCGTGGCCTTGAGCGCATCGAGCGGCTCGCCGGCCATCACGTCGATGTGCCAGGGCTGGAGGTTGCCGCCAGACGGGGCCCGCGCGGCCGTCGCAACCACGCGCCGGATCACGTCGCCTGAAACAGGCGTGGACAGGAAGGCGCGGATCGAACGGCGGCTGGTGACGGCTTCTTGGACTTGCATGCTGGAAAGGCGCGGTGAATCGTTCCGGCATTCAACCAGAGCGGGATCCCCAGCGTGGGCGGTCGTCATCAGTCGCACGAATGCGTCCGGATGAATAGCCCGCATGAACCGCATTCCCGCGACGGCTTGGACACGGCACCATGCGTGCACGCCTCAGATCACAAGAACGCGGGCCATCGAGACGCTCACCGGCCCCGGCACACCGCTGGAACTTCACGACATCGCGGTGGGCGGCCGAACGGTCCGCATGTTCCGGCATGCGCCGCGGTCGCTGCGGGCGATGTGCGAGGCCGCGGTCAGCCCGCTTCCTTTCTTGGTCTACGAAGAAGAGCGCTTCACCTTCGCCGAGGCGTGGCAGTCCGCGTCGCGCATCGCGCATGTGCTGGTTCATGGGTGCGGCGTTCGGCCGGGCGACCGAATCGCGATCGCGAGGCGCAACTACCCGGAATGGATGCTGGCGTTCAGCGCCATCACATCGATCGGCGCGGTCGCGGTGGCCATCAACAGCCATTGGCAAAGCGACGAGCTGGCCTACGGTCCGAAGGACTGCGGTGCCACGGTGTTGCTGGCCGACCAGGAGCGCCTTGATCGCGTGGCGGAGGCGGCGCCGATACCGGGCCTGCAGCTGCTGGCGGTGCGAGCGACCCGGCTGCCATCGGGCGCGCGATCGCTCGAAGCGCTCATGGAAGCGCTCGGCGACGTGCCGATGCCGCCTGCCACCATCGCGCTGGACGACATCGCGATGATTCTCTACACCTCCGGCTCCAGCGGCCATCCCAAGGGTGTGCCTTCGAGTCATCGCAACGTGCTGGCGGCGCTGCTGCCATGGGAGCTCGATCGCAACATCGTTGCATTGACCAGTGGCGTGGCGCCGACAGACCCGACCGAGCAACCTGGCACGCTGCTGGCGGTGCCTTTGTTCCACGTGACCGGCCTCAATGCGTCCTATCTGTCGAGCTATCGGATGCAGAGTCGCGTGGTCAGCATGTACCGGTGGGACCCGGAGCTCGCGGCAGCGCTGATCGACCGCGAGCGGCTCACCTCTGTGGGCGGGCCGGCGGCCATCACCGGCGACCTGGTGCGAATCGCACAAACGGGCGCTACGACTTGGCCACGCTGTCGGGTCAGCGCTCGCTGCTGCTCGACATGAAGATCGTCGACGAATCGGGGGTCGCCTTGCCGGCCGGGCAGCGCGGGGAACTGTTGATCCGCGGCACGTCCGTGTTCTCCGGGTACTGGAAGCTGCCGAAGGTCGACGCCGCCTCGTTCGTCGACGGCTGGTTTCGCACCGGCGACGTGGCTTTCCTCGACGAGGAAGGTTGCCTCTTCATCGTCGACCGGCTCAAGGACCTGATCATTCGCGGCGGCGAGAACATCGGTTGCGGCCAGGGGGAGGCCGCGCTGCTGATGCACTCCGATGTGCAGGAAGCGTCGGTGTTCGCCGTGCCGGACGAGCGACTCGGGGAAGAGGTGGGCGCCACGGTCTACGCCAGCGCCACGCTCGACGTGGACGCGCTGCGCCGGTTTCTTTCGATGCACCTGGCGCGCTACGAGGTGCCGCGCTACATCGTCCTGTCGTCGCAGCCATTGCCCCGCACCCCGTCGGGCAAGATCTTGAGGCGCCAGATTCGCGAAGCAGCGCTGGCCGAACTCGGCGACATCGCGAAGCCTTCAGGGGTTTGAGCGGCCAGGCGCAGTTTGTCCGACAGGGCGAGGGGTCGAGCGCCGACCGCATTGCGGTTCATTCTCATTAGGGTGGTCTCCATTGGAGAAGCACATGGCGTTAATCACTTTTCTCGTCGAGGACAACAAGACCATCCGCGAACATTTGATACCGACCCTCGAAGACATGACCGATGCCCACGTGATCGGCACTGCAGAAACCGAGCAAGCCGCCGTTCACTGGCTCCAAAGTCATGACGGACATTGGGACCTCGCCATCATCGATCTGTTCCTGAAAGAGGGCTCGGGTTTGGGGGTGCTCAACGGCTGCAGGAACCGTCAGCCGCACCAGCGAGTAGTGGTCCTGACCAACTACGCGACGGAAGAAATGAGGGCGCAATCGTTCGCGTTGGGCGCCGATGCGGTGTTCGACAAGTCGACCGAGCTGGACGGACTTCTGGACTTTTGCCAGCGCAACTGAGCGACCGTTGGCTCAGACGAGGTTTCCGAGCAGGTCGAACACCAGCGATTTCGGTGCGGTGCTCTGCACTTTGAGTAACGCAGAGACAACCGCGGCCCGGTCGGGATACTGAACACTGGATTTTGCGACGACGACACCATCGGTTTCCCGTAGCTCCCAGTGCCACAAGCCGTCAACGGTTTTTAATACTACGAATCGCATCGCACCTCCCGGGCGGTACAAACTGTGCACTTTGCATCAGGCTTCGCTGGCAGATTTTGCAAGGCGATTCCTTCCGAGCGCATGAGATCCGGCGGATCGCTGGCGGTGCCAGTGGAGGTGCAGGGCTCTTTTTGGAATTGTCAATGAGTGTGCAAAATCCACAAGGATAGAGTTTCTATCCGCAGAGTGGCCTCGTGTTCGCCGGTCGCACCGCCCGCTCCTGCACGGATCCTCGAAACATCACTCGTTTTCAGGGCCGGTGGCGTCCTTCAGTCCGCGTTTGAAATCGTCGATCGCACGAAGCAACGCGACGTTGGTCTCGTATTCGGCCACGCTCGTTGCCACGATTTCAGTGCCATCGACCAGATTCCAGCGCCAGCACGTCTCGGAGTCCTTGATCACTTCAAATCGCATGTTCCAGCCTTCTGCATAGCAAGGGAGGCTACGTCGGGCGGAGTCTATCGAACCTGAGTGTTGACACCACCCAGTTTCTTTAAGTGACGCTCAAGGACTCAAGGGATTGGCCTGTCCGGAGGGGATCGAACCCCCGACAACCTGCTTAGAAGGCAGCCATACAAATCAATCCTGGCAAGCACTTAGGCCGTTTTCCTCTACAACTCATTGGCGCTTTGCCCGCTCTTTCTCCTACGTGCGGGAGAGATGAGTTAGAGGGATTTCGTGGACTCTTTTGCCTTGTCGATCTGCGCCGCGAGCCAGTCCGATCCCAACCGCTTGAGCTTCTCCCACCGAACATCATTCAGGCGCACAGAGCGCGGCTTTGTCTGGTCTTCGGGTGCGTTGGGCTTTCGCCCCTGGCCTCGGTCATTCATGGGTCGCATCCAGCGATTTTGCGCGAGCACCGCGCTTTGCTTGAATGCGCTCTGCCGCTTCCGCTCGGATGACCGGCCCAACCATCAACCCCAACTCATGCAGCCTGTCAGCCTCAAACTCCGTCAGCCAAGCTCTCGGGGCAATCTCGCTGTCTCCCGGCGCCATTGAGTAGGCGAGCAGGATGTGTCGCAGCGTAGGTCGGCCGGCATCCATCCGAGCCTGCGCGCGATCCCATATGCTCGAGATCGCCACAAGGATTTCATCCGAGGTCATGCGGCCAAAAAGGCTTCCGCCTCTTCCTTCTCTGCAAACACGCGGAGCACTTCGCCTGCTTCGTCCAAGATGCGGTAAACCGTTTCGCGCTTGCCGAGGAACTTGATGGTGAGCTTGTCGATGGTCATGGTCTGCTTTCGGTTGGTATGTGTTTATTGTAATACCGAAAACAAAGAGCGCAAGCTGTTTTTTGTACTACTTCAATCAATCCGACGAACGGTAGTTCACCGGGTGGCGCCCGTCTTTTTCGCCGTCTTGTGCCGCACATACGCGGAGGTCTGCGCCTCGGTGGCGTGCCCGCCCATCGTTCGGGCTGACCCCATTCCTTCAGCCCGGTCCTTATCCGTGAGCGCCTTGGCCCGCAAATCGTGGAAGTGGCAGTCAATGCCCGCCCGCTCCAGCGCACGGGTCCAGGCAATGCCCGCTCCGTGGTACTTGTACGGCTGGCCTTCCTGCGTCGTGATGACGAACTTGATGTTCCGCTTCTTCATGGCCTTCAGCCTGTCGATCACGGCCCGCAGCTTCGGAGACCACTCGATGAGCACGCGCGCTTTTGTGCTGTGCTGAACCTTCTTCGGCGTGAAGTCGATTCCCTCTGTGCCGATGGCTGACCATTCGAGCGTCAGCAGGTCGCCGATACGCTGGCCAGTCAGGTAGGCGAGATCGATCAAGGCGCAGATCACCGGGCCGGAGCGGGTCAGCTTCCCGTCCTTGCCGTACATGGCCGCGACCTTGATCCGCCGCAGCTCGCTGTCCGTGATGTACCGGCTGCGCGCGGGCGTCTTCATCGTCTTGATGCTGGCGGTCGGATTCGATCCGGGCTCCCGGAACCCCTTTTCCTCGGCGTACCGCATCAGCTCGCGCACGGCTGCCCGGTAGGCGTTGAACGTCCGTGGCGTCGTTTTGAACCGTTTGAGGAAATCGACCACATCGGGCGGCTTCACCTGGTTCGCGCGGAACTCGGCGAACGCCTCGGAGATTTCGCGGTTGCGGAACCTGTCGTCGGTCTGCGTCTTGGCGCTGTGGCTCACCGCCACCTCGAGCATCCAGTCGGCGCACAGCTTCGGCATCATGTCGTCCAGCGCCTTGTCTGCGGTCAGTGCCGCCAGCGCCGTGTACATGGCCGGCAGCCCCTCCCGCTCCCGGCACAGCTTCGTCCAGATCCGCTTTGTGCCAAGCGAGGCGACATGCCAGTAGGAGCCGTCCTTGAGGTAGACCCGAGGGGGCAGGGTGCGTCTCATGTGGCCCTCAGACGTGGCGGGCGAACGCGGGGCTCGTTGGCGGGCTTGCTGGCGCCTGCGCAGACGGCGTCGTAGTGCGGGCGCTCCAAGATCACGGACCCGTCAGACGGAGAGCGGCGTGCCCGGTAGAAGCCCTGGCGCAACAGTTCGCGCAGTTGTTCGGTGGGCCTGTTGTAGCCCGTCAGGCTGAGCAGCTCTTCGGGGTTGAGAATCGCGGTCACGGCTTCTGTCCTCCTAGTGTCAGCCGAGCAGCGTCGAGAGCGTCAACGAAGTAGCCATCGCCATCCCATGCCTCGTAGACCGCCCGCCAGTTCATGCGCCCGGTGCCATCGTCCTTGATGGCATAGCGCCAGCGCTCTGCATCCACCTTATCTGCATCCCCTTGGGGTGGAGGGAGGTTGGCGCGGGCAGCCTGCCAAGCGGCCCATGCGAGATTGGCTACAGGGTCGATATAGCCGCCAATCGAATTCCGGGCAGGCTTGCCATTCCACCAAGCCTCGAACGCAGCCCGTTCGTCCATTGTCTCTGGGGTGTTGGCGGTCATGGCTTGGCCTTGTTGCGAAGTTCAAACTTGAGGCGCAGCCACCATTGGCGAGCGGTGCCCCTCGCAGAAACTGGCGACCCAATGCTTCGGCGATAGAGCCAATACCGATACTCGGAATTCGCGCGTCGGATGCTTTCAATGAGGCTCATGGCTTAGTCCCTGTGGGATGCGGGGGAAGGGAGGCAAGGGCGCAATCCACGCAAACCGATGTCGTTAGCCAAACGCCATGCTTGCATCTGCCCGACTCGCTCTCGGTAGGCGCAGCAGTAGCTTGATTGCTCCCCTCGCCAAAGCGCTGGAGATCTTGCGATTCCGCGCTCATGCTGGGGCTCCTACTTCTAGCGTGTGCAATCCCACACGGGCGATATTTTTCGCGGCATTCGTATCGCGGTCGTGATCGACCCCGCACGAACAACGCCATCGCCTTACGCCAAGCCCGCTTAAGCCTGCCGGCCCTCAATGCTTCCGCACTGAGAACACGCTTGGGTTGAATACGCTTCGTTCACTTCCTTGAAGATGACGCCCGCCTGAATGGCTTTGTACTCCAGCATCATCTTGACCATGGCCCATCCCGCGTCGTGCGTGGACTTCGCCATCTTGGTTTTGACCAGCTTTGCGCTGCTCACGTCGCCCACGAAAATGGCGGCGTTTTCTTTCACCAGCGCAGTACTGAACTTGTGCAGCCCGTCCTTGCGCTGGTTCTTGATCTTGGCGTGGATCGTTTTGACTTGGCGCTTCTTGTTGGCACGCTGCGCAACCGCCAGCTTTGCTTCCGAGGCGCGGTACAGACGGCCGACGAACGTTGCGCCCGTCGATGTAGTGATGGCCGTTTTCAATCCAAGATCGATGCCAACAGCAGCCGTTCCGGGCGATGCAATCACATCCACTTCGACGGCAACATTGAAGTACCAGCGGCCTCGCGAGTCCTCAGAGAAAGAGCCCGCACGCAGTTCGTAGTTACCCAGGCCGTAGCTGTCCCAAAGGTTGAACATGACGCCGCCGAACTGTATTTGGCCGGCCTTGTATTTGACCTGTGCGCCCCTGAATGGCACCCAACCGAGAGAGTATTTCGGCGATTTGCGGTTTGAGACTCGCCAGTTGAGCCGCCGCTTCTTGAATTTCCTTCGGCGGGTGGCGTACTCAGCGCACACGATGTCCACCGTGCCGCTGCCCACATGCACGCCATCGCACTTACTGAACCCCGACGTGAGCTTCTGGAGGTCGTACCCGCCCAACCATTGGTTGCGGTCACAGAGAGCCTTCAAACCCGTCTCAGCTGCGAAGTTCCAGACCTGGTTAACTTCGCGCGCCATCCTGCCGAGCAGCGCGGCATGCTTATCCTTTACCCGCAGCCGCAGAGTCTTGATGTGCTTCACCGCTTGATTCTCACCGTTCTTCATCATTGCGGCTCCCCTGTGGGTGGAGTGGCGAGGGCTGCGAGTGCATCGAGCACGTCGTCTATGTTCTCGCGCGAGGTGCGTGCCCGTGCCTTGTCGGTCAGCGCGCCATAGATCAACGTGCCGTTGCTCGGCTGTGTCGCCCCGGATGCGAGGGCGGCGGCGAATTGCAGCAGCGTGTCCTTGTTGAACGTGTAGGTGTCGCTGTGGTGCGGGTCGCTGCTTTTCTTGTAGCGCCATGCAATCCGATGCGCGAGGGCTTCAACGGCATTCGGGAGGGTGGGGGTGCCGCTCATTTCGTCTCCTTGGTGGCTGCGAGGATGGCCCGAAACGTCTTGCCTTCGTCGTCACTAATCCAACCCATCTCGATGGCGCCTTTAACCATCTGGGTAAAAGCACGGGAGTCCGCATCACTCAGCCCTTGCGCAGTGCTCGGGGCGGCGGCAATCTCTTTGCGATGAAAGCAGTGGCAGTCGTCTTCGCTCAAGCCATCCATTAATCGGCCGCACACAAAACATTCGGCATACGTCGGCTCCCCCGGTTCCGCTGCTGATGGTGCTGGGTGCAGGGAGAGGGCGCACAGTCGGCCGTATTCGCGCATCTGGTCGGCGGAAAAGAAGTCGCCGCGAACGAAGTAGCGCCTGTCTGTGGCGGTGACATCGCCGAACGTATCGACACAAATGTCCGGCTTCGGCAACTCAGGCAGGCTGTCTTTGACCGGCGATGTGTTCATTGGGTGCTCCCTGCTTCAAGTGCAAAACTGCGGCGAGTCTTCCGAAACACCTCTGGCTTAGGTTTGACAGGCATGGATCGAGGGAGAGAGGCTGCAATCAGGCGATTCCAGTTCGCTCGCGTGTTGTCGATCACCGGCCCCGGGGTGTCGTAAAAGCGAGCCGCCACACCAAAGCCGTTGCGGAAATGAGGCTCAGGCGACAGCAGCGGCTCGATCGCTTCTGCTGGCACGGCAATGCAGTCCAGCCCGTCATTGAGGCTCACTGCCTCACCGAAGCAGTAGCGACCAAAACGCGGCAAGGCCAACGCATAGCCTCGGTGGTTCGACGCCCAAAAGGTGATGTGTTCGTGGCCCTTGCTGGTGTGCTTGAGGCTCGCGATGAAATAGCTCGGCGCAGTGCCAATGCCTTCTTCTTTTTGCGGCTCGGAGGGGATGGTGGGGGTCATTTGAAGGGCCTTTCAGCCGCCGGCCTGCCACGGCATGGGCGAGCGCGCTGCGGTGGGCGCGACGGTGAAGCCTTCGGCGATCCGCGCCGACTCGAGCAGGCGCTGGCACTTGGCGGGCGATGCCTTTGCAATGGCCGGCACTGCGCACGCGCGGCGCGCCTTGTCTTCGTCGGTGAACTGGCCGGGCACCATCGCCATCGTGTTGATGTCGCGCGGGGCTTCGCAGCCTGGGTCCATGTCGCCAGCGAGCGCGACAGCACCGCCGACACCAGCGACCTGCAGCGTGGCGCCAGAGCCCGGCTTCGCGCAGCCGTAGCCCTGCACGCCGAACGCGGGAGCGGCGCTCATCGCCTGGTTCGTGTGGATGTTGTTGTCGAGCGTGGCCGCGGTGATCGGCGAGTTCGGCAGGGTGTTCACAGTCAGCGCGCCGGGCGAGATCACGGCATTGGCCGCCGCGTCTTGGCGAAGGCCGTTCGTGTTGCCGAGGGTCTGCGAGATCGCAGGGATTGCCAGGAAGGCCGATAGGATTACGATTGCGGTTTTCATGGGTGAGTGCTCGTGAAAAGTTGAGAGGCAAAGGCGGGCGGTTCTGTTGACGCAGGGCCGCCCGTTCTTTCGTTTACTGGCCGGCCGGGTCGCTGAAGCTGCCCGCGGCGTGTGCGATGCCGTCAGCGGTCGCGCCGCGCACTGCTGCGGTCTGGCCAGCTGGTGCGCCACCTGGGAAGGTCACGGCGCCAGCGCCCACGTCAGCGGTGGCGTACTTGGAATCGAACACGCCGCCCACGATCTGCGAACCGCCTGGGATGCCCGTCGAGCCGACGTAGCCATTCACCGCAAAGCCGGCCGTCGCAGAGCCGCCGAAAAAACCGTCCTGCGCCGTGCCTGCGATGACCGCGCCGCCGCTGGTGCTGGTCGCGTCGCCGTTCATGGCGAGCGCCTGGTGCGGGGTGTTGAAGCTGGTCCAGCCGTCGACGTGGGCCGCCGCGTTGCCGATCGAGGACGCGCTGCCGACGCCGGCACCGGTCACGGTGTTGTAGGCCACGCCGGTGACGCTGGTCGATGTGTTGCCGGTCAGGGCTTGCTGCTGGCCGCTGTAGCCCGGCAGGCCCAGCGTGCTCACGGTGGCGTGCGCGATGCTGGACGCGTCACCCTTGGCGACGCTGTAGCTGCTGCCGGCGCCATTGACCGCGGCCACGGCGTGCACCGTGTTGCTGATGCTGCCCTGGTTGATGGCGTGGTAGCTCTGTGCGGATGCGATGCCCGATGCGGCCAGGATGGCCAAGGCAAAAAGGTGCTTTTTCATGAGTGCTTTCTGAGAGTTGAGGAAAGTGCGGCGGACAACGGCCCCGCCGCGGTGGCCGAATCAGGTGGCGTCCTCGGCCAGCTTCACGAGCTCGTCGAACTGGTCTTTCGGGAGGTGGCGCGCGGCGTCGATCACGAGGTCGGATTCGTCGCGGTTCTTGCTGGCCTTGAGGCGGTCGACCAGCTGGGCGTAAGTCGGGCCGGTCTGCGTCACATCAGCGGCGGCCGGCGGTGCGGCGGGGGCGGCCACCTCGCCGGTCTCGCGGTCGATGGGATCGGAGACGGTCACGAAGTCGCCTTCGATCACGGTGCCGCGGCCTTCTTCCGATGCGTGCGAGACAGTCATCGCGTTCGAAAGCTCGATGCTGGCCGGCATGTACTTCAGCACCTGCAGCAGCGCCACCTTGCGGGCGTACATCTCGAAGTTCGACTCGCTCGCCTTCGCGTAGTGGCGATCGCCGACCTTGTTGAACTGCTTCAGGTGCTTCTCTACCTTGCCGCGCGACCAGACCTCGATCACCGGCATCTGCGCATCCTTCACGCGGCCGATCGCATAGATGTGCGAGAACTTGCCCTCGCCGTCGGCGGGCTTGTGGCGGCAGAAGGGCGCATCGCCGAGCTGGTATTCGAACTCGTCGCCCTCGAACACCACACCAGTCCAGACCGTGGCGCGGCCGCTGCGCGACACGAGGTCGACGAGACCCTTCCAACCCGGCACGAAGGTGCAAGTGTTCTTGTAGGGGATCAGGTAGCCCTGGCCGCCGATGCCGGGCTCAAGGCCCAGCTGCGCCGCGGTCATGATGCAGCCGGCGATGCTCTGCGGCGTGCACTGCTGCAGCGCCGGCGTGGTGCTGAATGCGGTGAGCGCGAGCCGCGCCATGCGGTCGGCGTTCATGTGCTTCGGCAGCGCCATCGCCAGCTGCGGCTTGAGCTTGTCGAGGAACCCGGAGAAAGCGGCGACAGGGTTTTGCGGCTTCTTGCCCGCGGCGATGTCGGTCATGCTGGTGGAGGCCATGCGGCTATTCCTTTTCTTGGTTGAGCGCCCAAGCGGGCAGGGAAACGAGTTCGATCGCCGACGAATAGCCGGGCCACGTGTCGGTGCGCCGGCACTCGGCGTAGGTGGTCAGGTTCCGGCGGTACGCGGCGCGGCCGACCGCGCGGCTGGCGTCGTCCAACATCAGCGCGCAAGACGCGTAGGGCCACGTGGACTCCACCGCGATGAAGACGAACGCGAGCACCTCGGAGCCGGATGCGGCCGCGTAGCCGTCGCTGTAGAAGGCGTCCTGCACCTGGTAGCGCTTGCGGGCAATCTGGCGCGCAAACTCGGCCGGACTGGCGTCGCCGCAGGTCTTGAGGTCGCACAGGATCACGCCCGACTCGCTGGCGGTATGCGTCCAGTCAGGCCGGCAGCGACACAGCTCGCCGGTCGCTTCGTCGATCCAGAAGGCAGAGGCTTCTGCGTGGCCGCGGTCGAGCGCTTGGCGCACCTCAGGCAGCTTGCGCACGCTGTCCGCCTGCCGCATCGCCTGGTCGTACTGGTCGGGCTGGATTGCGATGTGCGACGGATTCGCTTCGACGAACTCTTTCCACGCCTTCGTGTTGCGGTTCAGGGCCGGGCCCACGATGTAGCGATCGGCGAAAGCTGCTGGTTCGAGCACGGCGCAGTGCGCGAGTGACCCTTCAAGCTGGCCCGACTTCGTTTCGCGCGCCGGCCGCGCCGGGTCCAAGTGCAGCGCGTGGTAGATCGCTGGGCTACGCGCGATGTCGTCCAGGCCGGTCTTGCTGATGCCGGGCCCGCCGTGATACGCATCGATGTCGAGATCGAAGCGCAGGCCGGTCGACAGCAGCTCAGGTGCTGTGATCGCGTTCACAGCATGAACACCAGTGCAGCCACACCGAAGCACGCCACCGGCACGCCAACCCAGATCGCGACGCGCTGCCAAGTCGAAGCCACGGGCTCAGTTGCACGCAGGCTTTGCATGAGGCGTTCGGTGATCTGGTCGGCCGTCTCCGGCATCGTGATCGGTCGCGCCTTCTTGACCGGCTCAGCGAAAGTGAAGTCGGGAGCAACTCGGCCGGCGCGCACTCGGCGGGAGTGGCGTGCGTCGTCCAAATTGATGGGCGAGTGGAATGCGGTGTCTTGGGCGTTCATGTGAACCTCAGTTGAAGCGGCAGAAAATGGGGAGGGCGATCACCAGCACGAGGCACGCGGACCAGAATCCGTTCGTGCAGTGGCGCGCGGCGCTTGAAGCCTTCGATCGCGCAGGCGTCGCGGCAGACTTGCCGGCTGGTGCGCTGGTCGCGGGTGAACGTGAGTGGGGTGGTGAGGAAGTCGTTCATGACGTCGCTTCCTGCACTGGGACGGTGATCCCTTGCAATGCGCACGCCGTGTAGAAGCTCAGCGCGCCACTTGCCTTTGCGAGCCGCTGGGTCAGCGAGCCTTCGTAGGCGGCGAAATCGATCGGTTGTGCGTTGCTGGCTTCCAGCAGCAGGGCCTGCGCCTCGAGCAGATTGGCGAGGGGGATGGGGATCGCGCTCATGCCTCACTCCGCTCTTCAAGCGCCGCCGTTTCGATGCGCGTGACCTGCTCTTCCGACAGCAGCGGCAGGATGTCGACGCCCTTGAGGTAAGCAGCGCCCAGGCAGATGCTTTCAGGGCAGCCGGGGTAGGGCGCATCGCCGTAGGGCTGAGCCTCTTCGGCCGCTTCGTACTCGAGGTGGCAGACGACCGGCTCGTCGATGTCGGTGTGCCACTCGAAAGTGAACATGCCGCGTGGGCAGGCTGGTGCGCGGTCCAGCTCAGCGAGTACAGCGCGAGCTTGGTTCCCACGGCTGTTCAGATTGGCCGTGGCCTGCTTGAAGCAGTTCAGTTCGGCGAGGTTGGGGGCGAACATCTGTGGGCTCCATCGGTTGGTGTCGATGGATGAATATTAGTCCTACTGTTTGTTGATGTCAACAGTCGGGCTTATAAAGATTTCACAGTCGGAAAAGAAAAAGCCCGCGCGCGGCGGGCAGTGGGTCGGTAGCGATGCGCGAATGCCGCGAGCGATGCGCTAATACGTGGTGCAGTTCAGCTGATTGCCGAAGCGGCTGCAGTTCGTCGTAGTCGCGCGCCGTTGCTGCTGGATCAGCTGCTGCGTCTGCGCGTTCTGAAGCGCCTGGCCAAATGCCGCACTACGGTTCGCCTGCTCTTGTGCCGATGCTTGTCGCTGCTGCTGCTCGACATCCGACATTCGCGCCCGAGCAGCGCTTCCGATCTCGACTCGGCGCGCGTTGTACTCGCCGTATGTAAGGTCGCCTGCGTACAGCTTGCCCACGAGGATCGACATGCTCGCGCCGCCCTGTTCCATCGTCTGCGCGATCTGCTGCGTCATGTTCTGGCGGCGATAGTCGCTGCCCGACGCAATGCAGCTCTCACGCGCATTCGCGTAGGCGCCCAGGGCCTGCTTTTCTGTTGCGTTGGGGTAGGTGCGATCCGCCAGCATTTCAACGGTGGGTGCGCCCTGTCGTCCGATGCCCATCTTTTCGCCCAATCGGCCAACGATGAAAGGGTCGCCATTCAGCCGCGCCATGCAGCTGGACGTCGGATCGGAAGCAACGACGTCACCGGCCGACTGGCGCGCAAATGGGCCGGGCGTCACGCATCCACTGAGCAGGGCCGCGGCGGCGATCAGCAACAGGTTTTTTTTCACTTTTTGGTCCTTCAGCGCTCTCGCGCGTGCCCGCAGTTGTCGGGCAATGCTCCCCAGGCTGAATGTTCGCTGACTCTGGCGCACCAGTACGTGCAGTTTTTCACGCAGACGCCACGGACCCACCCTATAGCGTCGCAAATATGCGCCGGTGTTTGTTTTTTCAGCACGTAGATTAGAGCGGGGGCGTTCAAGCGGACCTGCGCTTTCCGAGAGGGGCCCGCTCGATGTTGATCTTGAGCTGGGCCGCAGCCAAGAGAATTGCCGTCTCGAGCCTAAGCGCGCTTTCATCATCGAGTGAGCGCATCCGCTGTTCGTCCAGCCGGGTGAACGGCCATTGCGCGGCGCGCACGCGCGGGATCTGCTGCAGGGGAGAGGGCTTCAGGCGGTCGACCTGCTGAGCAAACCCGCGAATTTCTTCGTCGATCGTCTCGCTGAAGTCGGCGACGTGGCACCCGATCAAGCCAGCGAACTTTGCCGCGGCCTCTGGGTTCAGTGGGATCTTCCCGTTCAGGTACTGGTTGAGGGCGCTTTGTCCGAAGACCAGCTGATCGCCTGCGTAGTCCTGCGACCAAGCCTCACCGCGGTCTGCACGTTGGCGCTGCCAAGCCTTGAAGAGTGCTTTGAGGCGATCGGCATCCGCCTGCTGCTCGGCGGTCAGTTTTTTTGCGGGCATGGCTGGAGGCTATTAGCGCGGCTCATGTGTCGCAAACAGTCCGACTGTTGACTTCATAAAACAGTCCGACTAATATCGACTCATGAACCCCATCAAAGCAATCCGCGAGCGACTCGGTGTCACACAGGCCGAATTGGCGCAGGGCATGAACTGCTCGCAGAGCAACGTGTCCTTCTACGAAAAAGGGCAGACCGTGCCTCCGCAAGCCGCCAAGGCGCTCATCGCGTTCGCGGCCGAGCGCGAGCAGGTCGTCACGTTCGACCAGATCTACGCCGATTCCACCCAGCCCGCGGCCTGACCCGTGAGCCCCTTTACGTCCGGCCCCGCTGTGTCCACCCATTTTTTGGGAAGGAAAAGAGAGCACAGCGCGGGTCGGGCACCCATTCGAGCCATTGCGATGGTCTGTGCAGTCGGATGGGCTTACGCCGCCACGGCAGCCGTCATCACCGAGCACCTGGTGCTGGTCGGCCCGTGCGCTGTCGGCTTCATCGCTGCGCTCTTCACTGCGCAGGGCTGCGAGCCACTCGACGGCAAGGGTGTGGGCGGTTTTGAACATGCCCCGATTGAGCTTTTTTTACCCAAACCGACGAGACAGAACCGGTCAAGAAATTTGCGGAGCGCTGATTGATGCAACACGAACTGGGGCTTCGGCCCGACATGCTGATGATTGATCCGACCTTGATCGCCAAGCAGCCCACGATGAGCAAGGCCCTCGCGCTTTGCCAGTCGCTGAGCGGCCACGACGACAAGCATTTCATCGGTGCCACCGGCATCGTGAAAGACTCCGCGCAGTGGTCGCGGATCATGAACGCGGGGCAGCACAACTTCCCGCACGACAAGCTGAACCTGTTCATGGACCTGGCCGGCAATGAGGCCCCGCTGCTGTGGATGGTGCACCAGCGCGGCTATGACCTGGACAGCCTGCGCAAGCGCGAGACGCAGATCGAAATGGCGCTGCGCATGGCTCAGGAACAGATCCACCAGCTGCGCCACGACAAGCGCGTGCTGACGGAAGCGCTGCGGGGGATCACGTCATGAGCGCGAACCCATTCCGCGCCCTGCATCCGGTGTTCGACTGGCGCGAGACCCCGGCACAGATCGACTGGTCGGACGTCCACAAATCGAAGAAGCTGAGCACGAGCAGTTCGGCGAAGGTGTCGGCGGAACTGGCCGCAGGCGTCAACAACGGCACGATCCACGGCATATCGAAGCGTGCCGATGCGCAGATCGCCAACGTGCCGCATGGCGGCGCCTACGGGCGTGCTGTGCCGCGTCGTGGTGACAAGCGCACCGAGGTCAGCGATACGCAGAAGCTGCGCCGCGCGATGGTAGCCGGGCCCGCGACGACCGCCGAGTTGGCGATCGCAACAGGCATCAATCGCAAAGTCGTGCCGGCGCTGCTGCAGTACGACATGAGTGTCGGCCGCGTGGTGCAGTTGCGGGATACCCGGCCGTATCGCTATGAGCTGGCGGCGGGGGAGGGGTGCTTCTTTGTGGAGCAGGGCGCGCAGGCGAAGGCTGCGGCGGAGGCGGTCGCATCGTGAAGCGTCCCTCGTTCCAGTTCTACCCGGCCGATTGGCGCAAAGACGCCGCGCTGCAGTCGTGCAGCGTCGCTGCGCAGGGCTTGTGGATAAACATCCTCTGCATCGCGCACGAGTGCGATCCATACGGACACATGACGGTCAACGGCAAGCCGATGAACGCCGCGCAGATCGGCCGCCTGGTGGGGATGTCAGCGAAGGAGTGCAGCGGCTACCTGGCCGAACTTCAGGACGCCGGCGTTTCGTCAGTTGCAGAGGACGGATCGATCTACTCGCGCCGCATGGTGCGCGATGAAAAGGTCCGCGAAACCCGGGCAGAGATCGGCCGGCAGCACGGAATCAAAGGCAAAGAGTTCGGCGCGATGGGGGCTGAACACGGGGGTAAAGGCGGTCGACCGAAGGGCGAGAAAACCCCGGGTGATAACCCCCCTCGGAACCCCCGCAGGAACCCCCCCAAAACCCCCGCCCTTCTTCTTCTTCTTCTTCTTCATCTTCGGAGAAAGAGAAACGCGCTGTCGCGCCGCCTCGCCCGGACGATGTCGGCGAGCAAACCTGGGCGGACTGGCTGCAGTTGCGGAAGACGAAGCGAGCGACTGTCTCGCCGACGGTGATCGCGGAAGTGCGGGCCGAAGCGGAGAAAGCTGGCCTGAGCCTCGAACGATTTTTGGCGATCTGGTGCGCCCGTGGGTCGCAGGGGCTGCAGGCCGAATGGCTGAAGCCTGCCGAGGCTCGTGGTTCGCTCACCGATGACCCCTATCGAGGCGCCCGATGAAGCGCGACTGGTTCCCGACCAACGGCCGCGCGCTGCTCGAGCAACGCCGCAAAGGGCTGATGCCGGCCAGCGCCGTGAACGTGAATCTGGACGTGGCCGCCCGCGACGAACTCTGCTTCGTCGGGCATGTGCTGACGGTGGCGCCGCACATGCCCATCGAACGCATGAACTGGCGAATGCTGGCGAACCTCGCGGTCTGGATCTGGGCTGACGACAGCGTGCCGATCGAACGGTTGGTTCAGGTCGCCTACGACATCGTCGCCGTCAAGCCCGCGGCGCTGTTCGTGCGTTTCGTCGACCCGAAAGGCTTCGTGCACGACGTCGACTGCGGCAGCGGCATCCACGAGCCGGGCTACCCCGAGCACGGCATCGAGCCCGACCACGATTTCATTTTCTGCACGCTGAACCTGGCCGGCACTCGCCTCGGCTTCGAGGTCAGTCGTGCGCTTCGCCGAGCCCAACCGAAAGCAGCCTGACCATGGAACTCATTCCCGACAGTTTCGACTTCGACCAGTATTTCAAGAACGACCAGCTCGCGATCGATCCGGCCAAGATCAAACCAGCCAGCGCATGGTGCGATGCGGTGATCGATCGCTTCCACGGCAAAACCAGCGCGACGAGTTGGGAATCGCTCGGCTTCAACAAGATGGCCGGCTTCTTCGATCTTCGTCCCGGCGAGGTCACGTTGTGGGCCGGCGTCAACGGTCACGGCAAGACCACATTCCTGAGCAACGCGATGCTGAACGTGATGCACGGCGGCGGGAAGGTCTGTCTTGCATCGCTGGAGATGCCACCGGCGGCCAGCATGGCGAAGATGAGCCGGCAGGCTGCCGCGGTTGCCGTGCCTGCCGCGCCCTACATCCGCGGCTTTCACACCTGGACCGATGGCCGGCTGTGGGTCTACGACCACGTCGGCAAAGTCGCACCGTCTCGCATGCACGCCATCGCGACCTACGTGCGCAAGGAATTGGGCATCGAGCACCTCGTGATCGACAGCCTCATGAAGTGCGGCATGGGCACCGACGACTACACCGGCCAGAAGGATTTCGTCGACGGGCTCTGCTCGATCGCGCGCGACACCGGGCTGCACATCCACCTCGTGGTGCACATGCGAAAAGGCGAGACCGAGCACAAGCCGGCCGACAAATTCGACGTGAAGGGCGCTGGCGAGATCACCGACCTGGTCGACAACCTCGTGATCGTCTGGAAGGACCAGCGCAAGCACGAGCTCATGGACGAGATGTCCCGCAAAGCGCCAGAAGACGTCGACGAAAACGAGCGCAAGAAGCTCCTGGCCCGGCCCGACGCCATCGTGCGGGTCGCGAAGCAGCGCCACTTTGAGTTCGAAGGGAAGTTTGCCTTCTGGTTCGACAAGGCCAGCCAGCTGTACCTCGAAAGCAGCAACGAGAGGCCTCGATGGGTTGAGGTTCAGGCGCAATTTGATGAGGTGGTGGCGTGATCTCACTCCACACCCCACCCGCGCGCGCCCGCGCGCTACCCACAGATTTTCCACAGCCGAGGACGCCAGCATGAAAGTCGCCATCCACCGCGCCACGAACGGCGAAACCTTCTGGACCGTGACGAGCGCGAACAACCGCAAGATCGCCACGGGCGGCGAAACGTTCAAGCGCCCGAGCGGTGCGCGCAAGTCGTTCACGGTGATCGCGGCCGGCATTCGTGCGATGACCGAACCCGAGTTTGTGGCGTTCATGGCTGGGCTGGAGGCGAAGCCGTGATCCTGACCTTCCACGTCCCCGGCCAGGCTGTCGGCAAGGGCCGGCCACGCATCGGCAAGGTTGGCAACCACGCCCGCATGTTCACGCCCGCCAAGACCGTGAACTACGAAAGCCTGGTGGCTTTGGCCGCACAGCAAGCCATGGCAGGCCGCGCGCTGTTCGATGGCCCGGTCGAGCTCAAGATGCGGATCGACTGCCAGATCGCCGCCAGCTGGTCGGGCAAGAAGCAGCGCGATGCGGCAGCGGGCGCCATCGCGCCGACCACGAAGCCTGACATCGACAACATCGTGAAGGCCATCTGCGATGCGCTCAACGGCGTGGCGTGGAAGGACGATGTGCAGGTGGTCGACCTGATCGTGCGCAAGCGCTACGCGGTGATTCCCGGCGTTGCGGTGCAGGTGGTGGCGATGAAGCCATTCGAGGCGGTTGCAGCATGACGTGCCCCTCCTGCGCCATCGCAGCCCACACCCCCGACACCGGGCACCAGCACGCCGGGTGCCGAGGCTGCGCAGTCCGCGCGCTCGCTCAGGGCCGGCTGTTCCACGCATCGGGCGTTGATGGCTTGCTCTCGGCCGAGTACCGCAAAGCCTTGTCGACTGTGGCCGGCGACGACTGGCGCGCGCTGCACGACGAGGTGAAGGCGCAGGCGGCGCGCATCCGTGACGCGAGGGCTGTGCTGTGAGCTGGGCCGCAGTTGCAGGCGCGGCCGTCGGCTTGGTCGGTGGTGGCACCGGAGGCAGCACCAACTCGCCCAAGCGCACGACCTGCGCCGGCTGCGGAGCTGCGCTGACCTCGGACCGCTGCGGGCACTGCCGGCGCGAGCGTGATGCCGTCGAAGAGGCGCCCGCGCGCCGCCGCGAGTCCAGCAGCTACGTCAGCCCCGCCCCGGCGCCAGAACCCTACGACTTCACGCCGAGCTACAGCGCGCCGCCGGCCCCCGCGCCGAGCTACGAGCCGCCCGCACCGTCGCCGTCCTTCTCGTCTGGCGGTGGCGGTGACTACGGCGGTGGTGGCGCATCGGGGGACTGGTGATGACGCTCATCTGCAAGCCGAAAGGCCGCGGCAACTGGCACACGGTCGTGATCCAGACCAACCTCCCACCCGACCTGTTCCGCGTGCAGGCCGGCCATACGTTCGAACTCGGCGGCCGCGTGCTGCGTGTCTGTGAGGTCCGCCCATGAACCTGTCCCGCCCAACCCTCGACCACAAGGTCGACGGCCTCCTGTCGCAGTGGCACGACCGACGCGCCGGCTACCAGCACACCCGCGGCTTCAGCGGCTCGGACGCCACGTGCCGCGATTTCCAGACCCCATCGCATCAGGACTGGTGGAACGGCGCCGAGGACGACCGGGCCGACGACCTGGTGACGCTGGCCGTCGAGCGCGCGATCGCCCGCATCCCGAACACGCCCAGGCGCTGGCGCACGGTGATCGAGTTCGAGGCGCGCAACCTGCACAGCCGCGCGAACGTGTGGCGCTCGCCGGTGCTGCCGACGGATGCGGGGGAGCTGGAGGTGCTGCGGATGGAGGCGCGGAATCAGTTGCTGCGGGAATTGCAGCGCGAAGGCGTCGTCACATGACGTTGCAGATTGCGGCCCGTTCGGCTACAGTGCGTCCGCGTGCACAGCCGTGCGCGTCACCTTTTCGAATTCACCCAATCAAGCCCGCATGTTTACTCGTGCGGGCTTTTGTCGTTTCGGAGTGCGTATCTTGGGAATGAGAAAACATGTGCTCACGAGCAAATGTCCGGACAGCAAGACCGGAGTGTGTGCACATTGCGGGCCGGTGAAGATCCGAATCAAGCACGGGATCTGGAAATGCCAAGTTGCTGTGAATGAGCATCGCGGCGAGAGTGGCCGACACGACTCAGTCGGCGGCCACGGGTTGACGGTGTCCGAGGCTGCCGAACTCAGGCACGGGAAAGTGTGCGAAATCTGTGGTTCGTCCAATCGGCTTGCTGTGGATCACTGCCACGCTTCCGAAAAGATCCGGGGCGTGTTGTGCATCCGATGCAATGTAGGTCTCGGCTATTTCGACGATGACACGCAGCGGATGCATGTAGCCATCGAGTACTTAAAAAAACATTCGCCCGTCGGGTAGCCGGCGGGTTTTGTCGTTTTCACCCCCGGACAGATGCGCCAGTCTTGCGTGCAGAGCGGCGGGTAAACCGCTCAGGAATCTCACCATCCGCACTCGATGGTCGCGAGACGCGAGCGCGAACCGCTGTGGCCCTGCGCGCAAGCGTCAGCCGGAAGGGCCTTCGCACGGGACAAGCCACGGCAGCCCCCGAAAAGGAACTCACCATGCCCAACATCGTTTTGAAGCTCGCCCAGGGTGAGCGCGTCAGCATCGCCGCCAAGCTGCAGGAGGCCAAGGTCGACCGCGACGCGGTGAAGGTCGCGCTTCAGGCCGGCAACCAGACCGTGACGAAGCTGCAGGCGCAACTGGACGAGGTCGACGAGTGGCTTGTTGCCCAGCAGGCCGCCGCGGCTGCGAAGGTCTGAGGCAATGACAGGAGTCAAATTCTCAGCCGAGACCGCGATCGACAAGCTCGGCATCGAGGCGCTGTGCGACCGACTGATCGGCGGTGAGACGCAGAACGAAATCTGTCGCAAGCTCAAGATCTCGCCCGGTTCGATGGCGCGGTGGATCGCACTCGACGACGAACGCGGCGCACGTGTGCGCGAGGCCCGCATCCACGCTGCACGCGCATGGGACGAGAAGGCCAGCGAAGTCATCATCGAAGCACGCACCGCGATCGACGTGTCGAAGGCTCGCGAGCTCGCTCATCACTACCGCTGGCGCGCCAAGATGGCCAACCCCCGCGAGTACGGCGAGAAGCTGCAGGTCGACCAGACCACCACGATCATCAATCTCACCGACGAAGAGATCGACCGCCGCGCGAAGAAGATCCGCGAGACGCTTGCGGCTGCCGAAGCACCACCGACCACCGGCGAGCCGGCACCGTGAGCGCAGTGCTTGCGCCTGGCCAAATCCGAGCGCTGAAGCTCGAAGAACTGGGCCTGTTGGAGGAGCAGCATCGCAGGGTTATCGGCAACAGGCTGCGACAGTACCGGCCGTACCCAAAGCAGGCGGAGTTCCACGCCGCTGGCAAGACTTACCGGGAGCGATTGCTCAAAGCCGGCAATCAGCTGGGCAAGACATGGTCCGCCGGTTTCGAGACCGCGATGCACCTCACCGGCCGCTACCCGGACTGGTGGGCAGGTAGGGCGTGGGACCGCGCCGTGCGCTCATGGGGCGCTGGCGAGACGACCGAGGTCACGCGCGACTCTATGCAACTGATCTTGTGCGGCAAGTTGGATCACATAGGCACCGGCGCGATACCACGCGATGCCATCAAGGATCGCTCACTTAAACGGGGCGTCTCCGAGGCGATCGACACACTGATCGTTCGGCACGGCGGCGGCGGCGACTTGCAGGCCGGCGAGTCTTCGTTCACCTTCAAGAGCTACGACCAAGGCCGGGAAAAGTTCCAAGCGGCCACGCTCGATTGGGTCTGGCTGGATGAAGAGCCGGACATGGAGATCTACACGGAAGCGCTGACACGGACCAATGCGACTGGCGGATGCGTGGCGCTCACCTTCACGCCGCTCAAGGGCATGACAGGCACGGTGAAGCGCTTCCTGATCGACAAGGTGCCCGGTACGCACGTCACCACGATGACGATCAACGACGCCGAGCACTACACGCCCGAGCAGCGCGCCGCGATCATCAGCAGCTACCCAGCGCACGAGCGCGAGGCCCGCGTGAACGGCGTGCCGACGCTGGGCTCCGGCCGCATCTTCCCTATCGCAGAAGAGGCCATCAAGGTGCCGGCGATGGAAATTCCGGCGCACTGGGCGCGGATCGCAGGCATCGACTTCGGATGGGACCACCCGAGCGCCGCTGTCGACCTGGCATGGGACCGCGACACCGACGTGATCTATGTGACGAAGGCTCACCGTCAGCGCGAGCAGACGCCGCTGCTGTTCGCGGCGACCGTGAAGCCGTGGGGCGACTGGCTGCCGTGGGCCTGGCCGCATGACGGCCTGAACGAGACAGCGGCAGGCGGTGGCAAGGCGCTGAAAGATCAGTACGCGGCCCACGGCCTGCACATGCTGGCCGAGAAGGCCACGCACCCGCCAGTACCGAACGACAAGGGCGAGCTGATCGAAGGCTCAGGCGGCAACAGTGTCGAGGCCGGCGTGCTCGATCTGCTGGACCGCATGCAAACCGGCCGCTTCAAGGTGTTCGACCACCTCGGTGACTGGTTCGAAGAGTTCCGGATGTACCACCGCAAAGACGGAAAGATCGTGAAGCTCGACGACGACCTGATGAGCGCCACACGCTACGCAAACATGATGAAACGCTTCGCCTGCACCAAGCCGTCGCCGTCCAAACCCATCGTGTATCGCAAACGAATGATTGCCTGACCGGCATCTGCAACGACACACCGTCCGTTGCTCGCAACCCGCATTTCGTGGGCTGCCTACAACCCCGGCGAAAGCCAAAAGGAGCCGCAAATGACCGCACCGACCGCAAAGCAAGTGAACGACGCAGAACGGGGCCTCGCGGCCCTTGCGCGCGCCGGCGAGGACGCACAGGAAACGCCCGCGAAGTCCGAAGTCCACACCTATGCCGATGGCACGCAGGTGGTGGGCGCGCCCCCATTCCCGGCCAAGTCGCCGCGCGAGCTGCAGGCCGATGAAGCCCGCGGCATGTCGCCGATGGCTGTCCCGATGGGCATGAAGCAATCGGGCGAGAACGTGTCCGACATCGTGGCCGCATCCAGCGCGCGCACGCCCGAACAGGTCAAGTTCGACGCCGAGCAGCAGCTCACCGCGGATGTGCTGTCGGGCAAGGACCCGCACACCCCGAACCCGACCACATCAAGCGACAAGCCGATCCTGGCCGGCACGGGCAACGTGATCACCGCCGGCGACGTGGAAACACCGATGAACCCCGAGCCGACCGCCGAAGACCTCGCGCGCATCGCCAAGGCCATCGAGCCCAATGGCGACATCGAAGCGACCGACGAGCAGAAGGAAGGCGCGGCCGTGCAGATCGTGCGCGAGACCAAGGGCGCTGTGGTGGTCGACAAGACCTCGAAGAAGAAGTAAGCCGTGGCAAAGATGGATGACGTAACCCTCCTGTCGCTCCTGCAGACGCAGGAAGACAGCAGCGCGCAGTTTCTGGGCAACACGCTTGCACAGGAGCGGCGCCAGTCCTTGAAAGAGTTCTACCGGGCTCCCTACGGGAACGAGGAAGAGGGTTGGTCGTCCATCGTCACGAGCGAGGTTCAGGACACGGTCGAGTGGATCCTGCCTGACCTGCTCGACATGTTCCTGAGCACACCCGACGCGGTGGAGTTCGAGCCCACGGAAGAGGGCGAGGCCAAGGGCGCCGAAGAGGCGACGCAGGCCGTCAACCACGTCTTCCACAAACACAACAACGGTTTCCTGATCCTCTACACCGCGTTCAAGGACGCGCTGACGGTCAAGAACTGCGCAGTGCACTGGCGCAAGGAAACCGTTCGCACGCTGCGCCGTATTCCGGTGCAGAGCGCCAGCCCTGAGATGCTGACCATGCTGGTGCAGGACGACGACGAGATCGTCGCGGCCAACCAGGTGCAGCAGCCCATGATCGACCCGGCGACCGGACAGGCCGTGATCGGCGTCGACGGGCAGCCGGTGATGCAGACCATCATCAATGCGACCATTTCGCGGCCCGAAGAGCGCCAGCGCATCCGCGTCGAGGCCTTCGACCCCAACGACCTGCTGGTGCAGAGCGGCTGGACCACCCCGATCCTCGACGAGTGCCCGTATGTCGCGCGCTCGATGGAGGTCACCTGGTCGGAGCTGAAGGAAATGGGCCTGGTGGTCAAGGTCGACGGCGAGATGCTGGAACCCGAAGATCTCGCGGCCAGCAATCAGCCGAACCCGGGCGAGAACGACGATGACATGCGCGCTGACCGCCGCGGCATCAGCGACGAGCCGGCGCAGAACCGCAACGAGGTTGACCGCGACGACGAGAGCCTCACGCGCGGCTTTCTGCGCATTGAATGGGTGCTGGTCGACTACGACGGCGACGGCGTGGCCGAGCGCCGCGAGATCTACCGCCTGGCCGACAAGATCCTGAGCAACGAGGAATGCGAAGAGGTGCCGATCGCCACCGGCTCCCCGATCCTCGTGCCGCACCGATGGGACGGGATGAGCGTTGCCGAGATCATGAGCGACCTGCAGATGCTCAAGACCGAGATGACGCGCGCGGTGGTGAACAACGCCACGCTGGCGAACAACCCGCGCCAGACCGTGCTTCAGGACAGCAACGGCGCGCCGCTGGCCGACATCGACGACCTGCTCGACGGGCGCCCGGGTGGCCTGGTGCGCATCAAGCAGATCGGCGCACTCGGGGCCGACGCGACACCTTTCATCGGCGGCCAGGCGCTCAGCGTGCTCGAGTACTTCGACCAGATGGGCGAGAAGCGCACCGGCGTGAGCAAGATGCAGCAGGGCATCGACCCCAACGCGCTGCGCACCGACCGTACCGCCTACGAAGCCGGCCAGCTCAACAACGCCGCGAAGTCACGCATCAAGCTGATCGCTCGAGTGATGGCCGAGACCGTGCTGAAACCGATCTTCCGCGGCATCCTGCGCCTGCTGACCTCGGGCGACATGGACCCGATCACCTTCCGGCTCGGCGATCAGTTCCTGAAGCTCGACCCGAACGAGTGGACCGACCAGTACCTGCTGACCACGAACGTCGGCCTGGGCACCGGCGACGCCGAGAAGCAGATCATGGGCCTGGCCAAGATCACGCAGATGCAGATGGGCATGGCGACCGGCCCGATGGGCGAGATGTTCGTCACGCCCGAACAGATCTACAAGTCGCAGGCCAAGATGATCCAGCTGCTGGGCTTCAAGAATGTTGGCGACTTCATCAAGGACCCGGGCCCGCAGGCGCAACTGCCGAAGCCGCCACCGCCGCAGCCGGACCCGACCGCGATGGCTGTCGCGCAGCTCAAGACGCAGGCCGACATGAAGAAAGCCGAGTTCGGCATGCAGCAGGACGCGCAGAAAACCGCGTTTCAGCAGCGCATCGAAGAGCGTCGCCAGGAAAACGAGGCGACGCTGCAGGCCACGAACGACGCGCGCGACGCACAACGCGAGGAGGCCGCCGCGGCCCGCGCGCACGAGCTCGAGCTGGCCCGCATCGCTGCGGAAGACCAGATCAACATCCGCGACAACCGCACGCGCGTGATCACGGCCCGTATCGCGCACCCCGAAGGCTTGCCGAGCGGCATCGACATCGATCCCGTCACCGGCATGCCCTACGAGCAGGCAGACCCGATCGCGCCCGTCATGGATGCGCTGGCCGCCCTCACGAGCCACATCACCGCGCCGCGCATCCTGGTGCGTGATCCGACCACCGGGGCGCCCGTCGGCGTCCAGCAGGGCAACATGACGCAGACCATCCAGCGCGATGACGCCGGCAACATCACGGGGGCCGCATGAGCGACACAGTCACCCTTCCCGGCACCGGGGCAGTCATCGCGACCGACGACGTTGGCGGCGTGCAGTTTCAGCGAATCAAAATCGCGGTTGGCGCCGACGGCGTAGCTGCGGATGCGTCGGCGGCGGCACCGCTGCCAGTTGGCGGCATCCGGCGCGATGCAGATACCGCCTACGCCGCCGACCTTGCCGCGCATCCCCTGTTGTTCAACGACGGCGGGCGCCTGAAGGTCTCAGTTACACCAGCCGACATCGCCAGCACAGCGGGCAACATCACGACCAATGGCGGCGTGGTGGCGCTCCAAGTCAAGCGTTTGTCGAACCTTTCCATCTCGATGGTGGCGGCCGCACTCGTCGGCCACAACGTCACGTTCGAGGCATCGAACAACAGCACGACCGGCAGCGACGGTACGTGGTACGGCGTGCAGGTCGTGCGCTCCAACGCCAACACAGTCGAGACAGCATCGGGCGTGCTGGCCGCGACCCCTGCTTACATGTGGCAAGTCAACGTCTCCGATTACGCCTGGTTTCGCGTTCGCGCGACCGCGCATACCTCAGGCACTGCCGCGTACATCCTGAACCCGTCCAGCTACGTGAGTGAGCCAATTCCGGCGATTCAGGTCTCGGCGACCCAGCCCGTCAGCGGCACGGTTGCAGTTACCGCACTGCCGGCCGGGACCAACCTGATCGGCAACACCGGTGTCGCAGCGGCGACCCACACCGACAAGAGCGGCACGATCACCGCGGGCGGCACGGCGCAAACGCCATTCGCGATCAACGCGGCCCGGCGCGGCTTCCTGATCCAGAACAATTCGGCCGGCGATCTGTGGTTCAACACCCTCGCCACTGCGGTGCAGTCGCAGCCGAGCATCAAGCTACCGGCCGGCGGCTACTACGAATCGCCGTATGGCGGCTGCCCGACCACCGCGATCAGCATCATCGGCGCCACGACGGCGCAAGCCTTCTCGGCACGGGAGTGGTGACACCATGCCGATGAGCTTCCCCGTGGCTGCTGCGCTTGCGCCCGGGGTGATGTTCGTCGCGCGTTTGCGCAAGGGCCTGGCGCCACTCGTTGCCGCGAGCTCGACGCCGTACCGCGATGCGGTCATGACAGACGCGCCGGCCGCGTACTTCCGGCTGGACGAGGCCGCGGGCAACTTTGTGAACACGATCGTGCCGGCCGAGACGGGCGTGGCAAGCGGCACCGTGACGCGCAGCGTCGCGACCCTGACGCAAGACGTTGGCGACAAGGCCATCACGTTGTCCGGGTCCGGCAACGTGGATGTCTCGACCACCGCCTACAAGTACAGTAGCTCGTTCAGTTACGAAGCGATCGTCCGCATCACGCCTGGCTCGCTCACGTCGGGAAACAACCTGGCAGTGATCAGCAAGGCCGCGGGCGGCGCGTACCTGCGCATCAAGGGAACAGGGACCGGCACGGGCGTTCTAAACTGGCTGCGGTCCAACATTGCCGACCTCGGATCGTCGAGCGTCACAGTCTCGGAAAACACGACCTATCACGTCGTCGTGACGGTCAGCGCGGCCGGCGTGCCAACCTTCTACGTAAACGGCGTCGCCGCCGGCACCGGCACCACGAACACCACGTTCACCGAGTCGAACAACTCGCTGCGGATCGGGCAGGACAATTTCTCCGAGTACCTGCAGGGCACCATCGACGAGGTGGCGATCTACAACTCGACGCTGTCCGCGGCGCGCGTCCTTGCGCACGCTCAGGCGGCAGGGCTGGCCTGATCATGTTGCTCCTGCTCTTCGCCGGCCTCGGCGGCGTCGTCCCACCCACTCCAGACCCTGGTGCTGGCCCTGTCGTCGAGTTCACGATTGGCGGCGCGCCGCGCTACCGTCGCGACCCGAACCACATCCCCATCCTCCAGCGCGCACTGGCCGCCAAGGCAGACCGCTTCGTCAAGCCCGCGCACGACCGCGCTCAGCGCCGCGCCAAGGCGATCGAGGTCGAAGCCGCTGAACTGGTGCTCGAGCAACCGGAAGCCGCCGAGCAGTCGTTCGCGCAGCTGGTCGACCGCTGGCTCGCCGAGCGTCCTGTCATGCCGGCCGCGACCGACCCTTCACAGCAATTCCTCGCGCAGATCGCACTGCGCATCCAACAGATCAACGCCCAAGCAGAGGCCGCTGAACTCATGCGCCGCATGCGCGATGAAAGCGACGTCCTGGCGCTGCTACTCCTATGACCGACAAGACCTCCGACCAACATCAATCCGACCTCGGCCTCTACGCGCGGCAGGCGCTGGAGAACCCCGCAGTCGTCGAAGCGCTCGCCCGCATGAAGGCTTCGTGCGCACAGGCGATCAAGGAATGCCCCATCCGTGACCCCGAGGGCCTGATGCTCTCCGTGCAGGCCGCGCGCATCACAGACAGCTTTGAGCGCGTGCTGCTCGGCATCTTCGAGAACGGCAAGGCGGCCAATGCGCGCATCTCCATTGACAGCGAGCGAAAAGAGTCGCGGATGTCGCGTGTCGTTCGTAGAATTTCGTAGGCGCTAACACCAGCGCATCTCGGCCTCTGTTGTGAAACATGCCTTCCCGGCCTCAGGTGTTTGAGAGGTTGGGCTGATTGAAAGTAGCAAGCATCATGGCAATCGACGGACAAGCGCTCGACGCCCCGGACGCAGGCGATGACCTGATCGCGTTTTTGGAAGCGGACGACGGCAGCGCCGACGCTCCCATCGAACCGATCGACGGCGACGAGCCGGGCGACGAGCCCGACAACTCCGACCTGGAAACCGCAGAGGACGACCCGGCAGAGGATGACGCAGAGGACGACGAGTCCGAAGCCGATCCCGACGCACCCGCCAAGCCGGCGACCGGCCTCAAATTCAAAGTCCCCATCAAAGGCGAAGACGGGGCCGACACGACCATCGAGGTCGACGAAAAGGAACTGATCTCAGGCTATCAGCGGCATTCTGACTACACCCGCAAGACGCAGGAACTCGCGCAACAGCGCGACGAAGTGCAGACCACGGCGATGCAGAAGATCGACGAAGGCCGGAATTTCTTCCTGCAACAGGCGCAACTCGCGCATGACACCGTCTCGCGTCTGGCTGGGCTCAAAACCCCTGCCGAAATGGCGCAGCTCGCGCAGACCAACCCGTCGGAATGGGCAGCGGAAACCGCACGCACCCAGCAGATCAACGCAGTCCTGCAGGAACTCAACCAGGCCAGCCAGCGCGCATCCCAGCAGCGCGAGCAGGAACAGGGCGAAGTCCAGCGGAAAGCGTTCTCGACCGCATGGGGTGTGCTCGGGCAGCACGGCATCGACAAGCCGAAGCTGACGAAGATCTTCGAGGACATCGCGACGCATTACGGGGTCGACAAGAACCGTTTCGCGACCGTGACCGATCCGAAGGTCGTGCTGATCATGCAAGACGCCGCCGCGTATCGCGCGCTGAAGGCAAAGGCTGGTGCCGTGACCAAGAAGGTCGCCGCCGCTCCGCGCCTGCCTGCTCAACGGCAAGCCGCCGCCCCGCAGGAACGCACCAACAAACGCCTGGAAGACAAGTTCCGCACCGGCAATGCCGGCCTGCGCGACCTCGCCAGGTTCGTCTGACCTCGAACACCTGAAGGAGCCACATCATGGCCGTCCCCGCAAATACCTACACCCGCTTCACGGCGAACACCAACGTCCGTGAAGACCTGATCGACAAGATCACGATGACCAACCCGGAGAGCACGCCGATCATCTCGGCCGCCGGCAAGGCCACCGCCGAGAACACGTACCACGAGTGGCAACGTGACAGCCTGCGCGCCCCCAACAAGGACAACGCGGCCCTCGACGGCGACGACGCCACCGCCAGCGCGAAGACCCCGCCGCAGCGCGTAGCCAACGTGTGCCAGATCTTCCAAGACACCATCAGCGTGTCGGGCCGTGCCGAGAAGGTCAAGAAGGCCGGCATGAAGTCCGCGATGGCCTACAACAAGGCCAAGGCGTACAAGGAACTGCAGCGCGACATGGAAGCCATGGTCGTCTCGGCCAATGCGGCCATCGCAGGTTCCGGCGGCGTCGCATCGAAGTCGGGCGGCCTGGGTGTGCTGCTCTACTCGAACGCGCAGCACGGCGCCGGCGGCTCGACCGTTGCGCACACCAGCGGCGCACCGACCACGGCACCGACGGCAGGCACCGGCCGCGCGCTGACTGAAGCGCTGATCAAGGCTGCCAATCAGGCCGCCTACATCGCCAGCGGCATGATCCCGCCCGCCGTCTACATGTCGCCGAACCACAAGGGCGTGTTCTCCAGCTTTGCAGGCATCGCCGTGAACCGCGTCGAAATCGCGGCAAGGGCAAGGACACCAGCCAGGCCAAGATCATCGGCGGCGCGGATGTGTACGTGTCCGACTTCGGCAACCTCGAAGTCGTGCCTCACTACATCATGGCCGGCTCGACGATGGTGTTCGGCCTGAACCCCGACTACATCGACATCGCCTACCTGCGGCCGTTCTTCGCCGACGAGCTGGGCAACACCGGCGACAACACGAAGGCGCAAGTGATCGTCGATGCGACCGTGCGTGTCACTTCCGAGAACTGCCAGTTCAAGATCGCCGACCTGACCGGCGGCTGATGACCTCGGGGCCCCTTCGGGGGCCCTTTCTTCATTGGACACACCATGCAAAAAGAAAACGGCTTTTCCGAGAACGTCAGCTTTGTCGAAAAAGCGCCCGACCACACGTCTGCGGTCGGCACCACGTTGCATTTCGAGGGTCAAGACCTCATCACGCAGCGCACGCAGGACATGGAGCCCGTGCTGGCCCACGTCCAGCAGATGCGCGAGGCCACTGAGGGCAAGAACTGGGGCGAAGGACGCCTTGTCGGCCACATCCCGGCCCTGTACTACCCAGCGATCGCGGCGATCACCGACCGCGACCAGCGCAATCAGGCGATCCAGCGCTTCTTCCGCGAGCACCCGCAGTTCGTGAGCTATTCGCCCTACCTGAAGAAGCACTGATATGCCGCTCGCGACCTACACCGATCTGCAGACCAGCGTTCAGGGCTGGCTCGCGCGTGGCGATGCGCTGGTGACGAGCCGCATCCCCGACTTCATCGCGCTCGGTGAGGAACGCATTTGGCGCGACCTGCGCGTGAGCGACATGATCACCACGCTGACCCTCACCGTGCCCAACGGCGCCAACAGCGTGGCGTTGCCGGCCGATTTCCTCGAGTTCAAGCGCATCACGACCGCCGGGTACATGCGGCTCGACTACATGGCGGCCGATCAGCTGGCCGACCTGACCGCACCGGGCCGCCCGAACGTCTATTCGATCGAGGGGCGCACCTTCATCTATGGGCAGACCGTTGGCGCCTCGACGGCGTTTTCGGCCCGCTACTACGCGCGTGCGGCCGCGCTGGCGATCACGCCGACGAACTGGCTGCTCACGAAGGCGCCGAGCGTCTACCTCTACGCCGCGCTGGTCGAAGCCTACATTTTCGTCAAGAACCCGGAAGAGGCGGCGCGCTACGGTGTGCTGCTCGACAAGGCGATCCGCGAGATGGAAAGCGCCGACCAGCGCGCCATGTCGAGCGGCGCCAGCCTGAGGCAGCGACCGCGATGACCATGAATCCGATCCGGGGGTTTTCGCCAGACAGCGATCCGACCACGCCCGGCATCCTGACCGCGTGTTCGAACGTCATCCCGTTTGCTGCGGGCTACAAGGGCGCGCCGTCACCGGTGGCGGTGAATGCTCCTGCGCTGGCCGCCGAAGCTCGTGGCGCCGTGGTGGCTACGCGCCTTGATGGCTCGCGCCGGGTGTTCGCTGGCACACAGACGCGCCTCTATGAGCTGCTGTCGGCCGCCTGGACCGATCGCAGCGCGGGTGGCGTCGCCTATACCGGATCGAGTGAATCGCGCTGGAGCTTCGCGCAGTTCGGCGACACCACCGTCGCTACAAACCTCGCCGACCCCATGCAGAGCAGCGCATCGGGCGCGTTCGCCGCCATCGCAGGCGCGCCGAAGGCAAAGATCGTCGTCAGCGCCTCGAACAACTTCGTGATCGCGTTCAGCACGAACGAGGGCACCTACGGCCCGTCCCCCGATCGCTGGTGGTGCTGCGCGCAGAGCGATCAGACCAACTGGACGCCGAGCGTCGCCACCTCCGCGCAGACCGGCCGCTTGATCGCGATCGAGGGCGCCATCCAGGCCGCGCAGACGCTGGGCGACTACGTGGTTGCCTACAAGCAGCGCGCGATCTTCCTCGGCGTGTTCGCGGGCGCCGGCGGTGTGGTCTGGCAGTGGAACCTCGTTCCCGGCGGCGAGGCCGGTGCGGTGGGCCAAGAAGCGGTCTGCGACATCGGCGGCCGGCACTTCATCGTCGGCAACGACAACTTCTGGATCTTCGACGGCACGCGGCCCGAGCCTGTCGGCGATGGCGTCACGCGGCAGTGGTTCCTCGACAACTCCAGCCCGACCTACCGCTACCGCACCAAGGTGGTCTACGACAAGCAGAACAACCTGGTGCGCGTGAACTATCCGTCGCTGACGTCGACCGGTGCATGCGATGCGTGCCTGGTCTATCACGTCGGCAAGAAGGAATGGGGCGTCTCCGACGTCGTGATCCAGGCTCCGCTGAACTACATCGCGCCGGGCGTGACCATCGACGGCCTGAACGCCTATGCCGCGACCATCGACGCGCTGCCGAACATCCCTTTCGACTCGCAGTACTGGGCCTCGGGCGGCCAGACGCCTTCCTACTTCAACGCCTCGAACCAGCTGGTCGCAATGAACGGCGCCACGGGCGCGTCCAGTTTCACCACCAGCGACATCGGCGACGACGCAGCCGTGACCATGATCGAGCAGGCGCGTGTGCGCTTCTCGCGCGTGCCTGACAGTGCGAACGCCACCGGCTTCTACGCCATGAACGAGGGCGAGCCGCTCGTCGCCGGCGCGGTGTGCCCGCGCAACGAAGGGAAGTTCGACCTCTACCAGAGCGCGCGCTATCACCGCGTGCGCTTCGACTTCACGGGCGACCACCAGGAGACCGGCTACGACTTGCCGCTGAAACAGGTGGGCGGGCGATGAGGCTGCTTGAAAAACCGGCGCTGCCGTCCAACCCGACCACCGCCTTCGAGCGGTCGCTCGTGCAGCAGATGCAGGCGATCCTGCAAGCCGTGTCGATGAAAGTGAACCAGCTCGCCGATGGCCGGCTGGTCGCGATCGACAACGCCGCGATCTCGGCGCCGACCACCGGGTCGTGGGCGCGCGGCGACTTCGTGCGCAACAGCGCGCCGGCGGTGCTTGGCACGGTCGGCAACCAATACACGATCGCCGGCTGGCGGTGCGTCGTCTCGGGTACGCCCGGAACGTTCGTGCAGTGCCGGGAGCTCACCGGAACCTAACCCCCTCACCAAACGCTGCGAAGCGCTGGAGCCCACATGGCAGACCTTTCAAATTTCGGACTCGGCAACCCCTTTCTGGGCGGCAACAACCCGTACCTGCAGCAGATCATCGACTCGTCGTCGAAGGACATGGTGCAGAACTACAACCAGACCGCGGCGCCTGCGATGAACGCGGCGATGCTGCGCAGTGGTTCATTCGGCAACTCTGGCGTGGACGAGATGACCCGTGCGTCTCAGAACCAGCTGCAGGGCAATCTGGGCGACATGTCGTCGAAGCTGCGGTTCAACGACTACACGCAGCAGCAGGGCATGTACCAGTGGCAGAACAATCTCAACGAGAACTCGCGCCAGTACGAGCAGACTTTCGACCGCAACGTCTACAACGATGCGTACACGCAGAACATGAACAATCTGCAGGTCGGCATGGGTCTGGTGGGCACGCTCGGCGGCTACAACGCGGCCGATGTGAACAACAGCACCTCGCAGCAGAACACGCCGCTCAACTACTGGAATCAGTTTCAGAACGCATCGAACGGGATTGCCAACGGGTTCGGGTCGACCACGAGCAGCGGCACGGTCGGCACCACCAGCAATCCTGTCACGTCGGCGCTCGGCGGCGCGCAGCTTGGTCAGTCGGCGATGAACTGGTGGAACGGGGGCGGAGGCGGTTCCTCCGGTAGCGCCCCAGCGAGTGGCAGCGGTGGCGGAAGCGGGAGCTGGTGGGCATGAGCACGCTGTACGCAGTCCCTGATGCTCCTGTGCTGTCGCTCGGCGGTCCCGACCGCGACGCCAGGATCGACGCGCTCGAAGAGGCCATGCGCGCCGCTGGCAACGCAGACCCGGCCGCCGCTGGCATCACGACCCATCACCACTACGCGCCCGGCATCTACGCGCGGGAAATGCGCGCGCCGAAGGGCACGCTCGTGACGAGCAAGGTGCACAAATTCGAGAACCTGTCGATCCTCTCGAAGGGCCGCATGGCGCTCTACCTCGACGACGGCACCGTGCGCGAGGTCTCGGCTGGATTCCACATCGTCGCCCCGCCTGGCGCGCGCCGCGTGGCGGTTGTGCTGGAAGACGCGGTCTGGACCTGCTTCCACAACACCACCGAAACCGATCTCGCCCGCATCGAAGCGCAGTTCATCGCGCAGACGCCGGCCGACTACCTCAACTTCACCAAGCAAACGGAGGCCGACATGGCACGCATCGAATCCGCACTCGAGGTGCAATCGTGAGCTGGGCAGCAGTGGGCGGCGCGGCCGTCGGCCTGGTCGGCTCGGCACTGAGCAGCGACAAGAACGGCGGCGCCGGCGCGCAGCAGCAGACGCAGACCAAGACGCCTTGGGCTCCCGCCACGCCGTGGCTGATGTCCAACATCGAGCAGGGCCAGAACCTGCAGAACCAGTATCAGAAGAACCCGTTCAGTGCTCGGCAGACCGCGGCGTATGACAACAGCTACGGCCTGAGCCAGTACGCGCGCGCGCTGGTGCCCGACTTGCTTGGCCAGATCAGCAACCAGCCGCTTGGCTACAACAAGCTGGCGCCGCTCGCCAAGCCCAACGCCTACAACTTCAACGGTGCCGGGAATGGCACCGGTGGCGGCGGGAGTGGCGGGCTGCTCGGCCTGTTGAGCGCGCAAGCACCAGTCGCAGAGGCGACCTCGATCAAGCAGTTGGAGCCAGAGGCGCCGAAGTTCACGCAGCAAGGCGACAACCGCCCGATCGTTTCCAACTGGAACAACACCGGCGGCGACGCCGAAGCTTTGATGGCGCAGATGTTCCCGAAGACCCCAGAAACGCCATGGGACAGCGTGGGTTCCTACGGGTCGTTTAAGTACGGCATGGACATGCCAAAGCCGGGCACGCAAGCCTACAAGGACATGTCGGAGTACTTCGCCTACGGCGGCGCCGACCCGATGAACAAGTACGGCCGCGGCGCTTCAGTTGGTGGCGGCCTGCTCGGCGGTGGCTACGGAGGCTTCGGTGCGGCCGACGGCGGCAACGGCAGCACGGGCGGCTCGGCCGCATCTGATGGCAGCGGTGGCGGCGGCCCCGCCTGGTAAGGAAACGACATGGCCTCACTCCTCGATTTTTTGTCCTCCGACGAAGCGGCGCTCGGTCTCGGCCTGCTCGCAGCGGGCGGCCCAACCACCGACCCGAACGCGGCCGGCTTTGGCGCATCGCTCGCGCGCGGCGTCGGCAACGTGGCGGCGAACAAGCACCAGCGCCTGCAGAACTCGTTGCTGCAATCGCAGGTCGACGAGAACAAGTCGCAGGCGGCGCAACGCAGCGCGGCGCTCGCGCGGCAGCAGCAGATGGACCAGTACTACATGGGCGGGGCAGGGGCCACGGCGCCGGTCGCTGCTGGTGCACCTGGTGCTGGCGCATCGCCCACCGCAGGCGAGCCCGTCGCACCTGGTGCGGTGCTGCACGCCGCCGTCGGCAAGGGTCCGAACGATCCGCCGCCGCCGCAGGGCAAGTTCGCCGAGTGGTCAAAGCAGTTCAACATTCCGGCCGACGCGCTGGTCGCCGATTACATGAGCAACGGCGGCAAGGGCATCGCCGACATGCTCTTCAAGGCTGGCCGGCCGGACATGAAGACGAACGACGGCTATGCCTACGACGCGAACCGCGTGCAGCCCGGTTTCCTGCCGGGCCTGAAGCAGTCCGCGAACGGCGTCAGCACGCTGGTGCTGCCTGACCCCTCCGCCCCCGGTGGCGTGCGCATCCAGGCGCCGCAGGGCGCGCTGGGAACGGCCGGCGCATATGCCGCGCAGGACGCGCTCATCCGGGCGCAGGCTACCCCTGGACGCCCGACCATCATGGATGGCGGCCGCATGGGCGGCCAGTCGCAAGCGCAGGAGATCGGCCTTGCACCGCCCGCCGGTGGCGCAACGCCTGCACCGCTGATCGGCCGCGCCGGCCCGACGAACACTTCGGAAGCCGCGATGGCCGCTGGCACGCGCACCGACATGGGTTTCAACCCGGACGCCGCGCGCCGCGAAATTGCTGCGGCACAGCGCGACCTCGTAGACCCAGCAAAGGCCAAGTTCCTGACGCCGCAAGACCGGTCGATGCTGCAGGAGCACATCGCCACGACCACCGACCAGCTGGCTCGGTACGGCGGCGCCGCTGCCCCTGCTGCGCCGGTCATCGGCCGCCTGCCGGCTGCGGCACCGGCCACTGCTGGTGTGTCTGGTGGCGGCCTCGAGTTCTCGCCGGCCGAGAAAGCGCAGCAGGCCGCGCAGATGAAGACCGCCGAAGGCACTGCCGCCGCCGATGTGGTGCGCGACACCGAAGGACAGAAGAAGGTGAAGTCGGCGGGTCAGATGATCGCCGCCGCCGACCGCGCCATCACGCTGCTCAAACAGGGTCCGACCGCCAGCGGCGTCGGCGAGCTGCTGGACAAGGGCATGAACCTCGTCGGCCAGAGCAACAAGGGCGCAGAGATTTCGGCGCAGCTCGACATCGTGGCCGGCGATCTGGTGAACAACGTGCCGCGCATGGAAGGCCCGCAGTCCGACGGCGACCGCCTCGAATACAAGCTGCAGGCAGGCCGCGCGGCAGATCGTTCGATCCCGGTTGCGCAGCGCCTGGCCGCGGCACAGGAAGTGAAGCGGCTGCAAGGCAAGTACGCCAACTTGAACGGCGGCCCCGCTGAAAGCTCTGGCGGTGCGTCGGGCACTTTTGCCCCGCTGCCTTCGGGCTGGTCTGTGAAGGTGAAGTGATGCCAACCTTCGAATTCACCGCACCAGACGGCAAGAGCTACGAAGTGGGCGCGCCCGAGGGCGCTACGCAGGAACAGGCGTTCCAGATGCTGCAGGGGCAGATCGCGGGTGGCGAGGCTCCAGCCGCGACCGCACCGTCGACCGCAGTCTCCGCCGGTCGCGCGCTCAACGACGTGCCCCGCCAGCTCGGGCTCACCGCACGCTACGGCATGGAAGGCATCGCGAACACCGCCCAGGTCGTCACCGAACCCCTGCGCTACATCACCGACCGCCTCACCGGCATGACGGGCCGCACGAAGCCGCTGGGTGCACTCGCAACGCAGGCGGCCGACGCTATGGGCCTGCCATCGCCGCAGAACTCGACGGAGCGCGTGATCGGCGACGCATCCCGGCTGGTGGCCGGTGCGGGCGGCATGGCCGGCGCCGCGGGCTCTGCGGCTGGCGCTGCCACCACGACCGGCGCAAATCTCTTGCGCGGCCTCGCTGCGAATCCTGCCCAGCAACTGGCCGGCGCGGCCGGCGCGGGCTTGGCCGGTGGCGCATCGCGTGAAGCCGGCGGCGGCCAGTGGCAACAGGCGGGCGCGGCATTGCTCGGCGGCGTGGCGGGGGCTGCTGTGCCGAGCGTAGGCGCAAGCATCCTGGCATCCGGCCGCGGCATGCTGGGCAGTCTGCGCCCCATGTCTCCCGAGGATCTCGACATCAAGCTCACGTCGGTGCTGCAGCAGGCCGGCACCGATTACAACCAGTTGCCGGCGCAGGTTCGTCAGTCGCTGCGCGCCGAGCTCGCATCGTCGCTTCAGGCCGGCAAGGATCTCGACCCGGCCGCTGTGTCCCGCCTCGCCGACTTCCGCACTGTGGGCGCAACGCCGACGCGCGGGATGCTGTCGCAGAACCCGGTGCAGATCACGCGCGAACAGAACCTCGCAAAGATGGCGGCCAACAGCGCCGACGGCGAACTGCACGGCTTGCCGCTGATGCAGAACCGGAACAACTCGACGCTGATCGGGCGGCTCAACGACCTGGGCGGCCGCACCGAAACGGCGCCGATCGCCGCCGGGCAGGTCGTGCGCGATCGCATCGCCGGCACCTACGGCGGCCTGCAGAACGCCGAACAGACCGCGTGGGACGCTGCAAAGGCGATGCCGGGCTACAAAGCGCCGATCTCGAACGAACCGCTGCACGCCGCGATGGCCAGCGTCTCCGACGAAGCGCTGACCGGCTACCTGCCGAAGCAGGTCACCGACTACATGGGTGCGTTCCAGACCGGCGCGCAGCCGTTCACCCCTCAGCATTACAAGAACCTGCGCTCGCTGCTCTCGGGCGAGCTCGCGAAGGGCGGCAACGAAGCGGCGGCGGCGCGCGCGGCGATCAAGGGCCTCGACTCGGCGCCGATGCGGCCGATCACGAACCCGGGTGGCATCGACTTCGGCACCGCGCCGGTGACCGCGGGCCTCGCGTCTGCCATGCGTCAGGCTGACGGGCAGCCGGCTTCGGCGATCAACGCGATCGACACCGCGCGCCGCGCGACGGCTGCCAAGTATGGCTACGCCGAGAGCACGCCCCTCGTGCGCACCGCGCTCGGCGACGCGCGCACCGCGGACCCGGAAAAGCTCGCGCAGTCCTTCATCCTGAACGGCACGCTCAACGACGCGCGCTCTGTCGCGCAAGAGGTTGGGCCGCAAGGGATGGCGACGATTCGCGACGCCCTGGCCACGCACATCAAGAAGCAGGCCCTGAGCGGCTCGGCCGACGAGACCGGGAAGGTGTCGCAATCGGCGCTGAACGCCGCGCTCAAGAATATCGGCGACGACAAGCTGCGGCTGTTCTTCTCGCCCGAGGAAGTGGCGCAGTTCAAGGCCGCGGGCCGCGTGGCGAGCCTGATGCAGTCGCAACCGATCGGCTCGGCAGTGAACAACAGCAACAGCGGGGCGCTCCTGCTCGGTCGGGGTATGGACATGCTCAACGGCATCGCCGGAAAGATCCCATTCGGCCGCGCCGCAATCATCGATCCGCTGCAGGGCATCAATCTCAGTGTGAGCCAGCGCGCCGCGCAGAAGGTGCTGCCTGGTTTGCTGGCTGCGCCGGCAGCGCGCCCGGTGAGCAACCCACTTCTGTTGCCCGGCCTCGCGATGAGCGGCGGCCTACTTTCGGCGGAATGACTGGATGACCGCCACCACCGCCACCGATGCGAGCCAGCCCAGCGTGATCGGGTCGAAGTTCCAGTTCATCCACAAATTCTAAAGGCTCACCATGCCCCTCTACTCAAATCTCGCGGCGCTCAGCCAAACGGCTGGCGCCAACGCAGCCGACGGGGCCGTCGACGCGCCCGCGACGATCGACAACAACATGAACTTGCTGGCGTCGTTCATCGCCCAGCTGCGCGACAACGTGGGGTTCACCGCTCCGCTGGCCACTACTGGAGATTTCAAGCTCGTCATGCGCGCGGCCGCCCCTGCCGGCTGGGTTGCGGCGAATGGCGGCACCATCGGCAACATCGGCAGCGGCGCCACGCGCGCGAACGTCGACACGCTCGACCTTTACACCGCTTGGTGGGCGGAAACACAGACGCCTTACTGCCGATCCTCACATCTGCCGGCGCGGCGAGCGTGCGCGGCGCAAGCGCTGCTATTGACTGGGCGGCGAACAAACGGCTGACCGTGTTCGACATGCGCGACCCGCGTGCCGCGCGTCGCAGGAACCTCGTTTGTCAGTGGCACGAAGTACGCGACGACCACCCAGGACCACCAGCACAAACTTCCGATCGGATGGGATGGCGGCGGGAGTGGCTACCTCTGGAACGATGGCTCAAGCCAGCCCGCTTTCGGTCGGAGGTGCAATCTTCAGTGGGTAGTTCGACGTTCAGCAAGACCGCGCCGGGCGCGGGGACGATCCGGATCGGCTACTCGGGCAATTTCACCCCGACGATCACAGGGGAATCGGCGCCCAACACGATCGCCCTTCTCGGGTGCTTCAAGCTCTAAGGGCCGGGATGGGCAACATGAACGACCGCGCGGTCACTGATGCCGTCGGGTTCGGCATCTTCCTCGCCGGCCTTTTCTACGCACCCGACGTGGCGGCGGTGGTCGGCCCCTACATCGTCATCGTGCTGGCGTCGGTGATCGGAGCGTCCTTCGCGCTCAAGCGTCGGGACAAGACCACGCGGCTGATCGCGGTCTGGTATTTCCTGCGCGTGGCCGGCTTGGCGGTGCTCATCACTGTGAGCTTGGCGAGCATGGGGAGCAGCTACTACAGCAGCGTCACCGAGCGGGTGCTCATCACGCCGGTCGCCCTAATCGTGGGCGCAGTCGGCGATGACTGGCCGAAGCTGCTGCGCGCCGTCGTGCGCTTCATCTTCCGCACGATCGACCTCGCGCGCGGGAAAGGAGACACGCCATGAGCCAATGGAACGAGACCATGCTGCTCGCTGTGATGACCTGGCCGGGCTGCGCGGGCATCTTCTTCATCGCCTGCTGCCGGCTCAACGCCATGCCGAAGCACACGCTGTTTCGCGTCGTCTTTGAGTACGCGGTGTGGGCCGCGATCGGCTTCGGCATCCCAATGCTGCCCTTCATCGGTGAGTGGCCGGGCCTCGGCACTGTCGCGGTGGTCTACGCAATGGTCGTGATCCTGCTGTGCAGTGCGCGTGCCTGGGCTGGCGACGTGGCGCCCGACGAAGCCACCGACGTGATGCCGATCGAGCCCCTGACCGCGCGCCAGCGATTCGACCTCTTCATCGGCCGCGCACGTGCGAAGGCACTGGCGTGGTGGCGCTCCCTGCAACCTTGGAAGGACTGACCATGGACTTCAACGAAGCTTTCGATCGCTTGCTGGGCCACGAGGGCGGATTCGTCGACAACCCGAAAGACCCTGGCGGCCAGACCAACTGGGGCGTGACAATCGCCGTGGCGCGCGCAGCTGGCTACGCCGGCTCGATGCGTGACCTGCCGCGCGACACCGCGAAGGCCATCTATCGCAAGCAGTATTGGGATGCCGTGCAAGCCGACCAACTGCCCGAGGCGGTGCGCTTCGAGGTCTTCGACGCTGCGGTGAACTCGGGTGTCGGTCAGGCCGTGAAGTGGTTGCAGCGCGCGGTCGGCACCACGGCTGACGGCGTGATCGGGGCTCAAACGATCGGAGCGGCGCGCGCGGCGGGCCCGATGATCGCCGCCCATTTCAATGGTCAACGCTTGCAGTTCATGGCCGACCTGCCCACCTGGCCCAGTTTCGGCCGCGGGTGGGCACGCCGCATCGCCGGCAACCTGTTGCGACTGGAGGCATGACCATGGCTGACTTCGACTGGCGTGCCACCATCGGCGCCGTGGCTCCTGGCCTCGCAAACGCACTCGGCGGCCCCCTCGCTGGCGCCGCGGTGAAGATCATTGCCGACAAGGTGCTCGGCCGGCCAGACGCATCTGCGCAGGACGTTGAAGACGCGCTTTCGTCGGGCACGCTCAGCGGCGAGCAGATCGTCGCGCTGCGCAGTGCCGAGAAAGACTTCGAAGTGGAGATGGCGAAGGTCGACCAGGCGCGCGAGGCCGCCTACATCGACGACACGAAGAGCGCCCGGCAGCAGACCGTCGACCTCACGAAGAGCGGGTCAGGGATCGCGTTCGGTGCGCCGGTCGTGTCCACCCTGATCGTCGTCGGCTACTTCTTCTGCATCTACCGGCTGTTCATCGTCCAGGCCGATCTGCCCGCCAATGCGTTCCAGCTGCTGAACGTGATGTTCGGCGCGCTGTCGCTCGCCTTCGGGCAGGTGTGCAACTACTGGCTGGGGTCATCGGCCGGATCGAAGCGATCGGGCGACGCGGTGCGCAAGATCGCCGAACAGGCGCAGAGGTAATTCAGTCGTAGAGCTCGGCGCGGATCGCCTCAGCTGCATTCCCGCCAGCCTCGCTGTCCCCATACGGCTCCACCAGCGTCGCGCACTTGTCCACCACGTCCATGGTGTACGCCCACAGCGCATCGGACATTCCAGCTTGATCGAGCGGCGTGAGGCCGTGCTTCACAGCCAGGGCAAGGAACACCTTGCGCGGATCGCGCGGTCCAACGGGGTCGAGGTCTTCGGTGGTGATCATGGCGCAATCCTACTGCCCATACGGCTGACCGCCCTGGAACGGCTCCCCATCGCCAATCTGCCGAACTTCCCGGGTTGATTCAATCGCCACAGCGCCCGGGTAGCGATGCTGGGCTTCCTCGCGGGTCATCTTGAATGGCGACGGGCCGGGCTTCTTGCGCCATGGGTCGCGCGGCAGGGTGAAAGTGAAGTATTCGGCTTCTGGCATGGGGCACTGTACGTCTGAACAGTGATCTTCGACAGGGCGAGACCGTGCAAAGTTAGCGGAAACCGAAACGGTTAGAGACTGGAGTTGGCCTGTCCGGAGGGGATCGAACCCCCGACAACCTGCTTAGAAGGCAGGTGCTCTATCCAACTGAGCTACGGACAGACGAAAGGGCTTCAGAGTGGACAGGCCATGGTGCTGTGGCCGTCCGAAAAAATGATGGTCGGGGCGAAAGGATTCGAACCTTCGACCCTCTGGTCCCAAACCAGATGCGCTACCAGGCTGCGCTACACCCCGACAAGCCTTCGATTCTAACCTGTGAAAAGGCGCGCTCAGCGTTTGTCGTACTGCGTCTTGCCGAAAAGTATTTCGCGAGCCTTGTTGTCGGTGATCGGCTTGCGCAGATCGGCCAGCACTTTCACGCCGCGTTGCACCGCAGGCCGTGCCGACACGGTGTCGAACCACGCCTTCAAATGAGGGTAGTCGGTGAGCTCGATGCCTTGATTTTCCCAGCTGCGCAGCCACGGGAAAATGGCGATGTCGGCGATGGAATATTGCTTGCCCGCAATGAACTTGCTCTCTGCAAGGCGCTTGTCGATCACACCGTAGATACGCTTGGCTTCATTGCTGTAACGATCGATCGCGTACTGGATTTTTTCCGGTGCGTAGAGACGAAAATGATGTGCCTGCCCCAGCATCGGGCCGACACCACCCATCTGGAACATGAGCCACTGCAATACGTCGTACCGACCGCGGTCGTCGCGCGGCATGAACTGGCCGGTCTTGCCTGCGAGGTAGACCAGGATGGCGCCCGATTCGAAAAGCGATATCGGCTTGCCGCCCTGACCGTCCGGGTCCGTGATCGCCGGGATCTTGTTGTTCGGGCTGATCTTGAGGAAGGCAGGCGCGAACTGGTCGCCGGTGCCGATGTTCACCGGGTGCGCGGCGTACGCCAAGCGACACTCTTCCAACATGATGTGCACCTTGTGCCCGTTGGGCGTGGCCCACGAATAGACATCGATGACGGGAGACAGCATGGTTGGGCTTTCAGGGTGATGGGTGGTCGGCCAGCATAGCGTTCACGCGACGGACTGCATGCCCCGAAAGGTATTGGTGGACCCGTGCGACTGCAGCGGCGCCGTCAACCGGTTTCGGGCTCGGATCCCAAGAAGAGAAACACGTTGCGCGCCGGGCCATCGTGTCCGATCTGGCCGATCGCGGCAACGCCTTTCGGCACCACGAACATGCCCGGCCCCCGATCGCGTGCCTTGAAGAGGCAACTGCCTCGCGCGCAATGCTGAACGTTGCCGAAACGGCGAATGCGTGCGACCTCGCTTTCGGTGAGCGTCGCAAACATCTGGTCGCGTCGGGTCTCGACCTCGACAGGTCTTTCCGTGGCCATGAAAAACCCGAAAAGGAAGGGCAGCGCAGCAGGGGCGCCCACGTTACAGGACCAGGCGCAGCACTGTGGCGTAGTGCGTCATCGTGCCGCCCAGGACGAACAGGTGCCATACGCCGTGCGCATGCGCCCAGCCCCGGCGGTTGCGATAGAAGACCGTGCCCGCGCTGTAGACCGCGGCGCCTGCGACCAGCCCGGCGAGTGCCGCGCCGTCGAGCGTGGCCGCGAGCGGCGCCGCCACGCACACACAGAGCCAGCCCATGCCGACATACAGCCGCAACGACGGCGCCGCGTCGCCCCTCGGCCGCAGTTCGCGACCGATGCCAAACAAGGCCAGGCCCCAGACCGTGGTGAGCAGCACGACCGCGGTCCAGCCGGACAGCCCGATCAGCACGAAAGGCGTGCAGGTGCCGGCGATCAGGAGGTAGATGGCGCAGTGGTCGGCGCGCGCCCAGAAGCGCTTCGCGTGTCCGCTCGTGGAGTGAAACAGCGCAGAGGCGCCATAGAGCGCCACCGCGCTGAGCGCGAACACCAGCGCCCCGGCCGCACCGGCGTTGCAGCCGGTCGGCTCGACCCGGCCGGCGAGCAGCACTGCACCGCACAGGGCGAGCGCCAGACCGAGCCAATGCGTGTATCCGTTGAAGCGCTCGCCGGGGTGTATCCGCAGAAAGGACATTGTCATAAATTTGTCATCTCAGAAAGTCCAGAATCCGACGTTTGTCCCTTGGAGAAAACCCTCTATGAACGCGATCAAGACCGCCCGAAAAATCATCAGCGCCAACCCGGTGAGCGACTCGTCGCGCACCCTCGCCCAACTTGTGCTCGCGCTGGAATCCGAAGGTGCGTTCAGCGTCACCGAGCTCTACAAACTCGACCTCAAGAATTTCGAACTCGCGATCGAAATCCTGAAGGAATGGCGCATCGATCGCTACTACGCCGGCAAGGCCAAGCTGTTCGATCTGTCGGTGCAGGTGAGCGCGCTGCCAGGCTGACCGCGCGTCATGCTGCCCGCACTGCGTGACGGCGGTGTGACGGCGACAACCGGCTGACCCGGGGCGCACCGTCATGCGATTGCCGCGGCGTTGACACGGCCTTTTCACGTGAGACCCACACACTTCTTTGCGACCACACGCAACAGAGGGCTCGCAGTGATGAACGAACTTCCCAACCCGACCTTTCCGATCTCGCAACTGGGTTTGCGATCGGCGCTCTGGCCGCGCACCACACCGCTCGTTGCTCCCGTTGCCCCGGTCGTTGCGCCGCCGCCCGTCGCGAGCGGACTGTCCGTCCAATGGGCACGTCACCAGGACGAGGTGCGCGCGGCGCAGCGGCTGCGCTACCAGGTTTTTGCTGTCGAGATGGGCGCGAGGCTCAACACACCGCTCGCCGGGCACGACATCGACCTGTTCGACGATTTCTGCGAGCACCTGCTGGTGCGCGACGAAGCCACGCAAACCGTGATCGGCACCTACCGCGTGCTCACGCCGGCACAGGCCCGGCGCGTCGGCGGCACTTACAGCGACACCGAATTCGACCTCACGCGCCTGCGCTCGCTGCGCTCGCGCATGGTCGAGCTCGGGCGCAGCTGCGTGCATGCCGAGCATCGGCAGGGCGGCGTGATCCTCGCACTCTGGGGTGCGCTGGCGGGCTTCATGCGGCAGAACAAGCTCGACACGATGATCGGCTGCGCCAGCATCCCGATGCAGCACAACGGCCTGCCGGGCGGCAACGCTGCGGCCAGCATCTGGCGCCAGCTGTCGGCCACGCACATGGCACCGATCCAGCACCACGTGCAGCCGCGCCTGCCACTGCCGATCGAGCGGCTCGATAGCTCGCTTGACGTGGAACCGCCCGCGCTGGTGCGCGGCTATCTGCGGCTGGGCGCCAAACTCCTCGGCGCCCCGGCCTGGGACCCCGACTTCAACACCGCCGACCTGCCGATGCTCATGCGCATCGACGATCTCCCGCCACGCTATCGCCGGCACTTCCTCGGCGCCTGACCTCGTCACGCGACTGTCACTGAACTGTCATGCGTCTGGCCGACACTCAGCCATTTGCAAGTTCCTGCATGTCGTTTGTCCCAGAATCGGTGGTCATGCCGCCCACCAACGCCGAAAAGAAGGCCGTCGCTGCGCCCGCGACGGCTTCGCCCCCTGCGCCCCTCGTTCTGCTCGACCGCGATCACGCGATCCTCGCCTTCAACGAGCGCGTGCTCGACTGGGCGATGCGCGCCGATGTGCCGCTGATCGAGCGGCTGCGCTACCTGTGCATCGTGTCGAGCAACCTCGACGAATTCTTCGAGGTGCGCGCCGCGCCCCACCTGATCGCCAACGACGCGAGCGACACCAAGGGCGTTTACTCGGTCGAGTCCTTCGAGGCGCTCGCCACCGCGGCGCACACGCTGGTCGGCAAGCAGTACGCGCTCTACAACAACGAGCTGATGCCGGCCTTTGCGAAGCACGGCATCCGCATCATTTCGCACGGGGAGCGCAACCCGGTGCAGCGCAAGTGGGTGCAGGAATATTTCGAGCGCGAGGTCCGGCCGCTGCTGATCCCGGTCGGTCTCGATCCGGCGCACCCGTTCCCGCAGGTCGCGAACAAGTCGCTCAATTTCATCGTGCAGCTCGGCGGCAAGGACGCGTTCGGTCGGGAGAACCCGATCCAGATCGTGAAGGTGCCGCGCGTGCTGCCGCGCCTCATCCGCATGCCGGCCAGGGTGTCGGACGGCGCGACGCTGTTCGTGGCGCTGTCGAGCATCGTGCGGGCGCACCTGTCGAGCATGTTCGCCGGGCGCGAAGTGGGCGATTTTTCGCAGTTCCGCGTCACCCGACACTCCGACCTGGCGGTCGACGAGGAAGACGTGATCAACCTGCGCACGGCGCTGCGACAGGGCCTGCAACACCGTCATTTCGGGCAGGCGGTGCGCCTCGAGGTGTCGGCGAGTTGCGCCGAATCGCTCTCCAGCTTTCTGCTCAAGCAGTTCGACCTGCCGCCCGAATCGCTCTATCGCGTGCACGGTCCGGTGAACCTCGCGCGCCTCACGCAGCTGATCGATCTGCTGGACGAGCCCGGCCTGCGCTATGCGCCTTATCGTGCGTCGTACCCGGTCACGCTGTCGCGTGCGCAGTCGTTTTTCAGTCGGCTGCAGCGCGGCGACGTGCTGATCCACCAGCCGTTCGAGAGCTTCGACGGCGTGCTCGCGTTCCTGCGCGAAGCGGTGCAAGACCCGCAGGTGCTCGCGATCAAGCAAACCATCTACCGCACCGGCCCCAACTCCGAACTCATGGACCTGTTGCGCGAGGCGGTGCGTCGCGGCAAGGAGGTGACGGTGGTGGTCGAGCTCAAGGCGCGTTTCGACGAAGAGGCCAACATCAATTGGGCCGAGATGCTGGAGTCGATCGGTGCGCAGGTGGTGTATGGCGTGGTCGGCCTCAAGACGCACGCCAAGATGCTGCTGGTGACGCGCCGCGAGGGCAAGAAGATGCAGCGCTACGGCCACCTGTCGACGGGCAACTACAACCCGCAGACGGCGCGGCTCTACACCGACATCAGCCACCTCACCGCTGATCCTCTTTTGACGGCCGACATGGAAGCCGTCTTCGTGCATCTCGCGAGCCAGAGCAAGCTGCCCAAGCTGAACCGCATGTGGCTGGCGCCCTTCGACCTGCACAAGAACATCGTGGCGCAGATCGATGCGCTGGCGCAGGCGGCGCGCCAGGGCTCGTCGACCCGCATCGTCGCCAAGATGAACGCGCTGACCGACGAAGGCCTGATTGCCGCGCTCGTGCGGGCTGGCCAGTGCGGCGTGAAGATCGACCTGATCGTGCGTGGCGCCTGCACCTTGCCTGCTCAGGTGCCGGGCATCACCGACAACATCCGCGTGCGCTCCGTCATCGGGCGCTTTCTGGAGCACTCGCGCGTTTTCTATTTCCGGCAGGGCGACGACGAGTCGCTGTATTTGTCGAGCGCCGACTGGATGAACCGCAACATGATGCGACGCATCGAACTCGCCTGGCCCGTGACCGACCCCGACCTGCGCCAGCGCCTGATCGACGAGTGCCTGGTGGCCTATTTGCACGACGGCTGCGACGCCTGGGACCTGGGAGCCGATGGCGCTTACGTGCGCGTGCTCGGCGACACCCATCCGGAGGAGGGCGGCGCGTCGCCCGTTCTCGAAGCCCATGGCGCACAGAGCGCGCTCATGAACCGCTATGGCGCAGCGGGGCTGCGCACCGCCGGCGCCTGATCCCACCGACCCGAATCGATATCGAGAGTGACCATGGACCTGATTTTTTGGCGCCACGCCGAAGCCGATGACTGGACCGACGGCTGCGACGACCTTGCCCGTTCGCTCACCTCGCGCGGCGAAAAGCAGGCCAAGCGCATGGCCGGCTGGCTCGACCGCCAGCTGCCAGAAGGCACGCGCATCGTCAGCAGCCCGGCGCGGCGCTGCGAGCAAACCGTGCTGGCGCTGGGCCGCAAATACAAGCTGCGCGAAGAACTGGCACCGGACACGACGGCCGACATCCTGCTCGAAGCGGCGGCCTGGCCCAACGGCAAGTCGGTGGTGTTGATGGTGGGCCACCAGCCTTCGCTGGGCCAGGCGATCGCGCGGTTGCTCGGCTTGCAGCAGGACAGCTGCCCGGTGCGCAAGGCGCGGTGTGGTGGATTCGCACGCGCGAGCGGGACGGCGACGTGCAGACCGTCGTGGTGACGGTGCAGTCGCCGGAATTCCTCTAGCGTCTCAGCAGCCGGTCAGGCTGACCCGGCAGCCGGTCTTTTGCCACGCCAGCACCTCTTCGCGCAGCAGGTGCGCCGACTGCGGATAGGCGTCGGACCACCCCTCCTGGCAGGCCACGTCGAAAGCGCGGGGGCCGGCGGCCACCAGACCCAGCGCGCCGGGCTGCGGATCGCGTCGCGCATGGCAGAGGATCACCGCGAGCCGCAGCGACAGCAGCTGCATCACGAAGGTCTCGTCGTCGAGTGCGTTCTCGAGCTTGCGCAGTTTGCCGCGCTGGCCGAGCACCAGCAGGCTGAGCGCATGCATTTCGTTGATGGCGAAGCCCGGTGCATCGCAGTGGTCGAGGATGTAGGCGCCATGCTTGTGATAGTCGCTGTGCGACACCTGCGTGCCGAGTTCGTGCAACTGCGCGGCCCACCCGAGCTTGCGCAGCGCGCGGCCGGCGCGGCTGGTGGTGCTGCCCACCGGGTTGGCCGAGCGGGCGGCCGGGTCGAGCTGCACGAACAGCGCCGCCGCCGTTTCGCCGACCCGACGGGCCTGCGCGCCGTCCACCGCGAAGCGGCTCGCGAGGCGCGCGACCGTGGCGGTGCGCAGATCGGCCACGCCTTCGTCTCGTTCCAGCAACTCGTAGAGAACGCCATGGCGCAGCGCCCCCTGGGCGACGCGCATTTCGTCGATGCCGAGCAGGTCGAACACCGCCCGTAGCACGCTGACGCCGCCGCCAATCACCGCCTTGCGGTCGTCGCGCATGCCTTCGATGCGCAGCTTGTCGGCGCTCCCGGCCTTGAGCAGGCGCTCGAGCAACCAGTCGAGGCCCTTGCGTGTGACGAGACCCGGCGTCGCGCCGGACGCCGCCAGCACGTCGCCGACCGCGCCGATGGTGCCGGAGGCGCCGTATGCGACGTCCCACATGTCGCGCGTGTAGCTGGCGAGCGCGTCGTCCAGCACGGCCTTGGCGGCGATCTCCGCGGTGCGGAACGCCTCAATGGTGAACGCGCCGTCGGGAAAATGCTTCATCGACCACGCCACGCTGCCGACCCGGTACGACTCCATCACCTGCGCTTCGAGCGCGCGGCCGAGGATCATTTCGGTCGACCGGCCGCCGACGTCGATCACCAGGCGGCGTTCGCGGTCGGAAGCATCGGTCTGCGGCAGCATGTGTGCGACGCCCTGGTAGATGAGGCGGGCTTCCTCGCGCCCCGGAATCACGTCGATGCCGAAGCCGAGGATGGTGCGGGCGCGCAACAGGAATTCGTCGCGGTTACGGGCTTCGCGCAGCGTTTGCGTGGCGACGGCGCGCACCTGCGATCGCTTGAAGCCGGCCAGCCGCTCGCCGAAGCGGGCGAGGGCGTCCCAGCCGCGCTGCATGGCCTCGGGCGTGAGGTTGCGCTGGCTGTCGAGGCCGTTGCCCTGGCGCACGGTCTCCTTGAGGTATTCGGTTCGGTGGATCTGTCCGTGGTCCAGCTGCCCGATTTCGAGGCGGAAGCTGTTGGAGCCGAGATCGAGAGCGGCGAGGCGGGTTCCGTTTTGCATGTGGCTCGATGGTAAGCGCGCCGCATGACGTCACCGTGACGTCACCCGGTTGTCACGGCACTGTCACACAGGGTTTTTAGAGTCGCCGCAAGCCCGAAACGGGTTGTTGCTGAACTTCAAAAGGAAGCCTTATGAAAACGACATTCAAATTTGCAGCCGCCGGCCTCGTCGCCGCCGCATTCGTCCCGACCTTTGCATTTGCCCAGAACGTGACCGGCGCCGGCGCCAGCTTTCCTGCACCGCTGTACGCCAAGTGGGCCGGCGATTTCAACAAGGCCACCGGCACCCAGGTGAACTACCAGTCGGTCGGTTCGGGCGCCGGCCTGAAGCAGATCGAAGCCAAGACGGTCGACTTCGGCGCGTCGGACGCCCCGCTGAAAGACGAAGAACTCGCGGCCAAGGGCCTGATGCAGTTCCCCACCGTGATCGGTGGCGTGATTCCCGTGGTCAACATCGTTGGCATCAAGCCGGGCGACCTGAAGCTCAGCGGCCCGGTGCTCGGCGACATCTACCTGGGCAAGATCACCAAGTGGAACGATCCGGCCATCAAGGCGCTGAACGGTTCCCTCGCATTGCCGGACGCCACCATCGCACCGGTGCGCCGCGCCGACGGTTCCGGCACCAGCTTCCTGTTCACGAACTACCTCTCGAAGGTCAACGCCGAGTGGAAGTCGAAGGTCGGTGAAGGCACGGCCGTCAATTGGCCGGTGGGCACCGGCGGTAAGGGCAACGAAGGCGTCGCCGCTTTCGTGAAGCAACTGCCGAACTCGATCGGCTACGTCGAATACGCCTACGTCAAGCAGAACAAGATGACCTACGCGCAGATGCAAAACGCGGCCGGCACCATCGTGTCGCCCGACGACAACGCGTTCAAGGCTGCCGCAGCCAATGCCGACTGGAACAAGAGCTTCTACCAGGTGCTGACCAACCAGGCCGGCAAGGACGCTTGGCCGATCACCGGTGCGACCTTCATCCTGATGCACAAGGTGCAGGACAAGCCCGCGAACGCGACCAGCGTGCTGAAGTTCTTCGACTGGGCCTACAAGAGCGGCGACAAGACGGCCGACGACCTCGACTACGTGCCGATGCCCGACACCGTGAAGACGGCCATCGCCAAGGCATGGGGCGACATCAAAGACACCTCGGGCAAGACCGTCGCACCTGCGGCTGCCAAGTAAATCGGGTCCGGCGCGCACATGAGTTCTTCCCCGTTCGATGCCGCGCCGCCTTCGTCACCTTCGGAGCGACCCTTGTCATCCACATTTCCCGCCAACGCCACCACGCTCGACCTCGCGGCCGGGCGTGCCACGCCTTCCAGCCCGACGCCGGCCAAACGACCGCGCACCGGTGCGCTCACCGACAGGTTGTTCGGCATGGCCGCGATGGGCGCCGCGCTCCTCACGATGCTGCTGCTGTTCGGCATCCTGCTGTCGCTCTTCGTCGGCGCCTGGCCCGCCATCTCCAAGTACGGCCTCGGTTTCCTGACCAGCACGACTTGGGACCCGGTGAAGGAGGAGTACGGCGGCCTCGTGATGATCTACGGCACGCTGGCGACCTCGTTCATCGCACTGGTCATCGCCGTGCCGGTGAGCTTCGGCATCGCGCTGTTCCTGACCGAACTCTCGCCGTCGTGGCTCAAGCGCCCGCTCGGCACCGCGATCGAGCTGCTCGCGGCCGTGCCGTCGATCGTCTATGGCATGTGGGGCTTGCTGGTGTTCGGCCCGATCCTGAGCACTTACGTGCAGCAGCCGCTGCAGAAGCTCTTTGAAGGCGTGCCGTACCTCGGCGCGCTGGTGTCCGGGCCGCCCGTCGGTATCGGCATCCTGTCCGCCGGCATCATCCTGGCGATCATGATCATTCCGTTCATCGCCTCGGTGATGCGCGACGTGTTCGAAGTGACGCCCGCGTTGCTCAAGGAATCGGCCTACGGTCTCGGTTCGACCACCTGGGAAGTCGTTTCCAAGGTGGTGCTGCCGTACACCAAGGCCGGCGTCGTGGGCGGGATCATGCTCGGCCTGGGTCGTGCGCTTGGCGAAACGATGGCGGTCACGTTCGTGATCGGCAATGCCAACCAGCTCAACTCGCTGTCGGTGTTCGAAGCCGCGAGCAGCATCACCTCGGTGCTCGCCAACGAATTCGCCGAAGCCGGCGCCGGCCTGCACCAGGCCGCGCTGATGTATCTGGGCCTCGTGCTGTTCTTCATCACTTTCGTCGTGCTCACGCTCTCCAAGATGCTGCTCGCACAGATGAAGAAAAGCGAAGGGAAAGCCTCGTGACCACCGCTGAAAAATTGCTCGCGGTCCAAACGCTCAACGAAACGCGTGCGGCGCGTTTCGCGACGCGCAAGCGCATCAACCAGCTGGCCCTGGCGCTGTCGCTCGCCGCGATGGCGTTCGGTGTGTTCTGGCTGGTGTGGATTTTGTGGGAAACGCTGCGCCAGGGCATCGGCGGGCTGGCGATCGCCACCTTCACCGAAATGACGCCGCCGCCGAACGAGGCGGGCGGCATCGCCAACGCGATTTTCGGTTCGCTCATGATGGTCGGCATGGCGGCCTTCGTCGGCACGCCGATCGGCATCATGGCCGGCATCTACCTGGCCGAGTACAACCCCAAGGGCATGCTCTCGAGCGTGACGCGCTTCGTCAACGACATCCTGTTGTCCGCGCCGTCCATCGTGATCGGCCTGTTCGTCTATGCCGTGGTGGTCGCGTACTTCAAGAGCTTCTCGGGGCTGGCGGGTGCGATCGCATTGGCGCTGATCGTGATTCCGGTGGTGATCCGCACCACCGAGAACATGCTGCAGCTGGTGCCGCCCGGCCTGCGCGAGGCGGCCTATGCGCTCGGCACGCCGAAGTGGAAAGTCATCATGAGCGTGACGATGGTGGCGGCCCGCGCCGGTGTGGTCACGGGCGTGCTGCTGGCCGTCGCGCGCATCGCCGGCGAAACCGCACCGCTGCTCTTCACCGCACTCAACAACCAGTTCTGGACGGCCGACATGTCGCAACCGATGGCCAGCCTGCCGGTGACCATCTTCAAGTTCGCCATGAGCCCTTACGAGAACTGGCAACAGCTGGCCTGGGCCGGCGTGTTCCTCATCACCGTTGCGGTGCTGGGCCTCAACATCCTCGCGCGGGTATTGACTCGCAACAAGCTCTGAAAGTCAACATGTCTGCTGTCCTCGCACAACCCGCCCGCTCGAAGATCTCGGTCAAGGATCTGAACTTCTACTACGGCAAGTTCCACGCCCTGAAGGGCATCAACCTCGAGATTCCCGAGAACAAGGTCACCGCTTTCATCGGCCCGTCGGGCTGCGGCAAGTCGACCTTGCTGCGCACCTTCAACCGCATGTTCGAGCTCTACCCGGAGCAGCGCGCCGAAGGCGTGATTGACGTCGACGGCGAGAACCTGCTCACCAGCAAGCAGGACGTGGCGCTGATCCGCGCGAAGGTCGGCATGGTGTTCCAGAAGCCGACGCCGTTCCCGATGTCGATCTACGACAACGTGGCGTTCGGCGTGAAGCTGTTCGAAAGCCTGAGCGCCAGCGACATGGACGACCGTGTCGAGTGGGCGCTCAAGAAGGCGGCGCTCTGGACCGAAGTGCGCGACAAGTTGCAGCAGAGCGGCTCCGGCCTTTCCGGCGGCCAGCAGCAGCGCCTGTGCATTGCACGCGGCATCGCGATCAAGCCTGAAATCCTGCTGCTCGACGAGCCGTGCTCGGCGCTCGACCCGATCTCGACCGCGAAGATCGAAGAGCTCATCGCCGAACTCAAGAGCGAATACACCGTGGTCATCGTGACGCACAACATGCAGCACGCGCGCGCGCTGCAGCGACTACACCGCTTACATGTACCTGGGCGACCTGATCGAATTCGGTTCGACGGAACAGATGTTCTTCAAGCCGCAGCGCAAAGAGACCGAGGACTACATCACCGGCCGTTTCGGCTGAACGTGGAGACAACAAGATGACCGAAAAACATTTGTCCAGCCAGTTCGACAGCGAACTCAACGGCGTCTCGTCGCGCGTGATGGAACTCGGCGGCATGGTCGAGGCGCAGATCCACCAGGCGGTCTACGCGCTGGCCCAGTTCGACGTGGAAGCCGCCGAGCGCGTGATGGAGGCCGAAAATCACGTCAACGCGATGGAGATCGAGATCGACCGCGAGTTGTCGTCGATCATCGCGCGCCGCCAGCCGACCGCACGCGATCTGCGCCTGCTCATCGCGATCAGCAAGACGACGGCCAACCTGGAGCGCGTGGGCGACGAGGCCAACAAGATCGCGCGCATGGTCAAGTCGATCATCGAGAGCGGTTCGTCGCGCACGCTGCCGTCGACCGAAATCCGCGTGGCCGCCGACCTGGCGTCGGGCCTGCTGCGCAAGGCGCTCGACGCCTTCGCACGGCTGGACACCGCCGCGGCGCTGTCGATCCTGAAGGAAGACGACCTCATCGACAAGGAGTTTGACGGCTTCGTGCGCAAGCTGGTCACCTACATGATGGAAGACCCCCGCACGATTTCCGCCAGCCTCGACCTGCTCTTTCTGGCCAAGGCCATCGAGCGTATCGGCGACCACGCCAAGAACATCGCCGAGTTCATCATCTACATCGTCAAGGGCGCCGATGTGCGGCACACTTCGATGGAAGAAATCGAGTCGGCACTGCAATAACCGAGCGAATGAAGAAACCGCGCGTACTCATCGTCGAAGACGAATCCTCGATCGCCGAGCTGATCGCGGTCAACCTGCGTCACAACGGGTTCGACCCGATCTGGTCGGAAGACGGTGCATCGGCACAGCGCGAGATCGACACGCTGCTGCCCGACCTGATCCTGCTCGACTGGATGCTGCCGGGCCAGAGCGGGCTGCAACTGGCGCGCCAGTGGCGCAAGGATCCGCGCACCAAGGCGATCCCGATCCTCATGCTCACGGCGCGCGGCGACGAGCCCGACAAGGTGGCGGGGCTCGATGCCGGTGCCGACGACTACATCACCAAGCCGTTCTCCACGCAGGAGATGCTGGCGCGCATCCGTGCCGTGTTGCGCCGCCGCGCCCCCGAGGCCCCGGACGAGCGGCTCGAAATCGGCGAACTGGTGCTCGACACCGCGACGCACCGCGTGACCTGGCAAGGCAATCCGCTCAAGGTCGGCCCGACGGAATTCAAGTTGCTCGGCTACCTGATGCAAAACGCCGAGCGCGTGCACAGCCGCTCGCAACTGCTCGACAAGGTGTGGGGCGACCACGTGTACATCGAGGAGCGCACGGTCGACGTGCATGTGAAGCGCCTGCGCGAATCGCTCGGCGGCGCAGCGCCGATGGTCGAAACGGTTCGTGGAGCCGGCTACCGGCTGACCGCGCAAGCCACGGTATGAATGTGTCATAAAGGCGGATGCCCTTTCGTATTGCTACGTTTTTGATAGCGTCCTGCGCTTGCGCAGCCGTCGCTGCGGGCCTTTTCGGTCCCAAGCTCGTCTGGCCGGGCGCATGGATGGGTGCACTGGCCTGGCTCGCGCTCGACGCCTGGCGGGCGCAACGCCTGCTGCATGTCTTGCGCAACGACACGGCGGCGCTGCCGTCGCGGGGTTCGGGTGTGTGGGGCGAATTGTCCGAACGCATCCGCAAGTTGCTGCGCACCCGCGAACAACAGACCCGACAGGCCGAAGATCGCCTTCAGGAATTTCTCGCGGCGATCCAGGCGTCCCCCAATGGCGTGGTGTTGCTCGACGCGCAGGGCCGTATCGAGTGGTGCAACCAGACGGCTGCGGCGCAGTTCGGCATCGATGTCGAGCGCGACCTCCTGCAGCACCTGGCCAACCTCGTGCGCGACCCGATTTTCATCACTTACCTCGCTTCGTGGAACTACAGTCGTGACGTGCTGATCGACGCCCCGGCACAGGGGATGCCGCGGCGCAACCATCCCACCCGCTTGTCGGTGCAGGTGCATCCGTACGCGGGCAACCGCCGCATGCTGCTGACGCGCGACATCACGTCGCTCGAGCAGGCAGAAGCCATGCGCCGCGATTTTGTGGCCAACGTGTCGCACGAAATTCGCACGCCGCTGACGGTGCTCGCCGGCTTCGTCGAAACGTTGCAGACGCTGCCGCTCGATGCCGAAGAGCGCGCGCGCTACCTCGCGTTGATGGCGCAGCAGTCGACCCGCATGGAGACGCTGGTCAACGACCTGCTGACGCTGTCGCGGCTGGAAGGCAGTGCGGCGCCGACGGCGTCGCAATGGACGCGGGTGCGGGCGCTGCTGGCGCATTGCGAAGACGAAGCCAAAGGGCTGTCGAGCCGGCTCACGCCGCTGGGCCATCGGTTGAGTTTCACGGTCGATGCGGATTCGGAACTCTCCGGCGCGCCGGTCGAGCTGCAAAGCGCGATGTCGAATCTGTTGAGCAACGCGGTGCGCTACACGCCGGGCGGTGGCGTGGTGGTCGTGACCTGGCGTGTGCTGCAGGATGGCCGGGGCGAGTACGCGGTGCGCGACAGCGGGCCCGGCATCGCGGCCGAGCACATCCCGCGGTTGACGGAGCGCTTCTACCGCGTGGACCGCAGCCGGTCGCGCGAGACCGGCGGGACTGGGCTGGGCCTTGCCATCGTCAAGCACATCGCGCAACGGCACGGCGCCGAGTTGCGCATCGACAGCACGGTGGGTCAGGGGTCGCGCTTTGCGCTCGTGTTCCCGGCCAGCCGGGTGCGTGAAGCCCGCTTGCTAGCGAAGGCCTGAGGGGCGCGCGCGCATGGCGCGCCACAGCAGCCCGATGAACAGCAGCGCCGTGAGCCACAGCGCGCCGGCGCTCATGATCCAGAAGGCAAGGGGCGACTGCATCGCGGGGAAGGGGCCGATCCCGCGGTACGCCAGCAGGTAGCTGCCGCCGAGGCCGAGTCCCCACAGCAATGCGCAGTAGATGACGAGCGGGCCGACCGTCACGCGGTAGCAGCGCAACACGAACACGCACAGCGTCTGCACCGCGTCGGCCAGGTGATAGGCCGCCGTCGCGAGCAGCAGCACGGCCGCCGTGCGCACCACGGCCGGGTTCTCGGAATAGACGGACGCCAGCGGCCAGCGCAAGGCCACCATCGCGCCGGCCACCCCGAGCGCGCAGAGCACCGTCATGCCGAGTCCAGTGAGGCCGGCGCGACGGGCCCGGGCAGCGTCGCCCGCCCCGAGCCAATAGCTCACGCGCGCGCTGGTCGCCAGCCCGAGCGACAGCGGCGCCATGTACGCGACGGCGGTGAGGTTCGAGGCGATCTGGTGCGCGGCCGCCGCGGCGTTGCCGAGCCGTGCGATGAAGAGCGCCATCAGCGTGAACGACGTGACTTCGACCAGCACCGCCAGTCCGCCCGGCAACCCGAGGCGCGCGAACTGGCGGATCTGCGCCCAATCGGGTGGCTCGATGCGTTGCCAGAAACGGTACGCGCGGTAGCAAGCGGCATGGCGCAGCAGCCAGAGCGCGACGGCGAGCATGGCGTAGTTGACGACCAGCGTTGCCCAGCCGACGCCGACGAGTCCCATCGAAGGCAGGCCGGCGCCGCCGAAAGTGAACCAGATCGAAAGCGGCACCTTGATCGCCAGCGAGCCGAGTTGCAACCAGGTGACGAGGCGCGGCCGCCCGAGGCTCTGGTTGAGCGTGCTGAATACGCGAAAGAGCAGTGCCGGGGGCAGCGCGAACGCCAGGATCCGGAGGTAGGCCGTCACATCGGCCTGCATGGCGGGCGGCACGGCGGTCCAGCGCAGCAGCGGCCCCGGAGCGAGGAGCACCGCCATGCCCAGCACCATGGCCACCGCGCAGAGGTAGAGCGACTGCCGCACCGATCGCCCGACTTCGTCCGCGCGACCGGCGCCGTGCAGCTCGGCCCACACCGGCAGCAGCGCCTGCAAGCCGCCCATGAGCGACACGTAGACGCTGATGAAGATGGCGGCACCCACCGAGAGCGCCGCCAGCGCGCCTTCGTCGTAGCGGCCCGCCACGATGGTGTCGGTCACGCCGAAAGCCATGACGGCCAGTTGCCCGACGAGGACGGTGCCGGCATGACCGGCGATCATTCGGCGCTCGCTGCCCTTGGCGAACAGGCTCACGGCGTCATTTTTTGATAGAGCAGCAGGTCGTCGCCGGCATTGGTCGGCCGGCGCAGCGTGCCGCCGAAACGCCACAGATTGAGGTCGACGAGGGTGTGCAGACTGCCCAGCGATTCAGGGCTCGCCAACAGCCAGCGGCAGGCCGGACCCTCGGCGAGCGGGCGCAGGTTGAAATTGCCGTGGTGGCGCAAGGCCGCGATGTGCGGCCGGCTCAAGCCGAGCTCGGAGATGCAGTCGGGTTGGCCCACGCGCTCGGTTACCGCGCGCACCTGCGGGACGTAACTGCGCGCATAGTCGACCGGCGGAAGCCAGAGCGTCATCAGCAACATCCAGCAAAGTGCCGTTCCGCCCGCGGGCAGCACCAGCGTTTTCCAGAGTGCCGCGCGATGTCGGCCGGTGCGCCAGCGCACCAGCCAGCACCAGGCGACGGTCGCGGCCAGCGCGAGCACCAGGGCGAGCAACGAAAACTCCGGCACGAAGCCCGGCACCAGCCGCGCGACGCTGGCGGCCGGCTTGGCCGGTACGCCGGTTTGCATCGCGATCCAGTAAACCCAGCCGATCACCGCCAGGCCGGTGAAGAAGAGCAGCGTGAACCAGTCGATCAGAGCCGCCACGCTGCGCCGGAAGGTCGGCAACGCGAACGCTGCCAGCGTCGCCATCGCGGGCAAGGTGAGCAGCAACGAGCGCTCTGAAAATTCGGTGGTCAGCGTGGCGGCGAGCGGCACCAGCGCGAACCAGAAGGGCAGCGCCACGTGGCGGGCCATGAGCTGCCGGCGCCAGCGCCAGAGCGTCCAGAGCGCGAGCGGCCAGGTCGGCCAGGTGAACCAGATCAGCAGCTTGGCGAGGCTGCGCGCGTCGCTGCCGAACGAGCTGCCGAGGTGATGGCCGGGCAGGGCGATGCGCCACTGCAGGAGGTCGAGCTTGAGCGCGAGTGCACCGGCGAGCAGCGTGATGCAGGCCACCGTCCACGCCGCTGCGGCCGAATAGCCCGGGCCGTCGTCTGCGCTCGCGGTGATGCTCCGGCGGCGTTCTGCAGCGACCAGCAGCGTGGCGCCGGCGCCCAGCAACAGTGCGACCGTCGGCCCGCCGCTGAGCGCCATTCCGAGCGTGCCGATGAACAGCGCCACGATGGCCCCGATGCGCCGGAACGGCATCGCCGCGACGCCGTAGAACATGTGCGACACAAAGAACAGCTGCGCCAGCGCCGGTGTGGTTTCGTGGCCGGCGAGCGCGAGGCCCCAGCTCGCGATAAGCGCAAGCAGTGCGCCATCGGCGATCGCCCGCGCATAGTCTTTGGGCAGCGCCTCACCGCCGAAGGCGAAAGCGACAGGCTGGGCCCGCGGCGTGCGAGCGAGGTAATAGACGGCGTACCAGGTGGCGGTGAACGCGCCCCACAGCAGCATCGCGAACGCAATGCGGACCGCCAGATCGGGGCTGATCCACGAAGGCGCGATCTTGATGGCCAGCGCACCGATCCAGTAGGGGACGAGTGCAGGCGTTTCGGGCCGGAGACCGAGCAGCAGCGGGTCGAACCAGCGCGCGATGCCGCCGCCGCTTTTCGCCAGCTCGGCCATGTAGCCGAAAGCCGCGATGTCGGCGCTCTTCCAGGGGCCGCGACCCACGAGGCCGGGCAGCAGGTAGGCCGCACACAGCAGCAGCAACGCAATCCGCGGCAGCCGGCGCACGGCGGCCTGGGCAACGATGGCGGGCGTCGGCTGGTTCAAGGGGAGGGGTTCGCGGGCGGCAAGATTGAAAAAGGGCAGCGCGGTAAACCGGGCTGCCCTTGACCTGGAAGCGGCGAGCTTACGCGGACGCAGTGCCGGTGGTCTTGCCGAAACGGTTGCGGAACTTCTCGACGCGACCGCCCATGTTGTCGACCGACTTCTGGGTGCCGGTGTAGAACGGATGCGATTCGCTCGTGGTGTCGAGCTTGAACAAGGGCAGTTCACGGCCGTCGTCGGTCTTGCCCATTTCCTTGGTGTTCGCGCACGAACGGGTCACGAACTTGAAGCCGTTCGACATGTCCTGGAACAGGACTTCGCGGTAATTCGGGTGGATGCCTTCTTTAGCCATGGTGTTTCCTTTTGCGCACTTGAATGCGTGCGCGGTTCGATGCGAGAGCCACGGGCCCGGGCACAACGTCCGGGCGGCACTTTTCGCGGAGCCTGCGATTATCGCATACTGATCCGCTCAGCTCCACTGCTCTCTTTATGACGCTTCCTCCCTTGCGCGCCGGCCTCGTCGGCTACGGTTTTGCCGGCCAGACCTTTCATGCGCCGGTCTTGGCGGCCGTGCCGGGCCTCGAACTGATCGCGGTGGCCAGCTCCCGGCCCGAAAGCGTGCTGGCGGACTGGCCCGGCGTCGTGGTGGTGCCCGATACAACGGCCCTCGTGGCGCGACCCGATCTCGATTTGATCGTCGTGGCGACGCCCAACGCCCAGCACCACCCCGTCGCGAAAGCGGCACTGGAAGCCGGCAAGCACGTTGTGGTCGACAAGCCTTTCACCCTGGACGCCGGCGAGGCGAAGGAACTGGCGGCGCTGGCGCACGCACGCAGCCTGGTTCTGTCGGTCTACCAGAACCGCCGCTTCGACGCGGACTTCCTGACGTTGCGCGACCTGCTGGCGCGCGGCGAACTCGGGCGCCCGGTGTATTTCGAATCGCATTTCGATCGCTTCCGACCGGAAGTGCGGGATCGCTGGCGCGAGCGGGCTGTGCCGGGCGGTGGCCTGTGGGTCGATCTCGGCGCGCATCTGCTTGACCAGGCAGTCCAGTTGTTCGGCAAGCCCGACACGATTCAGCTCGACAGCGCCATGGTGCGCGACAACGCCGTCGTCGAAGACTACTTTCATGCCGTGTTGCGCTACGAAAGCGCGCCGCATGCGCCGCTGCGCGTCGTGTTGCACGCGACCACGCTCGCTGCGCACGCCGCGCCGCGCTACATCGTTCACGGCACGCGCGGCAGCTATGTGAAACAGGGCGTCGATCCGCAGGAAGACGCGCTTCGCGCAGGTCAGCGTCCGGGCGGCGACGCGTGGGGCGTCGATCCGCTGCAGGGCGAACTCACCCTGGCCGCGACCGGCAACTGGGTCCAGAACAAGACGTGGCCGAATCGCAGCGGCGACTACACCGCGTACTACGCCGCCGTGCGTGATGCGATCCATGGCGTCGGTCCGAATCCGGTCACGCCGGAAGAGGCGGTCGCACTCATGGAACTGCTCGACCTCGGCGCCCGCAGTGCCCGCGAAGGACGTGCCCTCGCGCCATGAAAAAAGCGCGTCGTCCTTCCGGACAACGCGCTTTTGCAGCGAGCGTTCGAAACGCTCAGCCGCCGCGACGCATCATGTCGAAAAACTCGACGTTGGTCTTGGTCGCCTTCATGTTCTTGAGCATCAACTCCATCGATTCGACTTCGTCCATGTTGTACATGAGCTGACGCAGGATGCGGGTCTTCTGAAGGATCTCGGGCGCCAACAGCAATTCTTCGCGGCGCGTGCCGCTGCGGTTGAGCTGGATCGACGGGAACACGCGCTTTTCGTACAGGCGGCGGTCCAGGTGGATTTCGGAGTTGCCGGTGCCCTTGAACTCTTCGAAGATCACTTCGTCCATGCGGCTGCCGGTGTCGATCAGCGCGGTGCCGATGATCGTCAGCGAACCGCCTTCTTCCACGTTGCGCGCGGCACCGAGGAAGCGCTTGGGGCGCTGCAGCGCGTTGGAGTCAACGCCACCGGTCAGCACCTTGCCCGACGAGGGCACCACGTTGTTGTAGGCGCGGGCGAGGCGGGTGATCGAGTCGAGCAGGATCACGACGTCCTTCTTGAGCTCGACCAGGCGCTTGGCGCGCTCGATCACCATTTCGGCGACGTGCACGTGGCGGGCTGCAGGCTCGTCGAAGGTCGAAGCGATGACTTCGCCCTTCACGGTGCGCTGCATTTCGGTCACTTCTTCAGGGCGCTCGTCAACGAGCAGCACCATCATGTGGACATCGGGGTAGTTGGCCGCGATGGCGTGCGCGATGTGCTGCATCATCACCGTCTTGCCGCTCTTGGGCGGTGCCACCAGCAGGGCGCGCTGGCCCTTGCCGATCGGCGCGATGATGTCGATGACACGGCCGGTGATGTTCTCTTCGCTCTTGACGCCGTCGCGTTCCAGCTTCATCTGTTCCTTGGGGAACAGTGGCGTCAGGTTCTCGAACATCACCTTGTGCTTGTTGCTCTCGGGCAGCCCGTCGTTGACCTTGTCGAGCTTGGTCAGCGCGAAATAGCGTTCGCCGTCTTTGGGCGTGCGCACTTCGCCTTCGACCATGTCGCCGGTGTGCAGGTTGAAGCGACGCACCTGGCTCGGCGAGATGTAGATGTCGTCGGTGCTGGCGGTGAAGCTGGTGTCGGGGCTGCGCAGGAAACCGAAGCCGTCGGGCAGGATTTCGAGCACGCCGTCCGCAAACACCTGTTCGCCCGCTTTCGCGCGCTTCTTGATGATGGCGAACATCAGCTCCTGCTTGCGCATGCGGCCGACGTTTTCAATCTCAAGGGCTTCGGCCTGCTTGAGGACTTCAGACACGTGCAGTGCCTTGAGTTCGTTTAAGTGCATGGAATGACCCCTGGTGGGGTAATCGGACTGGAAACGGGGGAGGTTTGACGTGGGGCGAGAGCTGCCGCACAAACCGGGGGGAATTCACATCGAGCACTGGGCGCTTGGGAGCGGGCCGGTGGTCTGCTGCAGATTATGCAGCAAATCGGACGGGCAGCGCCTTGCGCGCCACCCGTCTGGAAATCAGGCCAGTTGTTGGTCGATGAACGCCGTCAGTTGTGCCTTGCTCATGGCGCCGACCTTCGTTGCCGCCAGCTGGCCATCCTTGAACAGCATCAGCGTGGGGATGCCACGGATGCCGAACTTGGCGGGGATGTCGCGGTTCTCGTCGACATTCATCTTGGCGATTTGCAGCTTGCCTTCGTAGGTGTTCGACACTTCGTCGAGGATCGGCGCAATCATCTTGCACGGACCGCACCACTCTGCCCAGTAGTCGACGAGCACCGGTTTGCCGGACTTGAGCACGTCGGCTTCAAAGGATGCATCGGAGATATGTTTGATGAGGTCGCTGGCCATGGGTGTCCTTGCGCAAGAGAGAGTTTGGGTGCCGCTAAAGTGCAGGTCATTGTGACAGAAACCAAGTGGTGACGTGCTCGGCGCCGACACTATGGCGCCCATAGCCAACACCTGCGTCGCTCCCCGTGTTCCCCTCGTGAAAAGCCCCATGACCCCGCTCGAAAGCCACCCCGTCGAAGCCTTGTGGCGCGATCCTGCCGACGGCCTCGTCGCGCGCATCGCGGACCTGCTGGCCGGGCGCGACTTGCACGCGGCCCGCGTCGTAGTACTCGTGCCTTATGCGCAGTTGATGGGCGCGGCGCGCGAGATGTGGGCGCAATCCGGACGGTCCGGTTTCGCACCGCGTTTCGAAACGACGCGCAATTGGGCGCGCAGTGGCGGCGGGTTCCTGCCGGCCGGTCACGACATCGTCTACGACATGGCGCGTGACCTCGTCACTGCGCAGTCGTTGCTCGCCCAAACCGGTTTTGCGGCCGAGCGCCTGGCGTTGGCCGGGCGCGTGGTCGAACTGGCGATGCATCTGGCCCCGCTCGCTTCCGCCGAATTGCCCGACGAGCGCGCGGCCTGGGCCGATCACGCCATCGGCGTCGCCGATGCCGGCAATGACTCCGAGTGGTTTCGGATCGAGAACGCGCTGGTCCGCATCGCGATCGCGTGGGCGGCGAATTCGGCCTATGCCACCGATGTGCTGCTGCTGCCGTCGGCGCGGGCGCACACCGATGCGCTCGTCGTTCTCGATGGCTTCCAGACCGATCCGCTCACCCGGACGCTGTGCACGTTGTGGGGTGAACGCGCGATGCACTTGCCTCTGGCGACGCAGGTCGGCGGCGCGCCGCAGGCCGCGTTGCACATTGCAGTCGATCCCGAAGACGAAGCCGAACGTGCCGCTGCGTGCGTGCTGCGCCATCTGGCCGAAGGCCGCGCGCCGGTGGCACTGGTCGCCACCGACCGGGCCCTGACACGCCGCATCGGCGCGCGACTCGCGGCTGCGGGCGTCACGTCGCACGACGAGACCGGCTGGAAGCTGTCCACCACGCGCGCCGCCGCCACACTCATGAGCGCGTTGCGCGCGTGCGCGCACGACGCCGGCACCGACCCGATGCTCGACTGGCTCAAGAGCGCGCCCGCGGTCGATGCGTCCAGCGTTCAACAACTCGAAGCCCGACTGCGCCGCGAAGGCTTGCGCGAGTGGGCTGTGTGGTGTGCGACCGTCGCGCGCAGCGAAAAGCCGCAAGACATGGCGCTGCTTTCTTTCACCGAGGCCATCGAGGCGCGCCGCGCGTCGATGATGCGTGCCCGTGCGCTCGGTGAGTGGCTGGTCGCGCTGCGCGCGCTGCTCGAGGCCAGCGGCCAGTGGGATGCGCTGGTCGACGACATGGCGGGCGCCAAGGTGCTGGCCGCGCTCTGGCTGGACGACGACAGCGCCGAGTTCGCTGGCGGCCGCCACACGCTGTCGGAGTTCACGGCGTGGGTGCGCGACGTGCTCGAAGCCGCGAGCTTCGTGCCGCCCACCGGTGGCCAGGCGCCGCGCGTCATCGTGTTGCCGCTGCATCAATTGCTCGGCCGTGCCTTCGGCGCCGTCGTCGTGCCCGGATGCGACGACCGTCGCCTACCAGCGTCGCCGGAGCCGCCCGGCAACTGGAGCAAGGCGCAGCGCGCCGAGCTCGGCCTGCCGTCGCGCGACATGCTCGAAGCGGCCCAGCGCGCGGCATGGGCCAGCGCCTTGCGCAACCCGTCGTGCGAAGTGCTGTGGCGCGGTGCCGACGCGAGCGGCGAACCGGTGCGCCCGAGCCCGCTCGTGCAGGCGCTGCAACTCGATCACACCGCCGACGCCGCGGCCGACCCGCGCGACACGCGCGAGGTCGTTCTGCAGCCGACGCCTCGGCCCACACCCAGCGGCGCTGCACTCCCGCTGCAAAACATTTCGACCAGCGTGTACGAAGACCTGCGCCGCTGCCCCTATCGTTTTTTCGCGCTGCGCCAAATCGGGTTGCGCAGCGCCGACGAACTGGATGCCGAAGTCGACAAGCGCGATTTCGGCAACTGGCTGCACGCGGTGCTCGGCCACTTTCATGACGCGTTGAAAGCATCCGCGACGACCGATCCACGGGCGCGACTCGCCATGATGTCGATCGCAGAAGGGCGTGCGACCCGCGAGTTCGGGCTGTCCGATGCGGAGTTCCTTCCGTTCGCCGCGGCGTGGCCTGCGGTGCGCGATGGCTACCTCGCGTGGCTCGTCGGCCACGAGGCCGACGGCACCTCGTTCGAGGCCTCGGAGCCCTGGAAAGAGCAGTCGCTCGGCACGCTCCGGCTCGTCGGCCGACTCGACCGGATCGATCGTTCGCCGGACGGTCGCGCCTTCGTGATCGACTACAAGACCGAGTCCGCCGCGACCAGCAAGGAACGGGTGAAAGACCGACCGAAGACACCCAGCTGGCCTTCTATGCAGCGCTCGTCGCGGACGACACCTTGCGCGCCGCCTACGTCAACGTCGGCGAGAAATCCTCCGGGACGCAGACCGTCGAGCAAATCGACGTGGTGGCCGCGCGCGATGCGCTCGTCGCCGGGCTCATCGACGATTTCACGCGCATCGGTGAAGGCGCCGCGCTGCCGGCGTTGGGTGAGGGCATGGTGTGCGAGCACTGCGCCGCGCGCGGTTTGTGCCGCAAGGATTTCTGGGAGATCGAGGCATGAGCGGCGCCGCGTACGAACACAACGGCGCCCACGTCTCGCGCGAGGCCTTCTACACGATCGCCTGCGATCCGCGCCGCTCCATCGCCGTCGAGGCCTGCGCCGGCGCCGGCAAGACCTGGATGCTGGTGTCGCGCATCCTGCGTGCCTTGCTGGAGCAGGGCGAGGCCGCCTGCCAGCCCCACGAGATCCTGGCCATCACCTTCACGAAGAAAGCGGCCGGCGAGATGCGCGAGCGGCTCGACCAGTGGCTCGAACGCTTCGCCACCTGCGCGCCCGCGCAACTGATCGACGAGCTCACGGTGCGCGGCATGAGCCCCGCTGCGGCCGCCGAAGCCGCGCCGCGCCTGCAACGCCTCTATCGCCAGCTGCTCGACGGTGGCCGGCCGGTGCAGTTTCGTACCTTCCACGCCTGGTTCGCTGGACTGCTGCGCAACGCACCGCTGGCGGTGCTGCGCCAACTCGGACTGCCGGCCAACTACGAGCTGCTCGAAGACGATGCCGAAGCGCGTGTGCGCACCTGGCGCCCTTTTTTCGAAGCGGTGACGTCGGACAAGGACGCGCTGGCCGACTACTACGCGGTGGTCGCCACGCACGGTCGCTCGCAGACCGCCAAGGCGCTGGGCGAGGCGTTGACGCGTCGCGTCGAGTTCGTGCTGTCGAAGCCCGAAGCCGCAGTGCAGACCTTCGGCGCGCTGCACCCGGCGCTCGACGGACTCGACGCGCCGACCGACGGCCTGCGGGGTGAGCTGGTGCGCCAACGCTGGCTGGCGCGCGCTTCCGCGCTGGGGAGCGAAGTCAACAAGACTCCGCAGAAAGCCGCTGAAGCGGTGATCGACGTGTTCGGTCCAGGCGAGCCGGATGCGCACGCACTGCCCGCTGCGCTCGCGCGTCTGCGCAAGGCGTTTTTCGTCGCGACGGAGAACCGCCTCAACAAGAACCTGCAGAAATACCCGGCCGCACAGGAAGCAGAAGCCGAACTGCAAACGCTGTGTGCGGCAGAAGCCCAGCACGCAGCATGGCGCTACCAGCAGCGCATGACGCGGCTGACGCGCCTGCTGATCACGGCTTTCGCCGGCGTGAAGCGTGCGCATGGCTGGGTCGACATGAACGACGTCGAGCAGGCCGCACAGCTGCTGCTCGGCGAGCCGACCCTGGCCGGCTGGGTGCAGGAGCGTCTCGATGCGCGCATCCGGCACCTGCTGATCGACGAGTTCCAGGACACCAATCCGCTGCAGTGGCAGGCGCTCTACGGCTGGCTCAGCGGCTACGCCGGTGCGGGTGCGCAGGCGCCGCGCGTCTTCATCGTCGGGGACCCGAAGCAGAGCATCTACCGCTTTCGCCGCGCCGAGCCGCAGGTCTTCATCGCGGCCAAGAAGTTCGTGCGCGAAGGGCTCGAAGGCGAGATCCTTCATTGCGATCACACCCATCGCAATGCGCGCGGTGTGATCGGGCTGGTGAACCAGGCGATGCTGGCGGCGCAGGCGGCCGGCGATGTCGACGGCTACCGCGCCCACACGACCGAGCGGGCGGACGAGGGCGAGGTGCTCAAGCTGCCGCCGATCCTGCGCGACGCAGTCGGCAGCGCTGTACAAGCTGCCCCCGCGGACGACGGCATGCTGCATTGGCGCGACAGCCTCACCACGCCGCGCGTGTTGCCCGAGGAGCGGTTGCTGCAAAAGGAATGCGAACAGGCGGCGCGCTGGGTCGCCGAGCGCATCGCCGATGGCACGCCGGCGCGACAGATCATGGTGCTGGCGCGCCGACGCAGCCGGCTCGCCGCCATGCAGGACGCGCTCCGCGCACGCCACATTCCGACGCAGCAACCCGAGAAGAACGAGTTGCACGACGCGCCGGAGGTGCAGGACGTGGTCGCGCTCGTCGACGCGCTGGTGTCGCCTTCGCATGACCTGTCGCTGGCGCGTGCGCTGAAGTCGCCTTTGTTCGGCATTGACGACGCGGCGCTGGTCGAACTCGCGCTGCGCCAGCGTGCGCAACCGGGCGTGCCATGGCTGGCCTTGCTGCGCGCGGAAGATTTGCCCGAGCCGCTGGCACCTCTCGGCGCGGTGCTGCGCCGCTGGCAAGGCTGGCTCGCGGCGCTGCCGCCGCACGATGCGCTCGACGCGATTTTTCACGACGGCGACGTGCTCGCGAAGTTCGGTGCTGCCGCGCCGGCTGCATTGCGGCAAAGCGTGCTCGCCAACCTGCGCGGTCTGCTCGCGGCATCGCTCGACATCGAGGGCGCCCGCTTCACCACGCCGTACGGTCTGGTGCGTGCGTTGCGCGCAGGCGGCGTGCGGGCGCCGGCGGTGGTGGCGCCCGACGCGGTGCAGTTGCTGACCGTGCACGGCGCCAAGGGGCTCGAGGCGGACAACGTCCTGCTGCTCGACTGCGACGGCGCAGCCCCGCGTTCCCAGACCATGGGCGTGCTGGTCGAGTGGAAGGGCGACGACCCGGCGCCGACGCGCTTCGTGTTCACCGCGAGCGAAAAGACACCGCCGGCTTGCGCCGAAACGCTGCTCGTGGAAGAGCAGCTTGCGCGACATCGCGAGGAACTCAACGGGCTGTATGTCGCGACCACGCGGGCGCGCGGCCGCCTGGTGCTGTCGTCGGTCCAGCCAGCCCGCGCGAACGAGGGCAGCTGGTGGGCGCGACTCGAGGCGATATGCACCCCGATCGAGGCCGGCGAACCGCTGGCACCATCGACTTCGGCGGCCAAAGCGATGAGTTTTTCCCTGAAACAGGTGCCTTCGGTGCCTGTACCGGCGGCGCCATTGGTGAGCCGAAAGGTCGCAGATGCCACGGTCGACGCACGCGCCGCGGCCTTCGGGCAAGCGATGCATCGTCTGCTCGAATGGGCGGTGCCGGGCGTGCCGCTCCCGTTGCGCATGTGCGGGCGGCGGCGCGCGAATTCATGCTCGACGCCGCACAGGCGCGTGGCGCCGCGCTGCTGGCGGCGCGCATCCGCGCCGGAAAAGGGGCGTGGGTGTGGGACGAGCGCATCATCGACTGGCACGGCAACGAAGTGACGCTGATTCACGAGGGCGAGCCCTTGCGCATCGACCGCCTCGTTCGCCATCGCGAGAGCGGTGCGTGGTGGGTGCTCGACTACAAGTCGGCCGCCGAGCCCGAACGCGATGCCGCGCTCATCGCACAAATGCAGCGTTACCGCGTTGCGGTGCAAAACGCCTATCCCGGTGCCACGGTGCGCGCCGCGTTCCTGACCGGGCAGGGTGAACAGATTGACCTCGAATGACTGACAAGAAAACCGTTGCCGTGATCGGCGGCGGACCCGCCGGACTGATGGCCGCCGAAGTGTTGAGCGCGGCCGGCGCCGACGTGCATCTCTACGACGCGATGCCCTCGGTGGGCCGCAAGTTCCTGCTCGCCGGCAAGGGCGGCCTGAACCTCACGCATTCCGAGCCGTACGAGATCTTCGTCAGCCGTTTTGGAAGCCGGCAGGCCGCGCTGGAACCGGTGCTCGCGCAGTGCGGCCCCGAGCAGGTGCGCGCGTGGGCGCACGGGTTGGGCGTCGAGACCTTCGTTGGCACCTCGGGCCGCGTGTTTCCGAAGGACATGAAAGCAGCGCCCCTGTTGCGCGCCTGGCTGCACCGTCTGCGCGTGGCCGGCGTTCGGTTTCACATGCGGCATCGCTGGCTCGGTTGGCAGGACGTCGAAAAGGCCTCGGGCAGCCTGCGCTTTTCGACGCCTGACGGCGAGCACGCCGTGCAGGCCGACGCGGTCGTGCTGGCGCTCGGCGGCGCGAGCTGGTCGCGGCTCGGCTCCGATGGGGCCTGGGTTCCGTGGCTGCAGGCGGCTGGCGTCGACGTCGCACCCCTGCTGCCCGCGAACTGCGGTTTCGACATGGACTGGACAGAACATTTTTCGAGTCGCTTCGCCGGCCAGCCTTTCAAATCCGTCGCGGTCGCCTTCACCGATTCGCAAGGGCGCCATTTCGCGCGCAAGGGCGAGTTCGTGGCGACCGCGACCGGGATCGAAGGCAGTCTGGTCTACGCAGCGTCGGCACTGCTTCGCGACGAAATCGCGGCGCACGGCAGCGCGACGCTCACGCTCGATTTGCTGCCCGATCGCAGTGCCGAGCAGGTGCTTGCCGCCGTGCGCCATCCGCGCGGTGCGCGTTCGCTCAGCAGCCACCTGAAGAGCCGCCTGGGCATCGAAGGAATCAAGGCTGGCGTGCTGCACGAAGTGCTCACGCGCGAAGCCATGCAGGTGCCCGAGCAGCTCGCAGCCACCCTCAAGGCGGTGCCGTTGCGCCTCAAGGCTGCCCGACCGATCGACGAAGCGATCAGCACCGCGGGCGGTGTGCGCTTCGACGCGCTGGATGCGCGCCTGGGGATCGGTTCGGACGCGCTCGTTTTCTGCGCGGGCGAAATGCTGGACTGGGAAGCGCCGACGGGCGGCTATCTGCTCACGGCGTCCATGGCGAGCGGCGCAGCGGCGGCGCGCGGTGTACTTGCGCGAATCGACAGAGGACAATGCGCGTAGATATCAGGGGGACTGCCGATGAATCCGAACGTGGACATCACGAAGGTCGAAGACCGCTATTTCAACTACAGCGTGCGCTTCGGCGCTGGCGAAGAGTGCTATGCGCGCCAAGGTCTGCGCTCGATCGCCGAGTGCCTGCACGACGCCGCCACGGCCGTGGGTCAGGCCTTTCGCGACATCGATCTCAGCTACGAAGGAACCGAGCTCGGGACGTATTCGGTGCCGACCATGGAGCACGACACGTTGCTGCTCGCTGAATTGTTGAGCGAACGCCTCGAAGGCATTCGCCGGTCTGCCGACCAGAGGCATTGACCCTCGTTCGACTGAATCAAGGCAACAAGTCGAGCAATTTCCCGATCAGCCTTGCGATGGCGACCAGCGCGTCCCACAGTGCCTTGAGCGCATCGAGGAAATTCATGGTTGCGAGAGGAGAGGCGGGGCTTTGCCCTGGCAGCGCTCGAGTTCGCGAAACGAACTCGAGGATTCTGATGTGAGGTTGACGAGCCTTACCCCCGGCACTGACTACGCAGTTAGGGCTGCTTGGTTCCCCACCTGACCCGGTTGGCCGCTTCACCATGCGGGGAGGCCCGTCAACCTGAATTTTACCCCACGCGGAAAGCGCTGAATCGCATCGGCCCGATTGCCATGGGTCGCCATGCTGGCTTTTAGAATGGGCGCAATGTCCTATCTCGTGCTCGCCCGCAAATTCCGCCCGAAGACCTTCAGTGAAATGGTGGGCCAGGAGCATGTGGTGCAGGCGCTCGAGAACGCGTTGACCAGCCAGCGTCTGCATCACGCCTATCTGTTCACCGGCACGCGCGGCGTGGGCAAGACGACGGTGTCGCGGATTCTTGCGAAGTCGCTTAATTGCCAGGGCCCGGACGGGCAGGGCGGCATCACCGCGACGCCGTGCGGCGTGTGCGATGCCTGCAAGGCGATCGACGCGGGCCGTTTCGTCGATTACACCGAGCTCGACGCAGCGTCGAACCGCGGCGTCGACGAAGTTCAGTCCTTGCTGGAGCAGGCGGTCTACAAGCCGGTGCAGGGGCGCTTCAAGGTCTTCATGATCGACGAAGTGCACATGCTGACCAACACTGCGTTCAACGCGATGCTCAAGACGCTCGAAGAGCCGCCCGAATACCTCAAGTTCGTGCTGGCGACCACCGATCCGCAGAAGGTGCCGGTCACCGTGCTGTCGCGCTGCCTCCAGTTCAATCTGCGCCCGATGGCGCCCGAAACCATCCTCGAACACCTGACCGGCGTGCTGCAGACCGAGCAAGTGCCGGCCGAGTCGCAGGCCTTGCGGTTGCTGGCGCGCGCGGCGCGCGGTTCGATGCGCGATGCGTTGTCGCTGACCGACCAGGCCATCGCTTTCGGCAACGGCAACCTGGTCGAGGCCGGCGTGCGCCAGATGCTCGGCAGCGTCGATCGCGGTCACGTGTTCAAGCTGATCGAAGCATTGGCCCAGGGCGACGGCAAGACCGTGGTCGACACGTCGGAAGCGTTGCGACGCGACGGCATGTCCGCTGCGTCGACGCTGGAAGAAATGACCGCCGTGCTGCAGGCCATGGCGGTGCTGCAGGCGGTGCCGTCGCGTGCGCCACCGAATGAAGCCTCCGATCCTGACGCGGCCGATACCGCGCGCCTCGCGGCCCTGATGCCGATGGACGAGACGCAGTTGCTCTACAGCCTGTGCCTGCACGGCCGCGGTGAACTCGGGCTGGCCCCGGATGAATACGCCGCGCTCACGATGGTGCTGCTGCGGCTGCTCGCCTTCAAGCCGAGCGGCTCCGCGGAAAAAAAAACTCTGATTCACGCTGAGGCGCCGGTCGCGCCGCCACCTGCGACGCTGCAGGTACCGAAAACGCCGGAGTCACCGCCCGCGTCCGAGCCCTTGCCTTCGCGAAGTGCGCCGCCCGGGCAGCGACTGGCCGTCGTCGATGCACCTTCGCGACAGAGGCAGGAAAAAAGCGCCGGAGCGCCCGCGGATGGGCCCCGGGATGCCACCAAAGTCGTCGCGATCCCGATGCGTGTGCAGCCGCCGCCGAGTGCGCGCGACACGCCGCGCGCCGCCGAGGCCAGCGCGCCTTCGGCGGCCATCGAACCGAGCGAGGAGGGCGACTTCTGGCACGCGACCGTCACCCAGATGGTGGTGGCCGAAGCCATCACCGCACTGGCGCGCGAGCTGGCGCTGCAGTCGCAGCTCATCGCCCGCGACGTCGACCAGTGGGTGCTGCGCGTCGAGCGCGAATCGCTCAACCAGGTGTCGAGCCGCGAAAAGGTGCAGGCCGCATTGGCCGCACTGGGCCACGGCGTGACCCTCGCGATCGAGATCGGCGTGGTGCTCGACAGCCCGGCGCGCCGCAACAAGCTCGCCGCCGAGATCCGCCAGAACGCCGCCGAAGACGCCATCCGCAACGATCCCGAAGTGCAGGCGCTGATGCGCGACTTCGACGCGAAGATCGTGCCGGGAACGCTTCGCCCCGCATAACATCCGACCCATTCTTTTCATCGCAAACCAGGATCAAGACATGTTCAACAAAGGACAACTCGCCGGCCTCATGAAGCAGGCGCAGGCCATGCAGGACAACCTCAAGAAGGCACAGGACGAACTCGCGCACATCGAGGTCGAAGGCGAGTCGGGCGCCGGGCTGGTCAAGGTCGTCATGACCTGCAAACACGACGTCAAGCGCATCACGATCGACCCCAGCCTTCTGGCCGACGACAAGGACATGCTCGAAGACCTCGTGGCCGCCGCCTTCAACGCCGCCGTGCGCAAGGCCGAAGAGACGAGCGAAGCCAAGATGGGCAAGCTGACGGCCGGCATGCCCGGCCTGCCGCCCGGCATGAAGATGCCGTTCTGAGGCCGACCGCGCTGAATGGCTGATTCGAGTTCGCTCGACGCACTGGTCGACGCGCTGCGCCGGTTGCCGGGCGTTGGCGTCAAGTCGGCATCGCGCATGGCCTTCCATCTGCTGCAGCACGACCGCGACGGCACGCAGTTGCTCGCGCGTGCCCTGCAGCAGGCGGCCACGCAGGTGCGCCATTGCGACCGCTGCAATACCTTCACCGAAGCGGCGATCTGCAGCGTGTGCCTCGACGCGCGGCGGGACGCCACCAAGCTGTGCGTGGTCGAAACGCCGGCCGACCAGGCGGCGCTCGAGCGCACCGGTGCATTCCGCGGCTACTACTTCGTGCTCATGGGCAAGCTCAGCCCGCTCGACGGCATCGGCCCGAACGACATCGGCCTGCAAAAGCTGTTCGACCGCGCACTCGACGGCACGGTGAGCGAAGTGATCCTCGCCACCAACTTCACGGCCGAAGGCGAGGCGACGGCGCACGTGATCGGCGAGGCACTCAAGCAACGCGGCCTCACGGTGACGCGGCTCGCGCGCGGCGTGCCGGCCGGCAGCGAACTGGAATACGTCGACCTCGGCACGATCGCGCACGCGCTGGTTGACCGCCGATAGAACAACAAAAGAGGCATCGCATGGACTTCACCCATCTCACGCTGGCTTACTGGTGCGTCATCGTCGCCGGCTTGCTTCCCTTTGTCAGCGCCTGGATCGCCAAGGCCGGCGCGTTCGGTCCGCGCGACAACGTGCAGCCGCGCGAGTGGGGGCAACGGCAGAGCGGCTGGCGCGCGCGGGCGAACGGCGCACAGGCCAACAGCTTCGAGGGCCTGCCGCTCTTCATCGGCGCGGTCGTCATTGCGCACCAGCTCGGCGCCGCGCAGGGACGGCTCGACCTGTTCGCTGCAGCCTATGTGGTGTTGCGGCTCGTGTACATCGCGCTCTACATTCGCGGGTTCTCGTCGGCACGCAGCGCGGTCTGGTCGCTCGGCATGCTGGTCAACATCGCGATCTTCTTCATCGGTCGGTAGCGCTTCGTGCTTACGTGAAAACCCCTCTGCGGGATGTTCCCGATGGAGCGGGACGGCTCGGGCAACTAAGCTTCGGTCCTATGCTCAATCGTCGTACTTTTACCTCTGCCGGTGCCTTTGCAGCTGCTGCCATCGCAGTGCCGCACGTCTATGCACAGCAGGCCAAACTCGAAAAAACGAAGGTGTCGATTGCCGTGGGCGGCAAGGCAGCTTTCTATTACCTGCCGCTTACCATCTCGGAGCAGCTTGGCTATTTCAAGGCCGAAGGCCTTGACGTCGAGATTTCCGACTTCGCCGGTGGCGCCCGCGCGCTTCAGGCCGTGGTCGGGGGCTCGGCCGATGTGTGCTCGGGCGCGTTCGAGCACACCATCAACCTGCAGGCCAAGAACCAGGCGTTCCAGTGCTTCGTGCTGCAAGGCCGCGCACCGCAGATCGCGGTCGGCGTGTCGACCAAAAACATGCCGGCCTACAAGACGATCGCCGATCTCAAGGGCAAGAAGATCGGCGTCTCGGCACCGGGTTCGTCGACCAACATGGTCGCCAACCTCGTGCTGTCGCGCGGCGGTTTGAAGGCGAGCGACGTCAGCTACATCGGGGTCGGCGTGGCGGCCGGCGCGCTCACCGCGCTGCGCTCGGGGCAGATCGATGCGATCAGCAACACCGACCCGGTGATGACCATGCTCGAGCAGAAGGGCGACGTGAAGATCATCAGCGATACGCGCACGCTCAAGGGCACGCAGGAGGTCTTCGGCGGCGCGATGCCGGCCGCTTGCCTCTACGCATCGGCAGAGTTCATCCAGAAGAATCCCAACACCTGCCAGGCGCTGGCCAATGCGATCGTGCATGGTCTGAAGTGGCTGCAGACGGCGGGCCCGGGCGACATCATCAAGACCGTGCCGGAAACCTATCTGCTGGGCGACCGCGCACTGTATCTCGCGTCGTTCGACAAGGTGCGCGAGTCGATCGCGACCGACGGTTTGGTGCCTGCCGAAGGCCCGAAGACCGCGCTGAACGCCATCGCGAGCTTCGACACCAGCGTGAAGGCCGACAAGATCGACCTCTCGAAGCTGTACACCAACGAGTTTGCGAAGCGCGCGAAAGACAGGTTCAAAGCCTGACTTTCGAGCGCACTGCAACCCGGCTCCGGCCGGGTTTTTTCATTTTGGTCTCGTCACAATTCACGTCATGTCTTATTCCTCCGAATACGCGCTCGAGCTCCTCGACATCAGCTGCACCTTCCGCTCCAAAGACGATCCCGGCCAGCGCTACACCGCGGTCGCCGACACCACGTTGCGCATTCGTGCCGGCGAGTTCGTTTCGGTGGTTGGCCCCACGGGCTGCGGGAAGTCGACCCTGCTCAATGTCGGCGCCGGGCTGCTCGAACCGTCGTCGGGCCAAATCAAGGTGTTCGGCGAGCCGCTGGTCGGCATCAACGCCCGCGCCGGCTACATGTTCCAGAGCGAGGCGCTCATGCCGTGGCGCAGCACGCTCGACAACGTGATGGTGGGCTTGCAGTACCGCGGCGTGCCCGATGCGGAGGCGCGCGCGCAGGGCGAGGCGTGGCTCAAGCGGGTCGGACTCTCGGGCTTCGGCGACCGCTACCCGCACCAGCTGTCGGGTGGCATGCGCAAGCGTGCGGCGCTGGCGCAAACATTGGCGCTCGACCCCGACATCATCCTCATGGACGAGCCCTTCAGCGCGCTCGACGTGCAGACGCGCCAGCTCATGGAGAACGAGGTGCTCGACCTGTGGGCTGCCAAGAAGAAGGCAGTGCTCTTCATCACGCATGACCTCGATGAAGCGATCGCGATGAGCGACCGCGTCGTGGTGCTGTCGGCCGGCCCGGCGACGCATCCGATCGGCGAGTTCAACATCGACCTCGCGCGGCCGCGCGACGTGGCCGAAGTGCGCACGCATCCGCGCTTCGTCGAACTGCACACGCAGATCTGGAACGTGTTGCGCGACGAAGTGCTCAAGGGCTATGCGCAGCAACTGAAGAAGGTGGCGTGATGACCTTGAAGCCCAACGAACACAATGCGCGCTTCTGGCAGCTCGCACTGCTGGCCGTCATCCTCACGGCCTGGCATGTCGCCTCGCGGAACCAGCAGTTCGCGTTTTTCCTCGGCGAGCCGGTTCAGGTCGCAGGGCGCATCTGGAGTTGGTTCATGCCGTTCGACGTGCCGGCGAACCCGCTGTTCCCCGAGGGACTCAAGGGCAACGCCGACATCTACCTGCACCTGGGCACGACGCTGATCGAAACGGTGCTGGCCTTCGTCATTGGCACGGTGCTCGGTCTTGTCTGCGGTTTGTGGCTCGCACTGGCGCCGACCGCGAGCCTCATCCTCGACCCCTACATCAAGGCTGCGAATTCGATGCCGCGCGTGATCCTCGCGCCGATCTTCTCGCTGTGGCTCGGGCTGGGTATCTGGAGCAAGGTGGCGCTCGCGGTCACGCTGGTGTTCTTCATCGTTTTCTTCAACGTGTACCAGGGCGTGCGCGAAGTCAGCCCGGTGGTCCTGGCCAACGCGAAGATGTTGGGCGCCAACCAGCGGCAGCTGCTGCGCACGGTGTATTTGCCGAGCGCCACCAGCTGGGTGTTCTCGAGCCTGCACACCGCAGTGGGGCTGGCCTTCGTCGGGGCCGTGGTCGGCGAATACCTCGGCTCGGCGCGCGGCGTGGGCTACCTCATCCTGCAGGCCGAGGGCACCTTCGACGTCAACACCGTCTTCGCGGGCATCGTGGTGCTCACGGCCTTCGCGCTGGTGCTCGACGGGCTCGTCGGACTGATCGAGAAGCGGCTGATGAAATGGCAGCCGCGGAGCGGCGAGACAGAAAAGCTCTGAGGCCCCGCCGGGCCGCTCGTCGACTCGTCAGCGCTTTGGCTTGGCAGCCGGCGTACCGCCACGCTTTTCGCGCACGACCGCCTGTTTGCTCGACGCCGGAACCTTCATGACCGTGCCACCACGGCTGCTGCGCTTTCCGCTGACCTCGGGCCGGGAGACGACGGCCGAGCTACGCGCAACACCCGCGCCGCGCTGAGCTTTCAGCGAGCGGTTGTTGCTGCGTGCGGCTGTGGCCTCGCCTGTGCCGACACGCGCGTTGCGCGCGGCCTGAACCGGCAGATAGACCACCACGCCGAAACCGCGCTGGAACGCGTGGTTGGGCTTCACGTCGTTCCATTCGGCCACGTTCGACGGGCTCAGCCGATAGCGCCGGGCGATGCTGGCCACGCTGTCGTTCCGGCCGGCTTTGACCGTGGTCTTGCGCGTGACGATTTCCGGCTGAAAGCTCAGGTGACCGGTGTCGGCCACCAGCGCCGCCACGTCTTCGCGGACCGTGGCCGAGCGCGGCACGATCAGCGTCGAGCCGGTCTTGATCAGCATGCGCGGGGGAATCGCGTTGATCGAGCGAAGGTCGGCCTCGCTCATGCCCGAACGCTGGGCGGCGTCGGCGACCGTCATGGTGGTGGTGACGGTCCAGGCGGTCCAGCTCGCGTACTGGCCTTGCGTGTAGGCCTCGAAGTTACGCTGGAACACGGCGGCGTTGTCCCACGGCAGCAGGATCTGCGGCGTGCCGGCCGCGAGGATCACCGGCTTGTGGGCGGCCGGGTTGAGCGCGCGAAAGTCTTCGATGCGCACGTCGGCCAGCTTGGCGGCCAGCGTCACATCGAGGTCGCGCGTGAGCGTCACGGTCTGGAAGTACGGGTGGTTGGCGATCAGCGGCAGCTCGGTGTTGAACGCCTGCGGATTGGCAACGATGTTCTTCACGGCCTGCAGCTTGGGCACGTACATGCGCGTTTCGGCCGGCATCGTGAGGTCGCTGTAGGTTGTCGGCAATCCGAGGCGCTGGTTCTTGGCGATCGCGCGGCCGACACTGCCTTCGCCCCAGTTGTAGGCGGCCAGCGCCAGCTGCCAGTCGCCGAACATGCCGTAGAGTTTTTGGAGGTAGTCGAGCGCAGCGCGGGTCGACTGGAGCACATCGCGGCGATCGTCGCGAAAGATGTTCTGCTTCAGATCGAAATCGGTACCGGTGGCCGGCATGAACTGCCACATGCCCGCAGCGCGCGCGCTGGACACCGCCTGCGGGTTGAAGGCGCTTTCGATGTAAGGCAGCAGCGCCAGCTCGGTCGGCATGTTGCGCCGCTCGAGTTCTTCCACGACGTGAAAGAGGTACTTGTTCGAGCGCTCGGTCATGCGCTGGATGTAGTCGGGCCGGGTCGCGTACCACTGCTCGCGGTCGCGCACCAGGTCGTTCTCGAGATTCGGCATCTTGAAACCACGGCGAATGCGGTCCCACATGTCCGTGGGCGGCGCCAGCGGCGCGACGTTCAGCGAAGTGGCACGGCCCGAGGTGATCGGTTGCAACGGACCCCCGGGTACACCGCACTGGCGCTGCCGCCGTCGGGTGTCGGCGTCGAGGAGGTGGCTGTGGAGGTGGGAGTCGTGGTGGTGGCACAGCCGGCCAGCAACAAGGCGCCTGCGACGCAGGCAGCAAGAAGAAATTTCATCGGAAGTCGTTTTTCCATTGGCGCAGCCCTGCGAACACCTCGACTTCGGCCGCAGTGGCGGACAGTCTGGCATGTGCGCGTACGGCTCGAAGGACGGTGGCTTCGCGGCTGCGAAGAAAGGGGTTGATCCGGCGCTCGGTCGCGAGTTGCGAAGGCAGTGTCGGTTGGCCGAGGGCGCGCAGCGATTCGCACTGCGCGTTGTAGTGAGTCAGATCGGCGTTGTCCGGTTCCACGACGCGCGCGAACTTGAGGTTAGCAAGTGTGTACTCGTGGCCGCAACACACGCGTGTTTCATCCGGTAGCGCGGCCAGCGCGTCGAGCGAAGCGAGCATCTGCGTCGGCGTGCCTTCGAAGAGCCGACCGCAACCGCCGGAGAACAACGTATCACCGCAGAACAGCAAGGGGGACTCGGCGCCCGCAGCTGGCAGGAAAAAAGCAATGTGGCCGGCGGTGTGCCCGGGAATGTCGATCACGTCGAAACGCAGGCCGAGTGTTTCGACGTGATCGCCCTGGGCGAGCGGCGTGAACGGTTCGGGAATGCGTTCTCGCGCCGGGCCGAAGACTTTGGCGCCGGTGGCGGCATGGAGTTCGGCCACGCCACCGGTGTGATCGGCGTGATGGTGCGTGACTAGAATCGCGGCCAGTTGCAGGTTGTCGCGCGCCAGCGCGTCGAAAACAGGTTGGGCCTGGCCCGGGTCAACCACGATCGCGTTGCGGCCGTCGTGCAGCATCCAGATGTAGTTGTCGGCGAAGGCGGGCAGCGGAACGAGTGTCATGAGCGGTCAAATTATAGATTTGCAGGCGTGGTTCGAGACTCCCCCCGGCCGTTACCTGCTGGCATGGGAGCAGGCGCAGTTTGATCATGCGGTGGCCGACGTGTTCGGCTACCACGCGTTGCAGCTCGGCGTGGCCGAGATCGACGGTCTGCGAACCAACCGCATGCCGCACCGTTGGCTGGCGTTGTCCGACCCGCAGCACGCGCGCCGCTCCGCCTTGCTGACCGATTTTTCAGCGCTTCCATTTGCAGCCAACAGCCTCGATCTGGTGGTGCTTCCCCACACGCTGGAGTTGAGCCTCGACCCGCACGCCACCTTGCGCGAGGTCGAGCGGGTGCTGGTGCCCGAAGGCCGCGTGGTCATCTGTGGCCTGAATCCGGCCAGTTTGTGGGGCATGCGGCAACGTCGTGCGCATCTCTATCGGCGGCTGGGCTTTGGAGAACTGTTCTTGCCGGAAGCCGGAGAGTTCATCGGTTTCCGGCGCATGCGCGACTGGCTTCGCCTGTTGAGTTTCGAGGTCGAGTCGGGCCGCTTCGGCGCTTACCGGCCCGCAGTCGACAGCGAAAATCTCCTGGAGCGCTTTCGCTGGATGGACCACGCCGGCGAGCGCTGGTGGCCGATTCTCGGCGCGGTGTATTTTCTGGTGGCCGTGAAGCGCGTGCGCGGCATGCGCCTTCTGAGTGCCGACTGGCGCCGCGCCGCGAGCCGCGCGACGGCCCCGGTGCCGATCGCCGGCAAGGTGCATCGCGATGCGCCTGATCCCCATCATTGAAGAGAGAAAAAGTTTGAACGAAGTTGTGATCTACACCGACGGCGCCTGCAAGGGCAATCCCGGTCCCGGCGGCTGGGGCGCCTGGCTGAAGTCGGGTGCCACCGAAAAAGAACTGTTCGGCGGCGAGCTCGCCACCACCAACAACCGCATGGAACTGAAGGCGGTGATCGAAGGCCTCGCCGCGCTCAAGCGGCCGTGCAAGGTGCTGCTCTACCTCGACAGTCAGTACGTGCGGCAGGGCATCACCGAGTGGATCAAGGGCTGGAAGGCCAAGGGGTGGATGACGGCGGCCAAGCAGCCGGTGAAGAACGTCGAACTCTGGAAGGAGCTCGACAAGCTGGTGCAGGAAGGCGGCCACACCATCGAGTGGCGCTGGGTCAAGGGCCACTCGGGCGATCCGGGGAACGAACGCGCCGACATGCTGGCCAACAAGGGCGTGGAGCGTGCACTCGGCCGGCGGTAGCCTCAGCGCTTTCTGGCGCGTTCCTCGAGCATCACCACCACCTGCTGCGCCATGAACTGCAGCGTTTCGAGCTGCGCGGCATCGATGTCGCGCGGCTCGGTGTCGATCACGCAAACGGTTCCGAGCGCCTGGCCCGAGGTGGTCACCAGCGGGGCGCCGGCGTAAAAGCGGATGTTCGGGTCGCCGGTGACCAGCGGGTTGTTCACGAAGCGGTCGTCCTGCTGCGCGTCCGTCACGACCATCACCTGATCGGGCGTCTGGATCGCGTGAGCGCAAAAGGCGTGCTCCCTGGGCGTCTGCGTGGCCTGCATTCCCACGCGCGACTTGAACCATTGACGGGTGCCGTCGACCAGCGTGATGAGCGCAATCGGCGTGCCGCAGACGTCGGCTGCCATGCGCGTGATGTCGTCGTAGGCCTGCTCTTCTGCGGAGTCCAGAACGGCGAGTCGATCGAGTTCGGCCAGTCGGGCCGAGTCGTCTTGGGGCGGGATGTGCATGCCGCGCATTATCGGGCCGTCGACTTTCCGATGCGCTCGGGCGTGGCAGGAAGGTCCCCCATGCGGGCGCGGAAAAGCAGCTCGTCCGTGATCCGCAGGCGGCGGCTGATCTCGCGGCCGATGTTCATCTGGATGAGCGCGAATTGCGGCGCATCGCGCTCGAACAGCCGGTACAGGTTGGCCGGCGTCAGCTCGATCGCGCAGCAATCCGCGTCGGCCCGGACCGAGGCACTGCGCGGGAAGAGGTCGAGCAACGCCATCTCGCCGAAGCAATCGCCCTGACCCAGACGGCGCAACAGCAAGTCGTGCTCTTGCCAGCTTTTGGACACCGTCACGCGGCCGGTTTCGAGCACGTACATCGATTGCGCCGGATCTCCCTCTCGAAAAAAGAAATCGCCGGCGGCCTTTTCGACGATTGCCGCGGGCGCCAGCAAGAATTCGAGCGTCGCAGCACCGATGGCACCGAAAATCGGCATCTGCTGCAGCAGCTCGACGCGGGCGGCCAGCATGGCTACATCAGGCCGTCGAACAACATGACGTCGACCTCGTCGCCCGCGGCGACGTCGCCCTGCGCGTGGTGCAGCACCACGAGGCCATTGGCTTCCACCATCGAGCTCAGCACGCCCGATCCCTGGTGCCCCGCCGGCCGCACCGAAGGCAGTGCGCCGTGCACGGTGTGCACCCGGCCGCGCTGGTACTCGGTGCGACCCGGCTTCTTGCGGATCGGCGCCAGGGTTCGCGCGCGAAGCAGCGGCGGCGGCGCAGCGGCAATGGCATGACACCCCATCAGCTGCAGCAACGCCGGCCGGACGAACGCAAGAAAAGTCACCATCGCCGCGACCGGATTCCCCGGCAAACCGAACAGCAACGCATTGTCGTGATCGATGGGCGCAGGGGCATTTCGGGGGAGCAAGCCGACGGCCATCGGGCGGCCCGGCCGCATCGCGATGCCCCAAAACACCACGTCGCCGAGGCTTGCCATCACCTCGCGCGTGTGATCGGCTTCGCCAGCGCTGACGCCGCCGGTGGTGAGGACCACGTCAGCTTCCATTGCGGCGCGGCGCAGCGCATCGGTGAGCGCCACCGGGTCGTCCCGCACGACGCCCAGTTCGACGACGTCGCAGCCGAGCTGGGTGAGCACGCCGAACAAGGTGTAGCGGTTGCTGTCGTACACGGCGCCTTCACGCGGCGCATCGCCCAGGCTCAGGATTTCGTCACCCGTCGAAAAGCACGCCACGCGCAGCCGACGCAGCGCCGACACCATCGGCAGTCCGAGGCTCGCGACCATGCCGAGGGCCGCCGGCGACAGGCGTTCGCCGCGTCGCAGGGCCGGTCGTCCCTGCATCAGGTCTTCGCCGGCACGCCGGCGGTTGGCGCCGCGGCGCAAAGCCGCCACCGGGAAACCCACGCGGTCGCCGTCGACCACGCACAACTCCTGCGGCACGACGGTGTCAAGGCCGGGCGGCATCATCGCGCCGGTCATGATGCGCACCGCACCGGCCGGTGCGTCGCCGGCGCGCCAGCAGCTGCCGGCCAGCGCCTTCCCGACGATCGGCAGGCTCAGCGCGGCACCGGCATCGGCTGGCAGCAACGCGCCGTCGAAGGCGTATCCGTCCATCGCCGAGTTGTCGTGCGGCGGCACGCTCACCGGCGAAACGATGTCGTCTGCGAGCACGCGCCCGAGCGCTTCGCGCAGCGGGATGCTCTGGCTTTGAGTCAGCACCAGTGGCGCGACGAGCTGCGAGAGGAAAGCATGCACCTCATCGACCCGCATGGCTTCCGGGTGGTGCTGGCCGAGTGCCGCAGTCAGGTCGTTCACCCGGCTCATCTGCGTTCCAGCGCCTGCAGTTCGGCCAGCGTGTTGACGTTGAAGAAGGCATCGGGTGCGTCGCCCGGACGATCGAAGGGCACCTGCACCGTGCGGTGCATCGCGGTCCATGCCGACACCTTGCGACCGCCTCCGTGCACGAACTGATCGAGGCTGTCGCGCAGCGTGTTGCGCAAAAGGCAGAACACAGGTTGCGGTCGCAGCACGACGTGACCTCCCGGTTGGACTTCGGGCGCGCTGACCATCGCGATGTCAGCGTCGTCGGCGTTGAGCGCGTCGGTCAGGCGCCGGGCGAGATCGAGCGGAAAGCGCGGGGCGTCGCAAGGCACGGTGAGCAGACAGGGTGTCCTGCAATGCGCGAGGCCGACGAGGAAGCCGGCCAGCGGGCCCGGGTAGTCCGATACGTTGTCGGAGACGACCGGCGCTCCGAAAAACTCGTAGGTGAGCGTGTTGCGGTTGGCGCTCAGCAGCGTGGTCCAGATCTGCGGCGCGAGACGCTGCAGCGCGCGCAGCGCGAGCGGCTCGCCCTCGAAATATTGCAGCCCCTTGTCGAGGCCGCCCATGCGGGTTCCGCGGCCGCCGGCCAGCACCAGGCCGGTGATGTCGTGGCGCGGATCGATGGGCGTCATCCGCCGATGTAGCTCATCTCGACACGGCGTGGCGAATCGGCCGGCAGTGCCGTATCGGGTCCGCGCAGAGCGCGAAGTTCGGAGTAGCGATCGGCGCGGCCCTGCCAGATGTGACCGATGCTGGAGAGGATCTGCTGGTCGCTCGCGTTGCCGCGCAGCAGTGGTTTGAGGTCGTGCCCGCGGTGCGCGAAGAGGCACAGGTAGAGCTGGCCTTCGGTCGAGAGACGTGCGCGGCTGCAGTCCTGGCAAAAGGCTTGCGTCACGCTGCTGATGACGCCGATTTCACCGCCACCATCGGCGTACGCCCAGCGCTGCGCGGTCTCGCCCGGCGCGCTGGCCTGCAGCGGTGCGAGCGCAAACTCGGCGGCGATGCGCGCGACGACGTCCGACGACGGCATCACCTCGTCCATGCGCCAGCCGTTGGTGGCGCCGACATCCATGTATTCGATGAAGCGAAGCACCACGCCGGTGTTCCGGAAATGCCGCGCCATCGGCAGGATTTCCTGGTCGTTGGTACCGCGCTTGACCACCATGTTGATTTTGATCGGGCCGAGCCCTGCCGCGTGCGCGGCCTCGATCCCGGCGAGCACGTCGGCCACCGGAAAGTCGACGTCGTTCATCGCGCGGAACACGGCGTCGTCGAGGCCGTCGAGGCTCACCGTCACGCGGTTCAGGCCCGCGGCCTTGAGCGCCGCGGCCTTGCGCTTGAGCAGCGAGCCGTTGGTCGTGAGCGTGAGGTCGAGCGGCGCGCCGTCGGGCGTGCGGATCTGCGCCAGCTGCTCTATGAGCAGTTCGATGTTTTTGCGCAGCAGCGGCTCGCCGCCGGTCAGTCGGATCTTGCGCGTGCCGTGCTGCGTGAAGAGCCGCGCCAGACGCGTGATCTCCTCGAAACTCAACAGCGCGCTGTGCGGCAGGTAGTCGTAGTCCTTGTTGAACACGTCCTTCGGCATGCAGTAGCTGCAGCGGAAGTTGCAGCGGTCGGTGACGCTGATGCGCAGGTCGGTCAGCGGCCTGCCGAGCTGGTCGCGCAGCAGGCCGGTGGCGGGCACGTCGCCCAGCGGCGTGGCGACGCTGCGCGCGCGACCGATCTCGGTAACAGGAATGATGACGTGTGGGCTCATGACAGACGGGTTCAGCCGTTCAATTTACCCATCGACCATCCACCTGCGACCGCGGGGCTACTTCAAACGCGGCGTAAACCATGTTGCGCGTGAGGGTCCGGTAATGCACGCGGTACTTGGGCGACTGCAGCATCAGCACGACGAACATGTCGTTCTTCGGATCGACCCACATGTAGGTGCCGCCTGCGCCGCCCCAGTTGTATTCGCCGGCCGCCGAGGGGTAGGGCGCCTCGCCGTCGGTGCGGCGCACCGCGAACCCGAGCCCGAAACGTAGCCGCGCCCGGCAGGTACAGCGGGCCGGGCGTGATGCCGGCACCGGCGTTCGAATGGTCGGACGTCATCAGCGCCAGCGTGCGCGGGCCGAGGTAGCGCTTTCCGTCGAGGCGCCGCCGTTCAGCAGCATCTGCAGGAAGCGCGCGTAGTCGTTGGCCGTCGACACCAGCCGCCGCCCCCGATTCGTATTTGCGAACGACACGTGGGTCGTTGATGTCTGCGCCGACGCCGAAGCT